>NZ_JBMIQH010000014.1:0-202055 GCF_056155635.1 Paraburkholderia sp. BR10141 | reverse complement strand
GCCGTAGCCCGCATACACCGGGCCCGGGAACGGGCCGCCCGTCACGACGTCGAGGAAGTCGCGCATGGCGACGCCGTAGCCGTCGAGCAGCGCCGCGGCCTCCCCGAGCGACTCGACTGCCGCAGCCAGCATGAAGTTCGCGGCGAGTTTCATCACGTTCGCCTGCTGCGGCACAGCACCCACGCGCCACGTTTTCTGGCCGATCACGTCGAACAGCGGCTGCACGCGGTCGATCGCCTCGGTCGCGCCTGCCGCCATGATCGTGAGCTTCGCCGCCTGCGCGGCGTCCGGGCGCCCGAGCACCGGCGCCGCCACGTAGTGCAGGCCACGCCCGGCATGGGCCTGTGCTAGCGCTTCGGCCAGTGCGACAGAGATGGTCGCCATGTTCACGTGCACGAGCCCTTGTGGCGCATGGTCGAGCAGCGTCGCGTCGATGACCTCGCGTAGCGCGGCGTCGTCGGCGAGCATCGAGAACACGGCGTCGCCGGCGAAGGCCTCGCCCGGCGTGCCGACGATGCGCGCGCCCGCGTCGGCAAGCGCCTGCGCCTTCGCGGCCGTGCGGTTCCACACGCGCACCGTGTGGCCCGCCTTCAGCAGATTGCCGACCATCGCACCGCCCATTTCGCCAAGACCGATAAATCCGATGTCCATCGCCTGCTCCTTCCATGAAAAACGAGGGAAAACCCGGGGCAAAGGTGCAGTACAGCACAAGACGGGCCACGCTGCAGGCGGGCCCTCACGCCGCGCGAACGCACGCGCGCTGTGGCAGGCGGTGCGATACTGCTTGGCATGGTCACCGCCACCTTCCGTTTTTACGAGGAGCTGAACGACTTTCTTGCGCGGCCGCTGCGCCGGCGTGCGTTCAGTTGCGCCTGCGCGCGCAACGCGACGGCGAAACACATGATCGAAGCGCTCGGCGTGCCGCACACGGAGGTCGAACTGATCCTCGTGAACGGCGAATCGGTGGGTTTCGACCATGCGCTCGCGGACGGCGACCGCGTGGCCGTCTACCCGAAGTTCGAGGCGCTCGACATCCGGCCGCTGCTGCGCGTGCGCGACGCGCCGCTGCGCGAACTGCGCTTCGTCGCCGACGCGCATCTGGGCGGCCTCGCGCAACTGCTGCGGCTGGCCGGTTTCGATACGCTCTACGACAACCACTTCCCCGACGACGAGATCGAGGCGCTCGCCGCCGCCGAACACCGCATCGTCCTCACGCGCGACCGCGAACTGCTCAAGCGGCGCAGCATCACGCACGGCTGCTACGTGCGCGCGCTCAAGCCGCGCGCCCAGGTCCACGAGATTTTCGAGCGGCTCGACCTCGCCGCGAGCGCGCGGCCGTTCCGCCTCTGCCTCATGTGCAACTCGCCACTGCGGCCGATCGAGCGAGCCGCGGTGCGCGAGCGCGTGCCCGCCGGCGTCTACGACCGGCAGACGCGCTTCGTGACCTGCGACGTCTGCCGGCGGGTGTTCTGGGAAGGCTCGCACTGGCAGCGCATGCGCACGCTGATCGACGGCCTCACGCGCCCCGTGAACGAGGCGCACGCGGCACATGACCGGCTCGAGCGCCACAACGGCCATGAGGGACCGGATCGCGGTGGCGACGCGTAGTGGTATTCACGGGTACTCGATGCGGCTGACTGGCGCTCACGAGACCAGTCGCCGCGATGGACGCACGCGGGCGTTTGCGTACAATGCGCGCCACCGCCCAACACCGGAGCACGACATATGGCCATGAAGAAAACCGACCTTGAGAAGAACAAGGCACTGAAACTGATGCAAGCGACGCACAAGAGCGGGCCCGACCGCTTCGGCAAGGGTGCGGCGCAACCGGCGCTGGACCGCCGCGAACAGCGCAAGCTGGACCAGGCGCAAGGGCTCGTGCCCTTCGCGTGCAAGCTCAACGCCGATCTCGTCGACAAGCTGAAGGCGCGCGCCGAGGGTCATCCCGGCGGCGTGAACGGGCTGCTGACGGAATTGCTGGAGGCCGGGCTCGCACGCGAAGCGTCCTGAGTTCGCACCCGCGGCGAACGCGCAAAAAAAAGCCAGAGCAGTTGCTCTGGCTTTTTTACGACTGACGGGCGCTTTAGTTTGCCTGGCCCTTGTCTGCCGTACCGGCGGCCGATGCGCCTTCCGACACAGCGGCACGCTTGCCGTGGTGCTTGAGTTGCTTGTGCTGCTTCTTGGCCTTTGCGGGCGCGCTGGCTGCCGGTGCGGTCGCAGCGGGAGCCGAAGCGTCTTGTGCGAATGCCGAAGCCGTGACCAGTGCGAACGATGCTGCGATGAGCGAGGCGAGAATCTTTTTCATCTGTTGTTCCCCAAAACCTGACAAATAATGACCGGCACGTTGTGAATTAGAACAGCGTGAAACCGCAAAACGATCCGCTTGCCGATCTGGGCGGGCGTTTCGCGCGAAGCAGTATTACGCAGCGTAGGGCGTTTGTCATCCGCTAATGGCCGGGTGTATTTTCCGGGAGACAATTCCCTTTCAATTCGGATACGATCGGCCTTTACGCGTCCGTTTTCCGGATGTTCGTTGTTTTTTCACGTAATACGCTGAATTGGCCTGCTCCAAGTGAATTCGGGCCAGATTGACAGTTCCCCGCGAAAAGAGATCTCCGCTTGCAATCCGCCTCCCGCCGCCACCTGCGCGCCAATCTCCTGATGCTGACCGCCGCCCTGATCTGGGGCTCGGCGTTCGTCGCCCAGCGCCTGAGCCTCGACGCCATCGGCCCATTCCTGTTCACCGGCCTGCGCTTCCTGCTGGGCGCCGGCGTCGTTTCGGTCTTTCTGCTCGCACGCCGCCGCACCAGCGGGCGCGGCGCTGCGGACCGCGGCAACACGGCGGCGCCGGCGCTGTTCAACGGCACGCTGCTGCGCTCGGGCACCGTGCTCGGCCTCGTGCTGGCCGTCGCCATCTCGCTTCAGCAGATCGGACTCGGCTACACGAAGATCGCCAACGCCGGCTTCATCAGTTCGCTCTATGTCGTGATCGTGCCGATGCTCGGCGTGCTGCTGCGCCATCGCACCGGCGTCGGCACATGGCTCGGCGCCGCGCTCGCCGCGGTTGGGCTCTACTTCCTCAGCATCAACGAGCACTTTTCGGTGATGTACGGCGACTGGTACCAGCTCGGCTGCGCGCTCGTGATCTCGATCCAGGTCATGCTCGTGGGCCACTACGCGCCGCGCCACGATCCGCTCGCGCTTTCGATCGTGCAGTTCGTCGCCTGCGGCGTGGTGTGCCTTGCGATCGGGCTCGCGTGCGAACCGCTGCGCGCGGCCGACATCGTGCGCGCCGCGCCCACCATCCTTTATGGCGGCGCGCTTTCGGTGGGCATCGGTTATACGCTGCAGGTCGTCGCGCAGCGCGACGCCGCGCCCGCGCACGCCGCCGTGATCTTCAGCATGGAAGGCGTGTTCGCCGCGCTCGCGGGCTGGGCCGCACTCGGCGAAACGCTCACGCCGCGCGCACTCGCCGGCTGCGCGCTCATGCTCGCCGGCCTGCTCGCCTGCCAGCTCCTGCCGGCCTGGCAAGCGCGCATGCTCGCGAAGCAGCGCGCCGCTGCGCAACCTGCCGAAACGGCGTAAAAACGCGCCATGATTTTCTGGCGTTGATCTCGCGCTCCGCACTATTTCGACAAATGGCGTCGCTTTCGAGTGGCGCCATTTTTTTCGTGTGGATAACGCGTAATTGCGTCGCGCCGAACCAGGTTATCCACGCCCACCTCTGGACAACCTGGGGACGACCTGGCGAACGACCTGTGGACCACTTCTTGATAACCACGCACCTGGCGTTGCGGCCTGAAAAGTTATCCCAGCAGCTCGCAACGCGTACAAGCTTTGTCCGCATGGCTATCCGTTTTGCATCGGTATGAGCCGACAGGCAATTTTCGTGTTGTCCACAGTTAATGCCAGGACTTGTTAACTGCTACTACTTATAAATATAAATACTGAAAAGACTATGGGGATATACGCGACGCTCGCTTCGTTCGCGTGCTGCGCATTCGCGCAAAGTCATTCCACGCTGTGTTCAAGTGTCCCACGCATGCGCAATGAAAAAAGGCGTGCCCCGAGGAGGCACGCCCTTGCTGAATGCATCGCGTGAGGAACACCTTGGGGCTAAACGCCCGCCATCATCCGCTCGATCGTCGGCTCGAGGTCGAGCAAACCGATGGTCGCGGGCTTGGCCTCGACGACGCCAAAGCATTCCGTGCGCTGTGGCGCCGGATCGACGAGGAAATTGCGCGCGTAATGCCCGCAACGCGCAGGCGGCAGAAGCCGCTCGGGCGGGATCACCTCGAATGCCGTCCCCACGGCGATGAAGAGATCGTCTGGCGTCATGTCGCTCTGAATGCGCCAGAGCGTCTCGTACTCGGGCGCGGCCTCGTTGAAAAACACTACACCGGGCTTCACGCCCTCCACCTGCCCGCAGGACGGACAGGCCGCTTGCGGATCGAGCGCGCGGCCGGACACGGGAAACCGATAGTCGCAATCGGTGCACAGCAGCGAAATCATGTCGCCGTGCAGATGCGTCACCTGGCGCGCGCCGGCCTGCTCGAGCATGTCGTCGATGTTCTGCGTGACGAGATGCACGCGCTCCGTGCCCCAGGCGTCCTGCCACTTCGCGAGCCGTTCGTGGGCGGCGTTCGGGCGCGCGTCGCCGCATTCGGCGATGCGCTGGTTGTAGAAACGGAACACCGCGGGCCGGTTGCGGCGCCACGTGAGGTAATTGCACACCTCGTCGATGCTCGCATGGGACCAGATGCCGTCGCCGGTGCGGAACGTCGAAATGCCGCTTTCCGCAGACAGTCCCGCACCGGAAAACACGAACAGGCGGGGGAGTCTGCCGGACTGCCCCGGTTGCCGGGATTGCGCCACGTTTGCCACTTTCGCCTCCTTGATCGAACGGCGACATTATGACCGTCCAGCGGCGTTTCGGCAGAGGTTCGCCATGGCGGACAGGCGCATGGTCCCGACGAGCGCGCTGTGCGCCCCCAGAACCGGCGCAGGGCGTCTGATCACCCCTGACCACGCGCCGGGTCGCGGCAGCCGCTTGAGAGGCCTCTCAACGCCTTCTGCCGCGATCGGCCAATAAAAAAGGGATGCCGCTATGGCATCCCTTTTTTCAACAGGCGCGATCAGCGCGCGAACAACCTCACTCCACCGTCACCGACTTCGCGAGGTTACGCGGCTTGTCCACATCGGTGCCGCGCACGCACGCCGTGTGATACGCGAGCAGTTGCAGCGGCACGACGTGCAGGATCGGTGACAGCAGCCCGTAGTGCTCCGGCATGCGGATCACGTGGATGCCGTCTTCGCTCGTGATGTGCGTATCGGCGTCGGCGAACACGTACAGCTGGCCGCCGCGAGCACGCACTTCCTGCATGTTCGACTTGAGCTTCTCGAGCAGCGCGTCGTTGGGCGCGACCGTCACCACGGGCATCGCCTCGGTCACGAGCGCAAGCGGCCCGTGCTTGAGCTCGCCGGCCGGATACGCCTCGGCGTGGATGTACGAGATTTCCTTGAGCTTGAGCGCGCCTTCGAGCGCGATCGGGTAATGCAGCCCGCGCCCGAGGAACAACGCGTTTTCCTTGCGCGCGAATTCTTCGGACCACGCGATGATCTGCGGCTCCAGCGCGAGCACGCCGTTGAGCGCGGCCGGCAGATGGCGCAGCAGTTTCAGGTGCGCGCTTTCCTGTTCGGCATTCACATGGCCGCGCAGCTTGCCGAGCGTGACGGCGAGAATGAAGAGGCCGACGAGCTGCGTGGCGAACGCCTTCGTCGACGCGACGCCGATCTCGCGCCCTGCGTGCGTGAGGAACTTGAGCGCGGTGAGCCGCACCATCGCGCTCGTCGCCACGTTGCACACGGCGAGCGTGTGCGCCATGCCGAGCGACTGCGCGTGCTTGAGCGCGGCGAGCGTGTCCGCGGTTTCGCCCGACTGCGAGATCGTCACGACGAGCGCGCGCGGATTCGGCACCGACTCGCGATAGCGGTATTCGCTCGCGATCTCGACATCGGTGCGGATCTTCGCGATCGACTCGAGCCAGTACTTCGCCGTGAGGCCCGCGTAATAGCTCGTGCCGCACGCGAGAATCAGGATGCTGTCGATGCCCTTGAACACCTCGCCCGCGTTCTCGCCGAAGAGTTCGGGCGTGAAGGCGTCGGTGGCGGGAATGGTGTCGGAGATCGCACGCGGCTGCTCGAAGATTTCCTTCTGCATGTAGTGGCGATACGGGCCGAGATCGACCGCGCCGCCATACGCGCCATAGGCCTGCACGTCGCGCACTTCGCGCGTCACGATATTGCCCGCGCGATCGGCGATGCGCACGCCTTCCAGCGTGATCTCGCACACATCGCCCTCTTCCAGATAGCTGATGTGCTCGGCGCTGCCCGCGATGGCGAGCCCGTCCGACGCGATGAAATTCTCGCCCTTGCCATAGCCCACCACGAGCGGCGACCCGGCGCGCGCGCCGACCACCGTATGCGGCTGGCTCTTGTGCACCACGCCGATCGCATACGCGCCCGCGAGTTGCTGCACGGCTGCGCGCACGGCGGCGAACAGGTCGCCCTGATACAGGCTGTGAATCAGATGGGCGATGACTTCGGTGTCGGTCTGCGAAACGAATTCGTAGCCCTTCGCGCGCAGCATTTCGCGCAGCGACTCGTAGTTCTCGATGATGCCGTTGTGCACGATCGCGAGCGTGTCGCGCGAGAAGATCGGGTGCGCATTGTTCACCGTGGGCGCGCCGTGCGTGGCCCAACGTGTATGCGCGATACCGGTCACGCCTTCGAAGTGCGCCTCGCGCACCTGCTCGTCGAGCTCGGCCACGCGCGCCACGCTGCGCACGCGCTGCGGGCCGTCGGCCGTCACGACGGCCACGCCGCACGAGTCGTAGCCGCGATATTCGAGCCGCCGCAGTCCTTCGATCAGGACGGGAACGATGTTACGAAGCGCAACCGCGCCGACGATGCCGCACATGGATTCGATCCTTTGCAATGAGAGGCGTGGGCGCCGCGCGCTTGTCGCGCGACAGGCGGCGCCCGCAATTCAACCGTTCAGTTCTTTTTCTTCACCGGCCGAACGTAGCCGGTTTTCGCGATCTGCGTTTTTTCGTTGAGCACGAGCGTGGCTTCCGGCACGTCCTTCCACACCGTCGTGCCCGCCGCGATCGTTACGCCGCGGCCCACGCGCACGGGCGCGACGAGCTGCGTATCCGAACCCACGAACACGTTGTCCTCGATGATCGTGCGGTGCTTATTCGCGCCGTCGTAATTGCAGGTGATGGTGCCCGCGCCGATGTTCACGCCCGCGCCGACATCGGCGTCGCCCACGTAGCTCAGGTGATTCGCCTTCGAGCCCACGCCGATGTTCGCGTTCTTCACCTCGACGAAGTTGCCCACGTGAACTTCATCGGCGAGCTTCGCGCCGGGACGCAGACGCGCATACGGCCCGAGCACCGCGTTCGCGCCGACAGCCGCGTTTTCGATATGCGTGTAGGCGTCCACGCGCGTGCCCGCGCCGATCGACGCGCTGCGAATCACGCAGTTCGGGCCCACGCTCACGTTGTCCGCCAGCGTCACCTCGCCTTCGAATACGCAGTTCACGTCGATGAACACGTCGCGCCCGCAGGTGAGCGAGCCGCGCACGTCGATGCGCGCCGGGTCCGCGAGCGTCACGCCCGCCACGAGCAGCGCCTCGGCCACGTTGCGCTGATGCACGCGCTCGAGTTCGGCGAGCTGCTGCTTGCTGTTCACGCCGAGCGTTTCCCATTCGTCGTGGGGCTGCGCGGTCACGGCCGGGTGACCGGCGGCGATCGCGGCTTCCACGACGTCGGTGAGGTAGTACTCGCCCTGCGCGTTGTCGTTCTTCAGCGCGGCGAGCCAGCCCGCGAGCGGCGCGGTCGGCGTCACGACGATGCCCGTGTTGATCTCGGCGATCTTGCGCTGCGCTTCGTTCGCGTCCTTCTGCTCGACGATGCGCTCGACCTTGCCTGCCGCGTCGCGCACGATGCGGCCGTAACCGGTCGGGTCGTCGAGCGTGACGGTGAGGATGCCGTAGCCGTTCTCGCCAGCGGTGTCGACGAGACGCTTGAGCGTGGAAGCGCGCGTGAGCGGCACGTCGCCGTAGAGCACGAGCGTGGGCACGTTCGCGTCGAGCAGCGGCAGCGCCTGCGCGAGCGCGTGGCCCGTGCCGAGCTGCTGCGCCTGCAGCGCGAACTGGACGTCGGGCGCGCCGACGGCTTCGCGCACGGCTTCGCCGCCATGGCCGACCACGACGACGAGGCGAGTGGGCGACAGCGTGCGGGCAGTATCGATGACGTGCGAGAGGAGCGGCTTGCCGGCGAGCGGATGGAGCACTTTCGGCAGCGCGGAGTGCATGCGTTTGCCCATGCCTGCCGCGAGGATCACGATGTTCATTGCATCAGTGACTGAATGAGGATGAAGCGGCCGATTTTAGCATGCGGGATATCCCCGACACGCCGGCCGGCCGGGCTCTCGTGCCCCGAAAAACATTGTTTTACAACTGCTTTTCTTCGGATCGACAGGCGGAAGTAAAAACGCTCCGATGCGGGGTCGGAGCGTTTCAGAACCACAGAGACGATCTGAGGTAAGGCTCAAAGATCGTCGAACGGCGTGAACTTGATCGCCGTGCCTTCCGCAGGCGCCGGGTCGGTGGAACACGGTTCTTCGTCGAACGCGATGTCGCCGGCCGGATCGGCCACGCCCGTCGCGCGCAGGTCCGCGAAGTTGAACAGGTTCGCGTCCATGAGGTGCGAAGGCACGACGTTGCCTAGCGCGTTGAACATGTTCTCCACGCGGCCCGGGAAGCGCTTGTCCCACTCGCGGATCAGCGCCTTCATCTCCGCGCGCTTCAGGTTCGGCTGGCTGCCGCACAGGTTGCACGGAATGATCGGGAATTCGCGCAGCACCGCGTACTTCTCGAGATCGGTTTCCTTCACATAGGCAAGCGGCCGGATCACGACGTTCTTGCCGTCGTCCGACTGCAGCTTGGGCGGCATGCCCTTGAGCTTGCCGCCGTAGAACAGGTTCAGCAGCAGCGTCTGGAGAATGTCATCGCGATGATGGCCAAGCGCGATCTTGGTCGCGCCCAGTTCGCCCGCCACGCGGTACAGAATGCCGCGACGCAGACGCGAGCACAGCGAGCAGGTCGTCTTGCCCTCGGGCACGAGGCGCTTGACGATGCTGTACGTGTCCTGGTTCTCGATGTGGTACGGCACGCCTACCTTGTCGAGATATTCGGGCAGCACGTGCTCCGGGAAGCCCGGCTGCTTCTGGTCGAGGTTCACGGCCACGATGTCGAAGTCGATCGGCGCGCGCTCGCGCAGGCGCAGCAGCACGTCGAGCATCGCGTAACTGTCCTTGCCGCCCGACAGGCAAACCATGACCTTGTCGCCGTTCTCGATCATGTTGTAGTCGCCGATCGCCTGGCCGACCTGACGCACGATGCGCTTGAACAGCTTGTTGTTCTCGTAGGCTTCCTTCTGCTCGCGGCGCGTGAGCACCTGGCGGCCCGTCTCTTCGGTCGCGGCGTCCTCGCCAACGGGTAGCGTTTCGGGGGCGTTCATGAATCAGTCCTCTTTGATGCGAAAGACCTCGACGCCCACCGCGTCGCAGTCCGGATAAACGTCGGGCTTCTCGGTCGAAACGCGCACCGCGCGCACGAGTTCGTGCGAAAGCAGCGCCGCGGCGAGATCGTCGCAGAGCGTCTCCTGCAGATGGATATGGCCTTTGCCCACGCGTTCGGCGACGGTCGAGCGCATGAAGTCGTAGTCGACGACTTCGCGCAGCTTGTCCTCTTGCGGCGTGGTCGAAGCAAGCGGCACGAACAGGTCGACATTGATGATGACGCGCTGTTCGCCGCGCTTCTCGAACTCATGCACGCCGATGTTGATGTGCACTTCGTAGTCGCGCAGGAAGAGCCGGCGGCAATCGGCGAGCCGGGGGTGAAGCAAAACGGTGGACATACGGGTTCCAGTCGATAAAAGCGTGCGTTCTCTCGCACGTATGCCGGCGCGGCGCGCCCGGCGGGTCGTTCAGCCGGTCTGCAAAACCGCTCGTGCGCGGCGGCTTGCATTCCTTTGTCTTCGTCAGCACCGCTGGCTCGCCGTTCTGCTGGCAGCGGGCTGTGCATTTAGTTGCAAAACTAGATGCAATCCACGTTCGGGCGTCAGCCGCCCGTCAAAAACATCACGTCGCGGGGCAGCGGCAGGAGGTGCTGGCCGCCGTCCACGACGAGCGTCGTGCCGGTCACGCCGGTCGCCCGCGCCAGATACAGCGCGGCTTCCACGAGATCGGCGGGCCGCGACGCGCGCTTGAGCGGCGTAACCTGGTGCGCGGCGGCGAAGCTCGCCGGCGTCTGGTCGCCCGACTGCAGCGTCAGGCCGGGCGCGAGCCCCACCACGCGCACCTTCGGCGCGAGCGCCTGGGCAAGCGCGACGGTGGCGTTCTGCAGCGCGGCCTTCGTCAGCGTGTACGACAGATAGTCGGGATTCATGTTGTACAGCTTCTGGTCGAGCACGTTGATCACACATGGGCGCAGCGTCTCGTCGTCCGCCGCCGCTTCGGGCGTTGCCTCGTACAGCATGCGCGAGAGCACGAGCGGCGCGCCCACGTTGATCGCCATCAGCTGCAGCAGCTTCGCGTAGCCCACATCCTGCGCGGTGTCCTCGTCGAAGCGCGAGGCATTGTTGAGCACGCACGCCGGACGACCGAGCGCCGCGACACAATCCGGCACGAGCCGGGCCACCTGGGCTTCGTCGCCGAGGTCGGCGTGCAGCGCCACAGCCCGGCGGCCCAGCGCCGCGATCTGCGCGACGACTTCGTCGGCGGCCTCGCGCGACTCGCCGTAATGAACCGCGACGTCCCAGCCGCGCTGCGCAAAGCCGAGCGAGAACTCGCGGCCAATACGGCGTGCTCCGCCCGTGACCAGCACGACGGGCGCCGCTACGCCAAAATCGGGGCGCGATCCGTTGTCGGATGCACTCATGTCGGCGTCAGCCGGGCGGATGCCGGGAGTTGCGCTCATTTACAATGTCGGGATGAATCCGAAAGCTCACGAACCCGATAGTTTACCTGTTCCCGAGCCGATCGCGCTCGCGCAGTCCGAGGCGCTCGCGGCCACGTTGCGCGCCGAGATCGCCGCGGCGGGCGGGTGGCTCCCGTTCGACCGCTACATGGAGCGCGCACTCTATGCGCCGGGACTCGGCTACTACGGCGGCGGCGCACGCAAATTCGGCCTCTTTGCCGGCGACGGCAGCGACTTCGTGACCGCGCCCGAGCTTTCGCCGCTCTTTGCCGCGACGCTCGCGCGCGCCGTGGGCGAAGCGCTCGCCGCCAGCGGCACGCACCGTCTGATGGAATTCGGTGCGGGCACGGGCCGCCTCGCGGCGGGTCTGATGCTCGCACTCGACGCAGCAGGCGTGGCGTTCGACTCCTACGCCATCGTCGATCTGTCGGGCGAGTTGCGCGAGCGCCAGCGCAAGACCATCGTGCAGCTCGCGCCGGCACTGCTGAGTCGCGTGACGTGGCTCGATGCGCTGCCCGCGCAGTTCGAAGGCGTGGTGATCGGCAACGAGGTGCTCGACGCCATGCCGGTGCGCCTCTTCTCGCGCAAGGACGCCGTCTGGCACGAGCGCGGCGTGAGCGCAAACGCGGAAGGCGCCTTCGTCTTTTCCGATCAGCCGGCGAACTCCGGGCGCGATGCCAACTGGCCCGCAAGCGCGCTCGCGGGCGTGGAAGGCAGCGAAGACTACGTGACCGAAACGCACGAAGCCGCACTCGCCTTCACGCGCACGGTTTGCGCGATGCTCCAGCGCGGCGCGGCTTTCTTCATCGACTATGGCTTTCCGCGCCACGAGTACTACCATGCGCAGCGCGCGCAAGGCACACTGATGTGCCACTACCGGCACCGCGCGCATGGCGACCCGTTCCTCTATCCCGGTTTGCAGGACATCACCGCGCACGTGGAATTCACGGGCATTGCCGAAGCGGGCGTCGAAGCGGGCGCGGACCTGCTCGGCTATACCACACAGGCGCGCTTTCTGATGAACGCGGGCATTACCGACGTGCTGAGCGAGATCGATCCGCACGACGCGCAGCGCTTTCTGCCGGCCGCGAACGCGGTGCAGAAACTCGTATCGGAAAGCGAGATGGGCGAGCTGTTCAAGGTGATCGCGTTTTCGCGCGGCATCGACGAGACCATCGCGGCGTTTGCGCGCGGCGACCGCAGCCACACACTCTGACGCTCACGCCACGCGACCATGATCCGCTGGTTTCTCACCACCTTCATCGCCGTGGCAATTCTCTCGAGCGCCCAGCCCTGGCTCAGAAAGCTCGGCATCGGGCGGCTGCCGGGCGACATCACGCTGCGCATTTTCGGCCGCGAATATCCGCTGCCGTTCATGTCGACGCTCGTGCTTTCGATGGCGCTTTCGTTTCTCGTGCGCGTGCTCTGAACGCGCGCTCGACCGGTCAAGCCGTAGCGAGCGCGGCTTCCACCGCCGCCACGCGCGCCTCGTGCACCGCTTCCTTGATCTTCTCGGCGCCGCCGCGTTCGATCGAGCGCGCAATCGCCCCCGCATCGACGCCGCGCGCAGCCACGAGCGCGATCCGCAGGCGCTCCGCCTGCGGATAAGGCGCGTTCTCCCAGTTCAGCCGACCGCGCAAATCGGCCTCGCAGGCCTGCAACGCCTCGGCGAAACGCGCGGGTTTGCGCAGCGCGTCGCAACGTTCGAGCATGCGCACGAGCGCCGCCGCGCCCATCTCCATCACGCGATGCACGTTGCCGTGCTCGCGCGCGACCAGCACCGCCAGCTCGCGGCAGTCGTTGGGCACGCGCAGACGGTCGCACAGCGGTTTGAGCAGGTCGACGCTGCGCCCTTCGTGGCCGAGGTGACGCGGCAGCACGTCCTCGGGCGTCGTGCCCTTGCCGAGATCGTGCGTGAGCGCCGCGAAGCGCACCGCCAGCGTGTAGCCCTGCGCGGCCGCATGGTCGATCACCATCATCACATGCACGCCGGTGTCGATCTCCGGGTGATAGTCGGCGCGCTGCGGTACGCCCCACAGCGCGTCGACCTCGGGCAGCACGCGCGCGAGCGCGCCGCAATCGCGCAGCACCTCGAACATGCGCGACGGCTTCGCTTCCATGAGACCGCGGGCGATTTCCTGCCACACGCGCTCGGGCACGAGTGAATCGACTTCGCCTGATGCGACCATCTCGCGCATGAGTTCGAGCGTTTCGGGCGCGACGGTGAAATCGGCGAATCGCGCGGCGAAGCGCGCGATACGAAGAATGCGCACGGGGTCTTCGAGAAACGCGTCGCTCACGTGGCGGAACACGCGCGCCTCGAGATCGCGCGCGCCGCCGAACGGATCGACGACCTCCCCCGTGAGCACGCCGCCCGGCTGCACTTCGCGCGCCATCGCGTTGATGGTGAGATCGCGCCGCGCGAGATCTTCCTCGAGTGTCACGTCAGGCGCGTAGAAAAACTGGAAGCCGTGATAGCCGGCCGCCGTCTTGCGCTCGGTGCGCGCAAGCGCGTACTCCGCGTGCGTTTCGGGATGCAGAAAGACCGGGAAGTCCTTGCCCACCGGACGATAGCCCTGCGCGGCCATCTGCTCGGGCGTCGCGCCCACCACGACATAGTCGCGGTCGCGCACGGGCAGCCCGAGCATCTCGTCGCGGATCGCGCCGCCTACGACATAGATCTTCATTCGTCGTCGCGCTCGTCGTCCTGGACGATGTGCGTTTCGCGGCGCGCCGCCTCGACCCACTCGGTCACCGCGGGCAGTGCGCTCACGCGCTGCGCGTACGCCGCCGCTTCGGGCGAGAGCTTCGGCTGGTAGCTGTTGAAGCGCATGACGACCGGCGCGTACATCGCGTCGGCAATGCTGAACTCGCCGAACAGGAACGGCCCGCCGCTCGCGGCGAGACACTCGCGCCAGAGCGCGTCGATGCGCGCGACGTCGGCGAGCGCACCCGGCGTCGCGCCGGCGCCCGGCTTCACCTTGCGGATGTTCATCGGCATGTGGTTGCGCACTTCGCCGAAGCCCGAATGCATCTCCGCGCTCACACTGCGCGCGCGGGCGCGCGCGTTCGCGTCGCGCGGCCACAGCGCGTGCTGCGGGAAGCGCTCGGCGAGCGTCTCGGCAATCGCGAGCGAATCCCACACGGCAAAGCCGTCGTCGCCAACGAGGCACGGCACCTTGCCCGAGGCCGAGAACGCGAGGATCGACGACTTGGTGGCCGGCTCGTCGAGCTCGATCAACACCTCCTCGAACGCAATGCCGAAGTGCTTGAGCAGCACCCACGGACGCATCGACCACGACGAATAGTTCTTGTCTCCGATTACGAGCTTCATTGTTCCAATGACCGTTGTGAGTTGAATAAGCGCCGGCTGAGAGTCCGCGTTGGGCTATCGGCCGGCACTGGCGCGAAAGATGTTCAGCCGCGAACGCAGCGAGGCGTCGGCGAGATAGAGCGGCGCGATCGTCTCGATGCTCGCGGGCTCGATATCGAGCTCGGGGGCGAGCGGCCCGGTCAGCACGCTGTCCACCTTCATCGAATCGAGATTATCGCGCGTGAGCACCGGCACGCCCGGCGCCATTTCGAACGAGAGCGCCTGCAGGCGGCCGAACGCGTCGGGCAGCCGCACGATGCGCGCGTGCCGACCCACCACTTCGCCGCAATACTGCAGCAACCGTTCGAGCGTGTAGACCGACGGGCCGCCGAGTTCGTAAGTGTGCCCGCTCGCGGCATCGAGATCGAGCACGTTGACGATCGCCTTCGACACATCGCCCACGAACACCGGCTGGAACTTCGCGTCGGGCATAGCGAGCGGAATCATCGGGAAGAGCCGCTGCAGGAGCGCGAAACGGTTGAGGAAGGTGTCCTCGGGACCGAACACGACGGAAGGCCGGAAGATGGTCGTAGCGAGCGCCGGGGCCGCGTGCACGGCTTTCTCGCCGTCGCCCTTGGAGCGCAGGTACATGCTCGGCCCGCGCGGGTCGGCGCCGAGGGCGCTCACATGGATCAGGCGATGCACGCCCTTGCCCTCGCAGGCCGCGACGACCTTCGTGGGCAAGTCGACGTGCAGCTTCGCGAAGCCCGGGCCGTAGGGATCGCCGCGCCCGCCGTTGAGCGTGCCGACAAGATTGATGACCGCGTCCGCATTTTCGACGAACGCCGCGAGCGCGACCGGATCGGACACATCGGCCTCGATCACGTCGACGGGCAGCAGGGTGAGATGGCGGGCGTTGTAGCGGCGTCGGGTGGCGACGCGCACGTCCTTGCCCGCCTCGACGAGCGCGTTGACGAGATGGCTGCCGATGAATCCCGAACCGCCGATGACCGCAATGGCTTGATGTCGCATCTTCGACCTCCTCGGGCAGGCGGCGCCGCCGCGTACGAGGTCCGGTTCGTCCCGCGGCGCGCCAGTCAGAAGACGGAGCACGCAGCGTGCCGTCTGCCGTGCGCGTTTCCGTATGAAGGGAAGCGGCGCGGTCCAACGGCCCGGCGCTTACGGCGAGATATAGCCGAGACGCGCCTTCAGCGATTGCGGACGGCCCTCGAACAGCGCCGCATAGTAGACCGTGTTCGACAACACGTTTTTCACGTAATCGCGGGTTTCCTGGAACGGAATGGTTTCCGCGAAGATGGCGCCCTCGACGCCGCCCTGCAAAGTCTGGCGCCATGCGCGCGGGCGGCCCGGCCCGGCGTTGTAGCCCGCGGTGGCGAGCACGGCGGAGCCGTCGAACTGATTGTAGATCATCGACAAATAATTCGTTCCGAGCAGGATATTGGTGTCGAGATCGTTGAGCTGGTCGCGCGACAGGGGCCCGAGGCCGATCTTCTTCGCCACCATCTGCGCCGTGGCCGGCATGATCTGCATGAGGCCGCTCGCGCCCACGCCCGATTTCGCATTGAGAATGAAACGCGATTCCTGGCGAATCAGGCCGTAGGCCCATTCGACGTCGAGGCCGCTCGTTTGCGCGTCGCGCTCCACGACGTCGCGGAACGGCGCGAGATAGCGCAGCGAGAAGTCGTGCTCCGTTTGCGTGCGGTCGGCCGTGTTGACAGTGCGGTCGAGCAACTGGATGCGTTTCGCGTATTCGGCGACGGCGAGCAGTTGCCGATCGCTCATGCCGCGCAGCGGCCAGTTCCATTCGCGATTGCCTTCGAGCCGCAGGTTCAGCGCGTAGAAGCGCTGCGCGAGCGCGAAGCCCGGCGTTTGCGCAGCCTGGGCGATTTCGGCGTCGCTCACCGTGGTCTTCGGCGGGATGGTGATCTTCTGGCCGAGTTCTTCGGTGGCGAGCTGGCCGTAGAAGTGATAGCCCTGCGAAATCGACGCGAATTCCTGGTTCGCTGCGCCCGTTTCGCCGGCCTGTTTGAGCGCGCGTGCGTGCCAGTACACCCACGACGGCTGCGCGCGCAGCGCGGCCGGCATCTGTTCGATCGACCAGCGCACCATGGTCCAGTCGCCGCCCAGCAGCGCGGCGCGCGTACGCCATTCGTAAGCCGGGTTCGAGAGAGGCGCATTGGCCGAGAGGCGGTACCAGCCAAGCGAAGCGGGCAGGCGCTTCAACGCCCCTTGATAGCCGATCGTGCCCCAGCCTGTCGCGCGCTCCGGCGAACTGAGCTGCGGTGCGACAGTGGCGAAGGTGGCCGCTGCCATGGCCGGATCGTTGGCCGCCATCACGGTGACGGCGAGCAGCGCGAGCTGGTGCGATTGCGGGTCGGCGGTGACGCCTTGCGCGAGCGTGAGCGGCGGCGTGCTCACGGCCTGGCTGAACGCGGTCGGGTCGGGGCGCTGCGAAAGGCCGTCGAGCAGCTTCGCGCCGGTCGAGGTCTGGTTCTGCTCGTAGGCGAGGCGGATCTGCTGCCACACGTCGTCGCTCGAGAACTGGCCTTTGATGGCAAGCGCGGTGATGAGATCGACGCAGCCGTCGCCGTAATAGCGCGGCTCGGTGAGCAGCGCACGCGCGTCGTTCGCGACGTTCTCGCCGCGCGCCGCACGCGACTCCAGCGCGTAGCACTTCACCTGCGTGTCGTCGTTGAGCACGAAGCGCGAATATTGCTGGTCGAAATTCGTCCAGTCGTGGCGCGCGCCGAGCACGGTCAGATAGTCGTTGCGCATGCGGTCGGCGATCGCCTGGCCGTCGTAGCGCTGCAGGAACGACAGCACCGGCGCGTCGGGCGCGTCGATGCGCGCATGGCCCTGCGAATCGAACAGCTGCGGCTTGAGCTGGAAGTATTCGAGGTACGACGGCGCCGGGTAGTCGGGAATCATCGCAGCGAGTTGCGCGGCGCGCGCGGGATCGTTGTTGCGCGCGGCTTCGCGAAGCTGGATGAAAGTCTGATCGTCGTTGGAAAGGACTGCGCCTATGGGCAGTGCGACGGGGCGCACGGCGTCCGCCGTGCTGCATGCTACGAGTGCCGCGGCAGTCAGTGCGAGACCGACCACGCGATATACTCGGACAAGGCGTTTGGACATCGTTATTTCTGGAGCGCGAGGTGAACCCAAGCATAGCACGCAACCCTCACACGGAATCCAAAAAGGACTGGCGTGCAAGGCTGCTTCCTCGGCGAATTGAGGCGGCTTCCGACGTGGCAATCGGTGCGGCACTCGCGGCTCGTCTCGATGCGCTCGTCGCGCAATTTTCGCCGCGTTCGATCGGGTTCTACTGGCCCTTGCGCGGCGAGTTCGATGCGCGCGCCTGGATCACCGCCTGGCTCGCCGCCGATGCGTCACGCCGCGCCGCTCTCCCCGCCATTCCCGAGCGCCATACGCCACTCGTCTTTCACGCCTGGACGCCCGATGCTCCGATGTGCGAAGGCCATCACGGGATCCTCGAGCCGCAATCGCAGGAAGTGATCGTGCCTGATCTTCTTTTCGTGCCCTGCGTGGGTTTCGATCGCGACGGCTATCGCCTCGGTTACGGCGGCGGCTACTACGACCGCACGCTGGCCGCCTGGCCGGGCGTTGCGTTGCCCGTCACGGTTGGCATTGCGTATGAAACATGCCGCATCGACGACGGCGTGCTTGCGCGCGAGGCGCACGACCTGCCGCTCGACGCCGTGGTGACGGAAGCCGCCACGCACCTTTGCCAACGTTCACGTGAACGTTGAACGCTGAACGCGCCTTGATCGCTCAGAGCGAAGCCGCCGCGCGCGCGGCCGTGTCATAGAGCCCCGACGCATTGCGCATGAGTTGCGCGGCATCGCCGATCTGCTGATTCGTGAGGCCGCTTTCCTTGAGCGTCGCGATGAGGCAGCTCTCGCGCACGTCGCGATAGCGCAGGCACAGCGCCTGGCCTTCCGGCGTGACCGAAAAGAAGACTTCCTTGCCGGTCTTTTCGCTTTTTACATACCCTCTTGAGACGAGCTTCTTCAACGCATACGTGGCCACGTGCGTGTCCTCGATGTTGAGCACGAAGCAGATATCCGCGAGCTTCTTGCGCCGCTCGCGATGGCCGACGTGATGGAGCAGCGACACCTCGATCGGCGTCATGTCCTTCACGCCCGCCGCCGACATGCAGCGCACCATCCAGCGGTTGAACGCATTGCTCGCCATGATGAGCGCGTACTCGAATTCGGAAAGCTCGGCGCTCGACTCGGAGACGAGATGTTCGGACGAAACGATCTTGGTCGGCTGGCGCGACATGGCAGATAACCCGGTAGTCGGTGTTCGAAAAGGCAAAGCGGCGTGGCGTGAGTGTAATTGCAGCGCGACTGCCGTGCGCCTGGCGAAAACGCTTATTGATAATTTGTAGATAATTTATCGACAATGTACGCTAGGAAGGAATGGCACCGGCACCGCCTGTGCATCTTTCGTGCGCTTATTTCCGACCGGTCGAACCGTCCCCTGATCGATCCAACATGCCGAATTCTGACCCTCGCATTTTTCCTCTCGGTGACGAAGCGCTCGTCTGCGAAGCGCCGCCGCCCGCCACGCTCGAGGTCCAGCGCCGCGTCTGGGCCGTCGCCGCGCTCGCGCGCGGCTGGGCGCCGGTGCGCGAAGTGGTGCCCGGCATGAACAATCTGACGATCACCTTCGATCCGCTCTCGGCCGACGCCGCGGCGCTCGCGCTCGCGCTGCGCGACGCATGGCGCGAGGCCGAAGACGCGAGCGCGGCAGGCCGTGAAGTCGAGATACCCGTGGTCTACGGCGGCGAAGACGGCCCCGATCTCGAAGCGGTCGCGCAGCATTGCGCGCTCGCCGCCGCCGACGTCGCCGCGCGCCATGCCGCGGGCGTCTACACGGTGTTCTTCCTCGGCTTCCAACCCGGCTTCGCCTATCTCGGCGGTCTCGAACCCGCGCTGCACACGCCGCGCCGCCGCGAGCCGCGCCTGGCCGTCCCCGCCGGATCGGTGGGCATCGGCGGCGAGCAGACGGGCATTTATCCGGCCGCCTCGCCAGGCGGCTGGCAACTGATCGGCCGCACCGCCGCGAAGTTGTTCGACCCTTCGCGCAATCCGCCTTCGCTGCTCATGCCAGGCGACCGCGTGCGTTTCACCATCGCGGAGTTGCACGCATGATCGAAGTATTGCGCGCGGGCCTGCTCACCACGGTCCAGGATCTCGGCCGCCCCGGCTACCGGCATCTGGGCGTCGCCACCGGCGGCGCGCTCGATACGCTCGCGCTCGAAGTGGGCAACCGTCTCGTCGGCAACCGGCCCGACGCCGCCGGCGTGGAAATCACCTTCGGCCCCGTCGCGCTGCGCTTCGCGCGCGCCACCCGCATCGCCATTACCGGCACCGACTTCGGCGCGACGCTCGGCGGGCGCCCGGTCTGGTCGTGGTGGAGCCTGCCCGTGGCCGCCGGCGAGGAACTCGTGCTGAACGGCGCGAAGCGCGGCATGCGCGCCTATGTGTGCGTGGCCGGCGGCGTCGACGTGCTGCCCATGCTCGGCTCGCGCAGCACCGACCTCGCGGCGGGCTTCGGCGGCCTCGCAGGTCGCGCGCTCAAGGACGGCGACCGTCTCGCCACGGGCGCCTCGTTCGCCCCGGGTCGCGAGCGCGCCGCGCTCGACCCGGGCGCGCCGGCCTTCGGCGTGAAGGCGCCCGTGTGGTGCAACTTCGCGCTCGCGGACGAGCCGCATCACCGGCGCGGACGCCATCCGGACGGCATGGCGTGGGCCGTGCCCGTGCGCGTGCTGCGCGGCCCCGAGTACGACAGCTTCACACCCGAGGCGCAGCGCGCGCTCTGGTCCGACGAATGGCAGATCACGCCCAACAGCAATCGCATGGGCTTTCGGCTCACGGGCACGCCGCTCGTGCGCGCGAACGGCGTGGATCTGCTGTCGCACGCGGTGCTGCCCGGCACGATCCAGGTGCCGCCGAGCGGCCAGCCCATCGTTCTGATGGCCGACGCGCAGACCACGGGCGGCTACCCGAAGATCGGCTCCGTGATTCGCGCCGACTGGTGGAAGCTCGCCCAGGTGCGGCTCACCGGTGGCGTGCGTTTCGTGGAAGCGACGCCGGCCGCCGCGCGCGCGGCGCTGGAAGAGGAACGGGCGTATTTGCGGCAGATCGACACCGCGATCGCCATGCACGACGAACGCCTTGCGAACCGCCGCGCGAACGCGGCCGCGAGCGCGTGATTTTCAAGCACCATCGGTAAGACAGGCAGTAAGAGGAACCCATCATGACCACCATCGATCTGAACGCCGATCTCGGCGAAGGCTGCGGCTCCGACGAGGCGCTGCTCGACCTCGTGAGCTCCGCCAACATCGCGTGCGGCTGGCACGCGGGCGGCGCCAACGCCATGCGCGAATGCGTGCGCTGGGCCGTGGAGAAAGGCGTGTCGATCGGCGCGCATCCGAGCTTCAACGACCCCGAGAACTTCGGCCGCAAGGAGATGAACCTGCCGCCCGAGGAAATCTACGCGGGCGTGCTGTATCAGCTCGGCGCCCTCTCCGCCATCGCCCAGGCCGAAGGCGGCCGCATCGCCCACGTGAAGCCGCACGGCGCCCTCTACAACCAGGCCGCGCGTGACCCGCAGATCGCCGAGGCCATCGTCTCGGCCGTGCACGACTTCGATCCGTCCGTGACGGTGTTCGCGCTCGCGGGCAGCGGCCTCGTGACGGCGGCGCGCGAGGCGGGGCTCGTCGCGATCGAGGAAGTGTTCGCCGACCGCGGCTATCGCGCGGACGGCTCGCTCGTGCCGCGCAGCGAGCCGGGCGCGTTGCTCGACGACGAAGACACTGTGCTCGCGCGCACGCTCGCGATGATCCGCGAGCAGCGCGTGCAGGCCGTGAACGGCGCCTGGGTGCCGCTGAACGCGCAGACCATTTGCCTGCACGGCGACGGCCCGCACGCGCTCGCGTTCGCACGGCGCATCCGCACGGCGCTCGACGACGCAGGCATCGGCGTGCGCGCGGCGGGGGCCGGCGAAGCCTGACGCACGCGAGTTTTGACGCAGCAAAGCGCGCGGCATGCGCCGCGCGCCGCTAGAGACGTATCACCGAAGGTTTTCACAAGGCAAACCCCCGGCAGCGCAAGCTTGCCAGGCGTAGTTGTACCGAGCAGGTTCGTAGTTGTGCGAACGGCCGTCAGAGCCGTGAAGTCAACGCCGCTATCCGCGGCAATCAACGACAAGCCAATACGTTTGGAGATCTACATGCAGAGCACCGTCAACTTATGGCCGCTGATCGGCGTGGCCGTCATCATCGCCGGCTTCTTGCTACGCTTCAATCCGATGCTGATCGTCGCCGCGGCGGCCGTCGTCACCGGTTTCGCCGGGGGTTTTCCGGTCGCGAAGATTCTCGCCGCCATCGGCACCGGCTTCATCAAGACCCGCAACATTCCCCTCATCATCCTGTTGCCGCTCGCCGTGATCGGGCTGCTCGAGCGCCACGGCCTGCGTGAGCGCGCACAGATCTGGATCGGCAGCATCAAGGCGGCCACCGCCGGGCGTCTGCTCATTGTCTATCTGCTCGTGCGCGAGTTGACCGCCGCGGTCGGCTTGACGGGCCTCGGCGGTCATCCGCAGATGGTGCGCCCGCTCATCGCGCCGATGGCCGAAGGCGCCACCGAAAACCGCTTCGGCAAGCTCTCCGACGCCGTGCGCTACAAGCTGCGCGCCTACTCGGCCGCGACCGACAACGTGGGTCTCTTCTTTGGCGAGGACATCTTCGTCGCGTTCGGCGCGATCGTGCTGATGGTCACGCTGCTCAAGGAAGCGGGCGTTTCGGTCGAGCCGATCCACGTGGCGTTCTGGGGCATTCCCACGGCGATCTGCGCGTTCCTGATTCACGGCTTCCGGCTCTGGCTGCTCGACCGCAAGCTCGAACGCGAACTGGGCGCCATGCGCAACGCGAGCGACGCCAAGGCTGCAAACCGCGCACAAGGAGACGAAGCATGACGCTCACCCTCAACTGGCTCTTCTGGCTGCTCGGCATCGTGCTGCTGATCGTCGGCGGCATGATCGTGATGGACCGCGAGCATCCGCGCCGCTTCACGGCAGGCGGCTTCTGGCTGCTCTACGCGCTCATCTTTCTCGTCGGCGATCTGCTGCCCGCCGAAGTCGTGGGCGTGCTCGTGCTCGCCATGGCGCTGATCGCCGGCCTCGGCGGCGTGACGGCCGCGAAGCCCAAGGTGCTCGCGCTCGAAACGCGTATCGCCAGCGCGAAGCGACTGGGCAACAAGCTCTTCGTGCCCGCGCTCACCATTCCCGTCATTACCGTCGTGCTCACGCTCGCGGCCAGCCATCTCGTCTTCGGCGGCAAGCCGCTCTTCGACCCGAAGAACGTCACGCTGATCGGCTTCGGCATCGGCTGCGTGATCGCGCTCGCGATTGCCTGCATCATCACGCGCGACAGCGTCGGCCAGTCGATGAAGGAAACGCGCCGCCTCGTCGACGCGCTTTCGTGGGCCGCCGTCCTGCCGCAGATGCTCGGCATGCTCGGCCTCGTGTTCTCGGACGCGGGCGTCGGCAAGGCCGTCGCGCACGTGACGACGTCGTACATCAACATGGACGTGCGCTTCGTGGCCGTCGTGGTCTATTGCGTGGGCATGGCGCTCTTCACGATCATCATGGGCAACGGCTTCGCCGCGTTTCCGGTGATGACGGGCGGCGTGGGCGTGCCGGTGCTGGTGGGCGTGTTCCACGTCAATCCGGCGATGATGGCCGCCATCGGCATGTTCTCGGGCTACTGCGGCACGCTCATGACGCCGATGGCCGCGAACTTCAACATGGTGCCCGCCGCGCTGCTGGAACTGCCCGACAAGAACGCGGTGATACGCGTGCAGGTGCCCACGGCGCTCGGCATCCTCGCGGCGAATATCGTGCTGCTGAACGTGTTCGGGTTTTGACCCGCGTACGCATGCGCTCGCAAGAAGAGCCGGCGAAAGCCGGCTTTTCCGCATTCAGGCCGCGCGCGAGCACAAGATGCGAGCGCAAAGGCCCGGCCTGGCTCAACCCGGGTCGACGTTGAACCCACGCTGGCGCAGCAGCTGGAGCACGCCTTTAGGTCCGCCCAGATGCAACGCGCCGACGGCGACGAAGAGCGGCTTGTTGGGCGCCACGTACTGCTGCATGCGCGAAACGAAACGCCGGTTGCGCTCGTAGACGATGCGATTGTCGACCGACGCCGCCACCCGCGCGTCGTGCGAGAGCTTTTCGGTGCGCGCCGATTCCCACGCGGCGATCGCATCGGCGTCGCCCACGCGCCACAGGTGCAGCAGCGTCTGCACGTCGGACACGTTTTGCGCCGGCGTCTGCGCGAGGTCCTGGGCGAGCATCTCGCGCTGCTGCGCGAGGCTCAGATTCGTAAAGGCGCGCATCTGCTCGCCGAGCGTCTCCAGGCCGACGATGCGGCGACCCTTCCAGCGCAGGAACACGTTCTGCAACTGCGCCTCGGTGCCGAACTCGGTCTGCAGGCCGGCGCTCAGCGAATCATAGGTTTCGACCAGCAGCGAGGCGAGCCACGGCCGCATCTTGCGGATCTCGGCGAGCGCCTCGGGATTGCCGCGCATGCGCGCCTCGAGTTTCTGCCAGAGCGGATCGGGCAACAGGCCCGGCAGGCAGGGCCGTTTGCACACCCCGTATTTCGAGACGTCGTCCTGGGAAACCAGCAGATCGTCGGGGGACAGCTCGAGCGCGAGAATGGGCGACGCGGCGAGCGCCGCGAGAATCTGCGGGCGAAACGGCTGGGCGGGCGGGTAGTCGGCGGGGTCGCCCACATGGAGCGTGCCGAGCAGATAGATCGTGAGGTTGCCGCGCGTGGCGACATAGAACGGCATGCGCGCAGGCTGGGTGCGCACCGGGCCGCCAGCCGTCGTGCCCGATGCGTAGCTCGGCACGGCGGGCGCGGCGTGAAAGCCGGGAATGCCGCCGTTCGCGCCGCGTGCGGTGCCGGGCGGCATGGGCACGGCCGGGTGCACACCGGGCGTGTTGGCGACGGCGCCGCCAGCGAACGCCGGGCCCGAGGCGCCCGCGAGAACGCCGATCGCCAGGACCAGCGTGAGCGCCGCGCACGCCGCAGCGCTCGACGCCTGCTTCAACGCCGCACGCAACGCCACCGCGAATGCCACACCAAAAGCCACACCGAATGTCACCCGAACAGCCGTACCCAGCCCGGCCGCCACGATAACGGCGGCAGCCGGAACGATTGAAAGAGCGGCGGAGAAAACGGTGGGAAAACCAGTGAAAAAGGCGGCACGACGGCCGCCCATCAACTGGCGGCGCGTAGCAATAAAACGACGCGCCGCCGTCGCTTCAGGCCGGCATGGGCCGCCCATCCTCTTCCCCCACCTCCTCTGCACGATGGCAGGATACCTGACGGCCGTCCACTTCGCGAAGAACAGGCACTTCCTTACGACACCGCTCGACTGCGTATGGACAACGTTGATGGAACGTGCAACCAGACGGCGGGTTGAGCGGCGAAGGCAATTCGCCCTCGAGCTTGATCTTCACGCGGCGGTCCGCTTCGAAGATCGCGGGCGTGGCCGAGAGCAGCGAGCGCGTGTACGGATGGCGCGGCCGCGAGATCACCGTGTCCTTGTCGCCCAGTTCCGCCACCCCGCCCAGATACATCACCATCACGTCGTCGGCGATGTGCTCGACCACGGCCAGGTTGTGCGAAATGAACACGTAGCTCGTGCGGAACTGCTCCTGCAAGTCCATGAACAGATTGAGAATCTGCGCCTGGATCGAGACGTCGAGCGCGGAAACCGGCTCGTCGGCCACGACGATCTGCGGGTCGAGAATCATGGCCCGCGCGATCGCCACCCGCTGGCGCTGGCCGCCCGAGAACATGTGCGGATAGCGCTTGGCGTGCTCGGGGCGCAGGCCGACGATGCGCATCATGTGCGCGATGCGGTCCGCGCGCTCGTTCGCCGTGAGGCGCGTGTTGATGGCGAGCGGCTCGCCTAGCGTCTGCTCCACGGTCTTGCGCGGATTGAGCGAGGCGAACGGATTCTGGAACACCATCTGCACGCGGCGGCGCAGCGCGGCGATCTTCGCGGCGTTTGCGTGCGCAACGTCCTCGCCGTCGATGGTCAGCTTGCCCGCGGTGGGCGGCTCGATCATCGTGAGCTGGCGCGCGAGCGTCGATTTGCCGCAGCCGGACTCGCCCACCACGGCGAGCGTGCGCCCGCGCGTGAGCGAGAACGACACGCCGTTGAGCGCCTTCACGGTGCCCGTGCCGAACATGCCGCGCTTGACGGTGTAATGCTTCTTGAGATCGTCGGCGACGAGAACCTTGTCGTCCTGATGGTCCTGACGAGCCGCGTGTTGCTGGACTGCGTTCATCGCGCGCCTCCACTGGATTGAGTCACCGCCGCGTTCAGCGGCTTGATGCAGCGCACTTGCGCGTAGCCGCTTTCATCGGTCACCGCGTCGAGCGCGGGCCGCGCCTTCATGCAGTCATCCACCACATACTTGCAGCGCGGCGCGAACAGACAGCCGCTCGGCCGGTCGTCGCGGCCGGGCACCATGCCGGGCAGCGCGGCAAGCCGCATCGCCCCCTTGTTGTGTTCGGGAATCGCGGCGAGCAGCGCTTCCGTGTACGGATGATGCGGACGCGAAAAGATGTCCGGCACGCGGTTCGTTTCGATGATCTCGCCCGCGTACATCACGGCCACGCGTTGCGCGACTTCCGAAACCACGGCCAGATCGTGCGAGATCAGCACGAGCGCCATGCCGCGCTCCTTCTGCAGACGCACGAGCAGTTCCATGATCTGCGCCTGGATCGTCACGTCGAGCGCCGTGGTGGGCTCGTCGGCGATCAGCAGCTTCGGGTTGCAGGCCACGGCCATCGCGATCATCACGCGCTGGTTCATGCCGCCCGACATCTGGTGCGGGAAGTTGTCGATGCGGTTCTTCGCGTCGGGAATGCCGACCTGGTCGAGCAGTTCCAGCGCGCGCGCGTTGAGCGCGGAGCCGCGCAGCCCTTCGTGCAGCTTGAGCACTTCCTTGATCTGATAGCCGACGGTGTAGCTCGGGTTCAGGCTCGTGAGCGCGTCCTGGAACACCATGGCGATGTCCTTGCCGACGATGCGGCGGCGCTCCTTGCCGGTGGCGTTTAGCAGATCGCGGCCGTCGAAGGTGATCGAATCCGCGCTCACCTTGCCGGGGGCGTCGATGAGGCCCATCAGCGCCATCATCGTCACGCTCTTGCCCGAGCCCGATTCGCCGACGATGCCGAGCACTTCGCCAGGCGCGACCGACAGATTGACGCGGTCGACGGCGGGCAGGCCGTTGAAGTTCACCGCCAGATTACGGATGGTCAAAAGTTCGTTGTTCATGTCAGTCCTCGCCGGGCCGCCCCAAGAGGACTGACGCCCCCTCGGGGGGCAACGACCGAAGGGAGTGTGGGGGTCGTTTTCATGTCAGGCCATCCGCTTGAGCTTGGGATCGAGCGCGTCGCGCAGCCCGTCGCCGAGCAGGTTGATCGCGAGGACCGAAATGAGGATGGACAGACCCGGCATCGTGACGATCCACCATGCGCTGTCGATGTAGTCGCGCGCCGAAGCGAGCATCGCGCCCCACTCCGCACGCGGCGGCTGCACGCCGAGGCCGAGGAAGCCGAGCGCGGCGGCGTCGAGAATCGCCGAGGAAAAGCCGAGTGTCGCCTGCACGATGAGCGGAGCCGTACAGTTGGGCAGCACCTGCGAGAACATCAGGCGCAGCGTGCCGGCACCGGCCACGCGCGAAGCGGTCACGTACTCCTTGTGCAGTTCGCCGAGAGCCGAACCGCGCGTGAGACGCACGTAGCCGGGCAGCGCCACGATCGCGATCGCGAGCATGGTGTTCGTGAGACCCGGACCGATGATCGCGACCACGGCCACCGCGAGCAGCAGCGAAGGCAACGCGAGCAGCACGTCCATGAGACGCATGATCGGCGTGTCGGCCCACTTCTCGAAGAACGCGGCGACGAGCCCGAGCACGATGCCCGGAATCAGCGCGAGCACGACCGAGACGCAGCCGATCCACAGCGAAAGCCGCGCGCCGTACATGAGACGCGAGAGGATGTCGCGGCCCGCTTCGTCGGTGCCGAGGATGAACTTCCAGTTGCCGCCGTCGAGCCAGGCGGGCGGAATCTTCACGTAGTCGCGGTATTGCTCGATAGGGCTGTGCGGCGCGATCAGCGGCGCGAAGATCGCGATGACGATCAGCGCGAGCACGATCACGCCCGCGCCCACGGCGCCCCTGTTGCGCGAGAAGTTCGCCCAGAATTCGCGCAGCACGAGCGCGCGGCCCGAAGGCGGCGTGACGGCGCGAGGCACGGTGTTCTGAATGTCAGCCATCATGCCTCCTGGTGTTGAATGGTGTGTTGTGGGGTTCGCATTTTCATGGCTCGCTTACCTCGTATGTCGAATGCGCGGGTTGAGCACGCCGTACAGCAGATCGACGAACAGGTTCACGACGATCACGAGTGTCGCGATCATGAGAATGCCGCCTTGCACCACCGGGTAGTCGCGCCGGCTGATCGCGTCGATCAGCCATTTGCCGATGCCGGGCCAGGAAAATAGCGTTTCGGTAAGCACCGCGCCCGCGAGCAGCGTGCCGACCTGCAGGCCGATCACGGTCACCACGGGAATGAGCGCGTTGCGCAGCGCATGCACGACGATCACGCGCACAGGCGAAAGACCTTTGGCGCGCGCGGTGCGGATGTAGTCCTCGCGCAGCACTTCGAGCATGGACGAGCGCGTCATGCGCGCGACCACGGCGAGCGGAATCGTGCCGAGCACGATGGCCGGCAGGATCAGGTGGCTCAGCACCGACCTGAACGCGCCTTCGTCGGTGCCGGGCAGCAGCGAATCGATCAGCATGAAGCCGGTCACGTGCGGAATGTCGAATTCCACCGCGATGCGACCGGACACCGGCGTCCAGCCGAGTTTCGACGAGAACACCATGATGAGGATGAGCCCCCACCAGAAGATCGGCATGGAGTAGCCGGTGAGCGCGGTGCCCATGACGCCGTGATCGACGGCAGTACCGCGCCGCAGCGCCGCGAACACGCCGGCGGGCAAACCGATCACGAGCGCGAAAACGAGCGCGCAGATCGACAGCTCGACGGTGGCGGGAAAGCGCGCGAGAAACTCGCCCATCACGCTCGTGTTGGTGATGATCGAGGTGCCGAGATTGCCGTGCACGGCGTGCCAGACGTAGTGCACATACTGCATCGGCAGAGGCTCGTCGAGCCCCAGGCGGTGCATCGCCTCGGCGTGCATTTGCGGATCGACGCCGCGCTCGCCCATCATCACTTCGATGGGGTCGCCCGGAATCAGGTGGATGAGTGCGAACGCAAGGATGGTGATCCCGATGAACGTGGGTATGACCATGCCGATGCGGCGCAATACGAAGCGGAACATGTGGTGTTCCCCCAAAAGCTTGAAATGAAACGCAACCGGCGACAGGGGCTCGTGACCCCGGTCGCCGGACCATTTTCCGCCGGTCCTGGCTGATATGCGGACCGAGCGGAAAGTCTTACCCGATTATCCTTACTGCATGCCCACGCCGTCGAAGCGCGCGTAGCCAAGCGGCTCGATGCGCATGTCGGTCACCTTCTTGCTGACCGGCTGATAGACGGTCGAGTGAGCGATCGGCGAGAACGGCAGTTGCTTCGCGAAGATCTGCTGCGCTTCCTGGTAGAACTTGGTGCGCTGCGCCACGTCCGAGGTCTGACGGCCCTTCTGGATCAGGTCGTCGAACGGCTTGTAGCACCACTTGCCGAAGTTGTTGCCGTTCACGGCTTCGCAGCCGAGCAGCGTGCCGAGCCAGTTGTCCGGATCGCCGTTGTCGCCCGTCCAGCCGATCAGCATCGAATCGTCTTCGCCTGCGTGAGCGCGCTTGATGTACTCGCCCCACTCATACGTCACGATCTTCGCCTTCACGCCGATCTTCGCCCAGTCGGCCTGGATCATTTCGGCCATCAAGCGTGCGTTCGGGTTGTAGGCGCGCTGCACGGGCATGGCCCACAGCGTGATCTCGAAGCCGTTGCCCTGACCCGCCTTCGCGAGCAGCGCCTTGGCCTTTTCCGGGTCGTACGAATTGGCCGGCAGGTTCTTGTAGTACGACCACTGCGTCGGCGGCATCGGGTTGGTTGCGAGCTGGCCCGCGCCCTGGTACACCGAGTCGATGATCGCCTTCTTGTTGATCGCCATGTCGAGCGCGTGGCGCACGTCCGCGTTATCGAGCGGCTTGTGCGTGACGTTGTACGACAGGTAGCCCAGGTTGAAACCCGGCTGCGACGGCATCGCGATGTTCGGCTCGGCCTTCAGCGGCGCGATGTCGGCGGGCCGCGGATAGCTCATCACCTGGCATTCGTCGCGCTTGATCTTCTGCACGCGCACGCTGGCGTCCGGCGTGATCGAGAAGATCAGCTTCGAGAGCTTCACAGCGCCCGGCTTCCAGTAGTCAGGGTTGCCGTCGTAGCGGATCGTCGCGTCCTTCGTGTAGCTCTTGAAGATGAACGGACCCGTGCCGACCGGGAACTGGTTGATGTCGGCGGCCTTGCCGGCCTTCATCAGTTGATCCGCGTATTCAGCCGAGAGGATCGAGGCGAATTCCATCGCCATGTTCTGGATGAACGGCGCGTTCGGCTCGTTCAGCGTGAACTTGACCGTGTACGGGTCGACCTTTTCGACCTTGGCGATCAGCTTGTCGAGGCCCATGTCGGTGAAGTACGGGAACGACACCGGGTACGCCTTGCGGAACGCATTGTTCGGGTCGAGCATGCGGTCGAACGAGAACACGACGTCGTCCGCATTGAATTCGCGCGTGGGCTTGAAGAACGAGGTGGTCTGGAACTTCACGCCATGACGCAGATGGAACGTGTAGGTCTTGCCGTCCGGCGAAACGTCCCACGATTCTGCGAGACCCGGTTCGACCTTGGTGCCGCCGCGCTCGAACTCGACGAGGCGGTTGTAGACGGTGAACGTGTTCGCGGTGAAGTCGGTGCCGGTCGTGTATTGGGCCGGGTCGAAGCCAGCGGGGCTGCCTTCCGAGCAATAGACGAGCGTCTTGTTCGGAATGCTTTGCGCGGCGTGCGCGAGCGGGGCTCCAGCAATCGATGCCGCTGCGAGCGCCACGAGAGACGTCATTCGTGCAGCACGCAACAGTTTGTTTTCTTTCATGTTTCCTCCAGTTCAGTGCCGGCTTGCGCCAGCGTAGCGCGATCTTACACAGCAGGTGCCGCAGTCACAAGCAAGCCAAAAGTCCCGTCGCTTGTGGAAAACGCCGGGTTGACAGGCGTTGCGGTTGCAGCATGCTGCGGTGCAACGTAGCTTCACCCCTCTTTTTCTCTTGCCGATCAGGAACATAGCGCGCCGAAATGACGCGCGCAGCCGGGGCGCGCAGCCTTGCTGATGCAAATCGCGCAATCGCATCTCAATAAAAAACCGCGCGGCCCGGGAGTCCGGGAACCGCGCGGTTTGTTGCCGTTTGGCGGGTCGAGCGTGCGGGCCCTAGAAGCCCAGCCGCTCGCAAATGGCCTTGGTGGCCGGCGCCGCGTTGAGAGTGTAGAAGTGGATGCCCGGCACGCCTGCCTCGACGAGACGGCGGCACAGGTCGGTCACCACGTCGAGCCCGAATGCGCGGATCGACTCGCGGTCGTCGCCGAAGCTTTCCAGACGCTTGGCGACCCAGCGCGGCACTTCGGCGCCGCACATCTCCGAAAAGCGCATGAGCTGCGAGTAGTTCGTGATCGGCATGATGCCGGGAACGATGGGAATATCCACGCCCAGTTTCTTCGCGTCGTCGACGAAGCGGAAATACGCGTCCGCGTTGAAGAAGTACTGCGTGATCGCCGAATTGGCGCCCGCTTTCACCTTTTGCGCGAACGCTTCGAGGTCGTGACGCGGCGAACGCGCCTGCGGGTGGTACTCGGGATACGCGGCCACTTCGATGTGGAACGCGTCGCCGGTTTCCTCGCGGATGAACGCGACGAGTTCCGACGCGTAGCGCAATTCGCCCACCGCGCCCATGCCCGAGGGCAAGTCGCCGCGCAGCGCCACGATGTGGCGGATGCCGTGCGAGCGGTACTCGCCGAGAATCGCGCGCAGGCTCTCTTTCGAGGAGCCGATGCACGAGAGATGCGGCGCCGCCTCGATGCCAGCCTTCGCGATGTCGACGACGGTGTCGAGCGTGCCCTGTTGCGTCGACCCGCCCGCGCCGAACGTCACCGAGAAAAACTTCGGCTTGAGCGTGGCAAGTTCCGCCCGCGTAGCGCGCAGCTTTTCCAGGCCGTCCGGCGTCTTCGGCGGGAAGAATTCGAATGAGAGTTCGATCGGTTTCATGTTGATGAGGCCAGTGAGGCCGGGCCGCGAACGTGGGCGGCCCGGCCCGCGTCAGCCGAGGCTGCGGTTGCCGAAAATCAGCGCCGACAGCAGCCACGACACGATGCTGTACAGGATCGAGCCGAAAAATGCCGACCAGAAGCCCGACACCTCGAAGCCCTTGAGGAGCGACGCCGCCAGCCAGAAGCACAGCGCGTTCACCACGAGGATGAAGAGGCCGAGCGTGAGGATGGTCACGGGCAGCGTGAGCACGATCAGCAGCGGGCGCAGCACGGCGTTGATGAGGCCGAGCACGATCGCGACGATGAGCGCGGTGCCGAAACTGCGAATATGGATCGACGGAACGAGCCAGGTGATGATCAGGAGCGCGAGCGCGTTGATCAGCCAGGTCAGCAGCACGGTCATAAGGACTCCTTTTGCGTCGTTGCTTTTGTATCGCCAGGTGCCGGCGGCGGATGCCGCCCGCAGTCCCCACGCGTTGCGCGCGCAGGGATTGGGGTCAGCATCCGCCTGACCGCTTAAAGCGGGCTTAAAACAGCAGCCCGCTTTGTATCGCGTTGTATCGGCTTAATAGCGATAGTGGTTCGGCTTGAACGGACCGTTCTTGTCGACGCCGATGTACGAAGCCTGGTCGTCCGACAGCACGGTCAGGTTCGCGCCGATGCGCGCGAGGTGCAGGCGTGCAACCTTTTCGTCCAGGTGCTTCGGCAGCACGTACACCTTGTTCTCGTACTTCTTGCCTTGCGTAAACAGTTCGATCTGCGCGAGCGTCTGGTTCGTGAACGAGTTCGACATCACGAACGACGGGTGGCCCGTGGCGCAACCGAGGTTCACGAGGCGGCCTTCGGCCAGCAGGATCACGCGCTTGCCGTCCGGGAAAATGATGTGGTCGACCTGCGGCTTGATGTTTTCCCACTGGTACTGGCGCGTCGACGCAACATCGATTTCCGAGTCGAAGTGGCCGATGTTGCAGACGATCGCGTTGTGGCGCATCGCCTTCAGGTGATCGTGGTTCAGCACGTGGTAGTTGCCCGTGGCCGTCACGAAGATGTCGGCCTTGTCGGCGGCGTATTCCATCGTCACGACGCGGTAGCCTTCCATCGCCGCCTGCAGCGCGCAGATCGGATCGATTTCCGTGACCCACACCGTGGCGCCGAGACCGCGCAGCGACTGCGCGCAGCCCTTGCCCACGTCGCCGTAACCGGCCACAACCGCGATCTTGCCCGCGATCATCACGTCGGTCGCGCGCTTGATGCCGTCCACGAGCGACTCGCGGCAGCCGTACAGGTTGTCGAACTTCGACTTCGTGACCGAATCGTTGACGTTGATGGCCGGGAACGGCAGACGGCCTTCCTTCTCCATCTGGTACAGGCGATGCACGCCGGTCGTGGTTTCTTCGGTCACGCCCTGGATGTGCGAAAGGCGCTTCGAGTACCACTGCGGATCGACGTCGAGGTGCGCGGCGATCGACTTGTAGAGCGCGACTTCCTCTTCGTTCGTCGGCTTGGCGATGACCGAGCGATCCTTTTCAGCCTTCGAGCCGAGGATCAGCAGCAGCGTGGCGTCGCCGCCGTCGTCGAGGATCATGTTGGCGAACTCGCCGTTCGGCCATTCGAAGATGCGGTGCGAGAACTCCCAGTATTCGTCGAGCGATTCGCCCTTGAACGCGAACACCGGCACGCCGCCCTGCGCGATCGCGGCGGCGGCGTGGTCCTGCGTCGAGAAGATGTTGCACGAGGCCCAGCGGACATCGGCGCCGAGCGCGGTGAGCGTCTCGATCAGCACGCCCGTCTGGATCGTCATGTGCAGCGAACCGGCGATGCGCGCGCCCTTGAGCGGCTGCTGCGCCTTGTACTCTTCGCGGGTTTGCACGAGGCCCGGCATTTCGGTCTCGGCGATATTGAGTTCCTTGCGGCCCCAGGCGGCAAGCGACATATCGGCGACGATGAAATCTTTGGCTTGATCTTGCGGAACTGCGGCGTTCATCACGCCCTCCTTTCTAAAAGTGACTAGAAATTAAAGACGTGAGCGCCGTTTCAGTGCGGTTGATTCAGTGGATTCAACCGGATTGAAGCACTTTCGAGCCTGGCGGGTTACAGAAAACCCGTCGCAACGCTCCTCGAAAGCGAGCCGAGATTGTAGCAAATCGGGATGGCGTCCGCGCGCGTGCGCATTGCCGATAAAAGCGGGCGCGAACGCGCCCGCAGGACTTTAAACCGGCAAGAAACTGAGCGCCGGCGCGAGCAGCACCATCACCACGCCCGCGATCATCATCGTGAGGCTCGCCACCACGCCTTCTTCGCTGCCCAGCTCGCGCGCCTTCGCCGTGCCCACGCCGTGCGCCGCCGCGCCGAAGAGCGCGCCGCGCGCGAGGCGCGTGCGCAGCGGCACGAGGCCCAGCACCAGTTCGCCGAACAGCATGCCGCACACGCCCGTGGCGATCACAAAGAGCGCGGTGAGGTCACGCGGCGCGTGGATCTTGTCCGACACCGCGAGCGCGAACGGCGTGGAGATCGAGCGCGTCATCAGGCTGCGCTGCAGATCGGGCGACAGGTGCAGGAGCTTGGCCAGCGCGAGCGAACCGCCCACTGCCACGACGATGCCGACCGTCACACCCACGGTGAGCGAGATCCAGTGGCGCCTGAGCAGGTCGCGGTACTCGTAGATCGGCACCGCGAAGGCCACGGTGGCCGGCCCGAGCAGCCACATGAGCCAGCGCGTGTCCTGGAAGTACACGGGGTACGGAATATGGAGCGCCAGCACGAACACGCCGAGCACGGCGGGGACCGCGACGAGCGGCGTGAGCCACGGCGAGCGAAAGCGCGCATAGAGCGCCTTCGAGGCGAAATAGAGCGCAACGGTGAGGATGAAGCAGCCGGCGGCGATGAGCCGCGCCGCGTCGTCGGCGAACAGGGACGAATAAAACGTGTTCATGACGGAATCATCCTCACTCTATTCAGGACGTTGCAGCCTTAAGCCCGCGCCAGATGGCGCGAGTGCCGCGAATCGCGCACGCGGCGCAGCGCGAGGCGCCGCTCGAGCTTCGCGGCCTGTTCGACCGCAAACGCCACGGCCACCATCACCATCAGCGTGCCGCCGACCACGACGAGCGCGAGTCGCCAGCCATCGGCGCGAAAGAGGCCGCCGTACTTCACGGCTGCGACGGCAGCCGGAATGAAGAACAGCAGCATGTCGGAAAGCAGCCAGTCGGCGCCCGCCTTGACCCAGCGCGGCGTGACGCCGCCGCAAAAGAGCAGTGCGAGCAGCAGCACGAGGCCCACCACGCCACCCGGCACCGGCAGGTGCGTGAAGCGCGTGAGGGCGTCGGCGGCGTACCAGACGCCTGCGAGCAGCGCCGATTGCACGGTAATGCGGCCGATACGGCGCCCGAAGCTCGCCATGCCGCCCGCTTTACGCTCGGCGTTTTCGGAGACTTTCGCGGTCGCGTTGGAGGTAGTCATGGCAAACCCTAAGTGACACTGGAATGGAAGTCAGTATAGGGTGCAGCGCAGCATAAACATAATGACTTAAGATCATCTGCTACATTCCATATTGGAATGCACCAACTCAGCACCCGGCTGAGCGTGTTTTCTGCACATTTGTGGAGTCCCGATCGTGGAACTGCGCGCGCTTCGCTATTTCATCGAGGTGGTGCGGCAACAGAGCTTCACCGCCGCGGCCGAAAAACTGCATGTCACCCAGCCGACCATCAGCAAGATGGTGAAGGCGCTCGAAGACGAGACCGGCACCCAGCTCCTGCTGCGCGACGCGCGCCAGATGGTGCTCACCGACGCCGGGCGCATCGTCTACCAGCGCGGCCAGGACGTGCTCGCCGCGCAGGCGCAGCTCCAGGCCGAACTCGCCGATCTCGGCACCCTCGGGCGCGGCGAACTCACCATCGGTATCCCGCCGATGGGCGGCTCGCTCTTCACGCCCGCCATCGCCACGTTTCGCCAGCGCTATCCGAAGATCGAGCTGAAGCTTTTCGAGCAGGGGTCGCGTGCCATCGAAGCCGCGCTGATCTCAGGCGAGCTGGAACTGGGCGGCGTGCTGCTGCCCGTGGATCCCGCACTGATCGACGTCCTGCCGATCTCGCACGAGGTGCTGTGGCTCGTCGCGCGGCGCGGCTCGCGCTGGGACAACAAGCTCGCCGTGCCGCTCGCGGAGCTGGCCGGCGAGCCGTTCGTGTTCTACGGCGAAAGCCTCGCGCTCAACGACGTCGTGCTGAACGCGTGCCGCACGGCCGGCTTCGTGCCGCAGGTGGTGGGACGCAGCGGCCACTGGGACCTGATGGCCGCACTCGTGCTCGCGGGCGTGGGCATTGCACTGCTGCCCGCGCCGTACGTGCGCCGGCTCGACGCCGAGCGCTTCACCTGCCTGCCCGTGAGCGAGCCGCAGATCACCTGGGACATGGCGATCGGCTGGAAACGCAGCGGCTATCTCTCGCACGCGGCGCGCGCGTGGCTCGACGTCGCGCGCTCGGAATACGGCAAGCCCTTCACGTTTCTCGACGACTTCGTGCACCCGCCGGGGATGGAAAAGCAGCCGGGCAAGCCTGGCTGAAACCTGCGACGAGCGAGGGCGAACCCTCAGGCGTCGACGTGCTGAAGCGCCGTATCGCGCTCGCATCTCGTTTGTGCGATGAAGTCGGCCGCACGCTCGCCGATCATGACGCAAGGCGCATTCGTGTTGCCGCCGATGAGTGTCGGCATGACCGAAGCATCGGCGATGCGCAGCCCCGTCACGCCGCGCACGCGCAACTGCGGATCGACGACGGAACGCGCGTCGCCGCCCATGCGGCAGGTCGCGACGGGGTGATAGATCGTGTCGGCATGGCGGGCGATCGTCTCGCGCAAGTGCGCGTCGCTCTGCTCGCCATGCGTGTAGAGTTCGCGGCCGCCCAGCTGCGCGAGCGCGGGCGCGTCGAGTATGCGCCGCGCGAGCCGTGCGCCCTGCACGAGCGCGTCGAGGTCGCGCGGATCGCAGAGAAAGCGCGGGTCGATCGTGGGCGCCACGCGCGCGTCGGCGCTCGCGAGCGTGACCGTGCCGCGGCTCGCCGGGCGCAGCACGCACACGTGCAGCGAATAGCCGTGGCCCCAATGCAGGCGGCGGCTGTGATCGTCGACGAGTGCCGTGCAGAAGTGCAGCTGCAGGTCGGGCCGGTCGAGTTCCGGGCGGCTCTTCAGAAAGCCGCCCGCCTCCGCCACGTTGGTCGTGAGCATGCCGCGCCGCCCCTGCAGATAGCGCACGAAGCCCGCCGTCATGCGCGCCGCGCCGCGCAGCGAGTAGCCCACGGTGTCGCTCGAACGCACGCGCTTGTTGAAGGTGAAATCGATATGGTCGATCAGGTTGCGGCCGACCTCGGGCGCGTCGTGGCGCACCGCAATGCCGAGCGCGCGCAGTTCGTCGGCGGGGCCGATGCCCGAGCACATCAGCAACTGCGGCGAGTTGAACGCGCCCGCCGCGAGGATCACCTCGGCACGCGCCCGCAGGGTCTCGATCGCACCGCCGCGCGCAAGCTCCACGCCGCTCGCGCGCGCGCCGTCGAAGCGCACGCGCAGGACCGTCGCATCGGCGATCAGATGCAGGTTCGGCCGCTCGCGCCCATACAGATACGCGCGCGCCACCGTGCAGCGTTCGCCGCCGCGCTGCGTCACCTGATAGAAGCCGACGCCCTCCTGTTCCTCGCCGTTGAAGTCGTCGTTCATACGAAAGCCCGCCTCGCGCGCGGCCTCGACGAAGCGCGCGGCCACCGGATTGCGCTCGCGCAGGTCGGCCACGCACAGCGGGCCGCCCGCGCCGTGCCAGGCGCTCGCGCCGCGCTCGTTGTCCTCGGCGCGCAGAAAGTACGGCAGCACGTCGCGCCACGCCCAGCCCGTGCAGCCGAGCTGCGCCCATTCGTCGTAATCGAGCGGATGGCCGCGCGTGTAGATCATCGCGTTGATGGTGCTCGACCCGCCGAAGCCGCGGCCGCGTGGCTGGTAACCGCGCCGTCCGGCGAGTCCCGGCTGCGGCACGGTTTCATAGGCGTAGTTGTTTTTCGTGCGAAACGGGACGAGCGCGGCGACGCCGAGCGGCATGTTGACGAACAGGTTGCGCGCCGTATGCGGCCCGGCTTCGACGAGCGCGATGCTCGCCTGCGGGCAACGGTCGGCCAGCCGGCCCGCCAGCGACGCGCCACCCGAGCCGCCGCCTACGATGATGTAGTCGTATTGCATCGTCTCCGTCTCCTGCCCCATGCCTGCCTCTTGCGAGGCCCGGCGCGCTAATTGCACGCTCGTTCGTTTTCGGCTTCAATGGCGCATTGTAGGAAGCGTCTGATTCGGAGGTCAGCTTTTATGTCAGAGCATCTCCTCTAAACCTGACAGCGGATCGACGCCTATGATGGAAGGCGGTTCAGCCGCCAGAGCTGAAACCCGCGAGATTCCTGCAAGCGGCAAAGGGAGCGCTGGAGCGCACAAGAATCACTCACCTCACGGACGCTTCCCATGGAGCGGCCGCTGCGCACGCCTCCCCCGTCACGAGAGCGAATACAACACGAACGGCCGCGCGTGAAGCACGCCGCACGCAGCAGCCTTGCATCGGAGACAGGCAGATGAACCCGACGGAAGTCACGCATCGCCCCGGCACGACCCACGAAGTGACGAACCAGGCGCCGCCGCTCGCCGACTACAACCTCTTCACCACCGACGCAGCGCTCGGCGAGGCCCTCGCGCGCGCTGGCGCGAACTGGCACCGCGAAACGCTAGCGCGCCATGGCGAGACGCTCGGCAAGGCGCAAACGCTCGCGCTCGCGGATCTCGCCAATCGCCATGAGCCCGAACTGCACACGCATAGCCCGCGCGGCGAGCGTATCGACGCGATCGAATTCCACCCCGCCTGGCACGAGTTGCTCGCGCTGCTGCGCGAGCAGGGATTGCACGCGCTGCCCTATTCGGACCCGCAGCCTGGCGCGATGGCCGCGCGCTGCGCAGGCTACTTCCTGCACGCGCAGCTCGAATCGGGGTCGTTGTGCCCGCTGACCATGACGTTCGCGAGCATTGGCGTGCTGCAGCGCGAACCGGCGCTGTTCGAAACGCTGCGCGCGCCGCTCTACACGCGCGAGCACGACGCGCGCGACCTGCCGCTCGCGCAGAAGCGTTCGATGATGATCGGTATGGGCATGACGGAGAAGCAAGGCGGCTCGGACGTGCGCAGCAACCGCACCGAGGCGCGCCCCGCGGGCATCGAAGCCGGCCGCGGCGCGGCGTATCTGCTCACCGGCCACAAGTGGTTTTTCTCGGCGCCGCAGTGCGACGCGCATCTCGTGCTCGCGCGCACCACGGAGCACGACGGACTTTCCTGCTTCTTCGTGCCGCGCTACCGGCCGGACGGCACGAAAAACGCGGTCAATGTGCAGCGCCTGAAGAACAAGCTCGGCAACCGCTCGAACGCGAGCAGCGAAGTGGAGTTCTTCGATGCGTACGGCGTGATGGTCGGCGACGAAGGCCGCGGCGTGCCGACCATCATCGAGATGGCGAACTACACGCGGCTCGACTGCGTGATCGGCAGCGCGGCGCTCATGCGCGCGGCGCTCGTGCAGGCGATCCACCACGCGCGCCACCGCAGCGCGTTCGGCCGTGTGCTCGCCGAGCAGCCGCTCATGCAAAACGTGCTCGCCGATCTCGCGCTCGAATCGGAAGCGGCGACGGCGCTCTTCATGCGTCTTGCGCGCGCCTTCGAAGACAGCGCCGAAGCGAAACCCGGCGATACCGACGACACGTTGCTCGAAGCACGCGCCTGGCGGCGCATCGTCACGCCGGCGGCGAAGTTCTGGGTCTGCAAGCGCGCGCTCGCGTTCACGGGCGAGGCCATGGAAGTCTGGGGCGGCAACGGTTACGTCGAGGAAGGGCCGATGGCGCGCTTCTATCGCGAAGCGCCCGTCAACTCGATCTGGGAAGGCTCGGGCAACGTGATGTGCCTCGACGTGCTGCGCGCGCTGGAGCGCGAGGCCGACGCCGCCCAGGCGCTCTTTCTCGCGTGGCGGCGCGACGCGCAGACTCACCCGGTTCTGAACGCCGCGCTCGACCGCCTCTCGGTGCTGCTCAATGGCGCGCCGGGCACGCGCGAGGCGAGCGCGCGGCGCATCGCGCAGCAGATCGTGCTGATCGCGCAGGCCATGCTGCTGCGCGACGGTCCGCCGGAGATCGCCGAAGCGTTCATCGCCACGCGCCTCGACGAGCACGACGCCGACTGCGACCGCGTATTCGGCACGCTGCCCGCGCGCTTCGATCACGCCGCGATCATCGAGCGGGCGTTTCCGTCGCGCCCGGTGTGACCCTCAGCGCCTCAGATAATACGAACCGATTTTTCCGTTCGTCCGCGCCAAAGCGTGGGCGAACCCAAGAGGACCGACCATGAAGCAGGACCTGCCCGAAGACTTCGCGATCAACGCACACGACGCCCCCGACGACCCGCGCGCCGCGCTCGACACGCTGCTCGCCGCGCAGCGCGACGCCTTCCTGCGCGACCCGTTCCCGTCGTGGGACGCACGCGCGCGCCATCTCAGGGCGCTGCGCGACGTGCTGTTCTCGAACCGCGACGCGCTCGCCGAGGCGATGAACGCCGACTTCGGCCAGCGTTCGAAGGCGGAGGTCGCGCTCGCGGAATTCGTCGTCCTCAAGCAGGAGATCGACGCGGCGCTCAGGCACGGCGCGCGCTGGATGAAGCCGCGCCGCAGACCGGTCGGCAAATGGCTGCTGCCCGGACGCGCGAAGCTGGTGCCGCAGCCGCTTGGCGTGGCGGGCATCGTGGTGCCGTGGAACTATCCGCTGCAGCTGGCCGCGAGCCCGCTCGTGTGCGCGCTCGCGGCGGGCAACCGCGCCATGATCAAGATGTCGGAGCTGACGCCGCGCACGTCCGCGCTGTTCGCGGAGCTGATCGGCAAGACCTTCGCGCGCGACCACGTGGCGGTCGTAAACGGCGACGCGTCGGTCGGCGCCGCCTTCAGTGCGCTGCCGTTCGACCATTTGCTCTTCACCGGCTCGACGCGCGTGGGGCACGAGGTCATGCGCGCAGCTGCCGCAAACCTCACGCCGGTCACGCTCGAACTGGGCGGCAAGTCGCCCGTGATCATCGGTGAAGGCGCGCGCCTGAACTACGCCGTGGACAGCCTGCTGCTCGGCAAGACGCTGAACGCGGGGCAAACCTGCATCGCGCCCGACTACGTGCTGCTGCCGCGCGGCCAGGAGGCGGCGTTCATCGCTCGCGCGCGCACGCGCTTCGCGCAGCTCTATCCGGACTTCGCGAACAACCGCGACTACACGTCGATCATCTCGGCGCGCCACTTCGAGCGCCTGCAACGCCTCGCCGACGAAGCTCAGGCGTGCGGCGCGCAACTGCACGCGCTGGGCACGCACGACGCGGCCACGCGGCGCTTCGCGCCCGTCATCGTGACGAACGCCGGCGCGCAGACGGCGCTCATGCAGGAGGAAATCTTCGGGCCGCTCTTGCCGCTCGTGCCCTACGACACGCTCGACGAAGCGTTGCGCTACGTGAATGCGCGCCCTCGCCCGCTCTCGCTCTATCTCTATGCCGACGACCCGCGCACGGTCGAGCGCGTGACGCACGAAACGGTGGCGGGCGGGATGTCGGTGAACGAGACGCTCATGCATATCGCCGCCGAGGGGCTGCCGTTCGGCGGCGTCGGCCCGAGCGGCATGGGCGCGTATCACGGCTACGAGGGCTTCGTCACGTTCTCGAAGATGAAGCCGGTCTTCACCCAGGCGCGGCTGAATGCGCGCGGGCTCATCGCGCCGCCCTACGGCAAGCGCGTCGCCTGGCTGATCAAGTTGATGTTGAGGGATTGAAGGGCAGCGCGGGGCGGGTGCCGGCGATCCTGCGGATGTCGCTGATATCGCGTGGGGCGCCGCCGGCTGTCGCTCCGGCGGCTTGCGTTTGCGCGGCGGCTTTGGCCTTCGCGTCGTTGTCCGCTTCGAGGCGGTGAAGCCACGCCAGCAGTTCGGCCACCGCCTGATAGAGCTGCGGCGGGATCTTGGCGTCGAGGTCCACGCGCATGAGCAGCGAGACCATCTCCGGCGCTTCGTGCACGTAGAGGCCCGCTTCCTTCGCGCGTTGCACGATCATCTCCGCGACGAGGCCGTAGCCCTTCGCGACCACGCGTGGCGCGCCGTCGCCTTCAGGGGCGTCGTAGGCGAGCGCGGCGGCGCTCTTGCGGTGCGTGCGGCTCATCACAACTCCCAGTCGTGGTCGAGGCGGTGGTTCCGCTGATCGGTCGCGTCGGCGCCCGGTCGCGCGGCGGACGCCTCCGCCGCGGCGCCAGCCTGCGCGGTCTGCGTGGTGGATGCGGCGGAAGTGGTTTGTGCGGCGTAGGCGCTCGCAGCGCTCGCTGCCCTGGCCGCCTCGGCGGGACTTGCCGCGGGGCCGCTGCCGATCTCGCGGATCGAGAGCCCCGCGAGCGTGAGCCCGAGCGCTTCGAGCCGACCGCGCAGCGATTCGCTTTCTGCGGTCAGGCGCGCGGCGCCGCCCGCATTCGCCTGCACGCGCACGGCGAGCGTCGAGCCTGTGAGCGTCAGTTCCGCGTCGACGGTGCCGAGCTTCGGCAGCGCAAGCGTGAGCCGCGTGCGCCATGGGATGTCGTCGGCATCCACACCGCCTGCGCCCGAGTGCGGGTCGCGGGCATCGTAGTCGTCCTGCTGGATGCTCCAGTCCACCCGCACGCCCGGCCAGGCCTCGCCGTTCCAGCGAAACTCACCGGTGGCGAGCAGATCGAGTTGCTGGCGCACGAGCGGAATCACAGCCGGATGGACCGTCGGCCCGGCGCCCTGCGCGGCGGCCTCATGCATCGCGGGCAACAGGGTGTCGGCGAGCGTCGCGCGCGCCTGGGCCTGGTTCGCGGCCGCGTCGCCGTGCAGATCGGCCAGCCCGGGAAAGGCCCGTGCCAGTGCGGCATTGAGCGCGTTTGCCGCGTTCTGGGCATTGCCCGTTTCGCCGCGCACGGCGCCCGGCGCGTCGGCGAACGTCTCGGTCCATTGCACGTCGTCGATCTCGTCGTCGGCCGGGCTCCAGTCGAGCGGCAGTTGCGAGTGCGCGCCGAGCAGACGGTTTTGCGGCTCGTCGGCAAGGTCGGCGGGCGAGAGCTGGCCGCGCAACCATTGCGCGAGGTGGGCTTCGTAGAAGAGTCCGCTCGAGCTGACCGTCTGCGCGAGCGACGCCGCGAGCGCGGCGACCGGGCCGGCCTGTGCGGCGGCGGCGGTTTGCGCGGTTTGAGCGGTTTGGGTGGTTTGTCCGGCCTGCGGGTTTTGCGAGGACGCCGTCTGCGCGGAAGCATCGGTCCCGGCGTCGGCCGCCGCGGCCAGCGCCTCGCCGGCCAGACCCTGGGCCGCGAGCGCCACGTCCGCGAGCAGCGCCGCTTGTGCCGCCTGCGCCTGCTCGCCGGCGAGACCCGGCAGCGGCAACGTGGCCGCGCCGCCGGGCGCCGCGTCGGCAGCGGGGCTGGCCCAGAGCGGCGCGCGGCCCACTACGGCGGGCGTCGCTTCGCCGCCCGAGCGGATGATGGCGTCGAGCGCCAGCGCAACCGCCGAAAGGACGGTCTCGGTCGAGTCCTGCGTACTGCTGGTGTTGGTCGCGGTGTCGGCGAGTGCGGCAGTGCCCGTTGCGAGCGCGGAGACGCCCGTCTGCGCCGCGCCGGAGGCGCTCTGCGGCCCGACCGGCGTGAGCGCCGCAATGCGGCTCGCGAGGAGCGCGGCGGCTCCGGTGTCGATTCCGTTCATGGTGTTCCGGATCTGCGCACGGCGCTGACCTGCCGGTTCATGGGGCGTTGCGCGCCGTTGCCTCGCGAGGCGCCACGCGCCGCGCTAGCGGGCGCCGTAGATTTCCTGCAAGACCCGCGCGGGCTGCACGGTGCCGTAAAAGAGCGCCGAAAGCCGTGCCATGCAAGGGCTTGCGAGATCGCGAATGGCGGCGTCGTCGGCGAGGATCTGGCGGATCAGCTCGTACTTGCGAGCCCGTTCGGTAACCGTGAGCCGCACCGCGGCTTCGGCGTCCTTCAAGGCATCGACGAGGATCCGGTACTCCTCCTGCAAGCCGATCAGATCGTTCCAGTGCGCATCGCGCGCCGCATGGAGCATCTGCTCCGACACGGCCGCTATCGCTTCGTAGCGGGCGAAGTAGTCTGCTTTTGAACTCATCTCATCAATGAGCCGGACGCTGACGCGGATGCCTGTTCGGCCATCCTCGCCACTTCCGGCGCTATCCCCAACCAGGCTTCTTCGAGCGTAGCCAGCAGTCGATCGACCTCGACCAGCATGGTCTCGCTCTGTTTAATATTGGCTTCCAGCAGGCGCTTCGTCATATAGCTGTACAGCGCATTCAGGCGTTGAGCGATCTCGCCGCCCGCCTCGACGTTCAACGCGAGCTGAAGTCCGCTCTCGATAATCCGGATCGCCTTGGCGATCGCCTCGCAACGCGGCCCGACGTTGCCGGCCTGCAAATGCATACGTGCCTGCGCAATGGCCTGGCGCGCTCCCTGGTACAGGAGAACGATCAGCTTGTGCGGGCTCGCACCCATGACCCCCGTTTCGACGCCCACGCGTGCATAGGCGTTAGCTCCAGACTGGGCAGGGGAAAACATCGGCGCTTCTCCTTGATACGTTTGGCTTGAATGCGGTCGTCCGACGCGCTGTGCAAGCACGAGCGACGGACTCTTCTAGCCGGGTTATCGGAACGTAGGGGGAGAAGCTTTAGCGCGTTGCGCGGGCAAAGGCTTCGGGCACCGTCACACCTGAATCTGCATGATGTCGGTGTAGGCGGCCACGAGCTTGTTGCGCACCTGCAAGCCGAACTGGAAGCCGATGTTGGCTTTCTGCATGTCGACCATCACGTCGTTGAGCGACACGTTGTTCGCGCCCAGTTCGAACGCCTGCGACTCGCCAACAGCCTTCTGCTGGGCGTCGCTGATCTGGTCGAGCGACGACTTGAGCGCCGCCGCGAACCCGCCGGCCGTGGCCGCGCCCGATTTTTCGTCGGCTGCGGTGGGGCCGCCGGCCGCCTGGGTCGCCATCGACTGCATTTGCGCCAAGGCGGACGTGAGCGGGGATACTGGCACGGTCATGTTTGCTCCACGAAAAGAGGACGGCAGGGTATTCCGGGGACGAGCCCCAATGCCGGAGTTTCAGCGATTGCGCCGCAATCTTCAGCGATTGCACAGCGATCCTGCGGGCCCGGCCGAGACGGCGCGCCGACAGATGCCGAATCTGGAGGAGAGCATAGCAGCGGGTCCGTTTCGGCAGCCCCGAAACTAGGGGGAAAACCCGGCTCTATTCGCGCAATCGGCTTGCCAGTGGCCCCGGATAATGCGTCTCGTGAAAGTCTCCGCCATGCAAGGCGAGACCTGGAAGCCTCCGGAGATACCCGTCGCATGGATTCGACTGCCAATTCTTTGATCAACCCCGACGCCCGCATGGGCCTCGCCACCTCTGGCGCGGGCGCCGCGCCCGGCGCTGGCGCGGGCGCAGGCCTGGGCGGCGCGGATGACCTCGGCGGCGGCTTCGCGCAACGCCTCGGCTCGCTCTCGTCGCTGCGCAACGTGCGCGGCAACCCGCGCGCGCCGCTCATTTTTGCCGTGGCGGTGCTCGTGGCCGTGGTCGCGGGTCTCGTGCTGTGGTCGCGCGCGCCCGACTACAAGGTGCTGTACAGCAACCTGTCGGACCGCGACGGCGGCGCCATCATTACTGCGCTCCAGGCCGCAAACGTTCCCTACAAGTTCTCGGACGCCGGCGGCGCCATCCTCGTGCCCGCCGAGCAGGTCAACGAAATGCGCCTGCGCCTCGCCTCCCAAGGCCTGCCGAAGAACGGTTCGGTCGGCTTCGAGCTGATGGACAACCAGAAGTTCGGCATCAGCCAGTTCGCCGAGCAGGTGAACTACCAGCGCGCGCTCGAAGGCGAGCTCGAACAAACGATTCAGTCGATCGCGAGCGTGAAGTCGGCGCGCGTGCATCTGGCCATTCCGAAGCCCTCGGTGTTCGTGCGCGAGCGCGAAGCGCCCTCCGCCTCGGTGCTCGTGAACCTGTATCCGGGCCGCATCCTCGACGACGGCCAGGTCGCCGCGATCACGCACATGGTGGCTTCGGCCGTGCCGGACCTGCCGGTGCGCAACGTGACGGTGGTCGACCAGGACGGCAACCTGCTCACGCAGAGCGCCACGGGCGTAGGCCTCGATGCCTCGCAGCTCAAGTACGTGCGCCAGGTCGAGCACGACACCCAGGCGCGCATCGATGCGATCCTCGCGCCCCTGTTCGGCGCCGGCAACGCACGCTCGCAGGTGAGCGCCGACCTCGACTTCTCGAAGCTCGAGCAGACCTCCGAGGCCTACGGTCCGAACGCCAATCCGCAGGCCGCCGCCATCCGCAGCCAGCAGCAGAACATTTCGACGGAAATGCAGCAAAGCGGCGCGGGCGGCGTGCCCGGCGCGCTCACGAACCAGCCGCCGCAGCCGGCTTCGGCGCCCATCAGCGCGCCGGCGGGTGCCAACGGCGCGTCGGCTCCGGTGCCGGTCTCCGATCATCGCGACACCACCACGAACTACGAGCTCGACAAGACCGTGCGCCACTATCAACAAGCGCCGGGCGACGTGAAGCGCCTGTCGGTCGCCGTGATCGTGAACTATCAGCCGAAGATGGACGCCAAGGGCCACGCCACCATGCAGCCGCTCGACGCGCAGAAGCTCGCGCAGGTCGAGCAGCTCGTGAAGGACGCCATGGGCTACGACGCCAAGCGCGGCGACTCGGTGAACGTGGTGAACGCCGCGTTCCAGACCGAAGTGGACCCGAACGCGAACCTGCCGTGGTGGCGTCAACCGGACATCCTCGCCCTTGCCAAGCAGATCGCGACGTGGCTCGGCATTGGCGCGGTGGCTCTCTTCCTCTATTTCGTGATGGTGAAGCCGGCGCTGCGCCGCGCGTTCCCGCCGCCCGAGCCGGTTGCGCCCGCGCTGCCCGGCATGGGCGACGGCGAGCCGCTGATGCTCGACGGTCTCCCCGAAGCGGTGCGCATCGGCGGCACCGGCGCGGAAGGCGAAGACAGCGCGGAAAGCGAAGCCGCCCTGCTCGCCTTCGAAAACGAGAAGAACAAGTTCGAACGCAACCTGGAATACGCGCGCAACATCGCGCGCCAGGATCCGAAGATCGTCGCAACCGTCGTGAAAAGCTGGGTGAACGATGAACGCTGAAGGCGCAACCAAGAGCGCGCTGCTGCTCATGTCGATCGGCGAGCAAGAGGCCTCCGAGGTCTTCAAGTTCCTCGGTCCGCGCGAAGTGCAGAAAATCGGCGCCGCCATGGCGGCGCTCAGGAACGTCAAGCGCGAAGAGATCGAAGTCGTGCTGCAGGAATTCGTCAAGGAAGCCGAGCAGCACACCGCCTTCTCGCTCGACTCGAACGACTACATCCGCAACGTGCTCAACAAGGCGCTGGGCGAGGACAAGGCCGGCGCGATCATCGACCGCATTCTGCAAGGCGGCGACACGAGCGGCATCGAAGGCCTCAAGTGGATGGACTCGGGGTCGGTGGCCGAACTCATCAAGAACGAGCACCCGCAGATCATCGCGACGATCCTCGTGCACCTCGACCGCGACCAGGCATCGGAAATCGCTTCGTGCTTCACCGAGCGTCTGCGCAATGACGTGCTGCTGCGTATCGCGACGCTCGACGGCATCCAGCCGCAGGCGCTGCGCGAACTCGACGACGTGCTCACGAACCTCCTCTCGGGCAGCGACAACCTCAAGCGCAGCCCGATGGGCGGCATCCGCACGGCGGCCGAAATCCTCAACTTCATGACGAGCCAGCACGAAGAAGGGGTGATCGAGAACGTCCGCCAGTACGACGCGGAACTCGCACAGAAGATCATCGATCAGATGTTCGTGTTCGAGAACCTGCTCGACCTCGAGGACCGCGCGATCCAGCTGCTGCTCAAGGAAGTCGAGTCGGAGTCGCTCATCATTTCGCTCAAGGGTGCGCCGCCCGCGCTGCGCACCAAGTTCCTCTCGAACATGTCGCAGCGTGCGGCCGAACTGCTCGCCGAAGACCTCGACGCGCGCGGTCCGGTGCGCGTGTCGGAAGTCGAGGCACAGCAGCGCCGCATCCTGCAGATCGTGCGCAACCTCGCCGAGAGCGGCCAGATCGTTCTAGGCGGCAAGGCAGAAGACGCTTATGTCTGACACGAGCTCCGCGAACAGCCATCGCTCGGCGTACCAGCGCTGGGAGATGGCCTCGTTCGACCCGCCGCCTCCCCCGCCGCCGCCGCCCACGCCCGACGAAACCGCGGCGTTCGAGGCCCAGCTCCATGCGCTGCGCGACGCGGCCCACCAGGAAGGGTTGCGCTCCGGCCACGTGGCGGGCCAGGCGCTCGGTTATCAGGCCGGGCACGAACAGGGCCGCCAGCAGGGCTTCGAGCAGGGCCAGGCCGAGGCGCGCGCGCAGGCGGCACAGCTCGCGGCGCTCGCCAGCCGCTTTAGCGACGCACTCGAAACGGCGCAGGCCGGCGTGGCCGAGACGCTCGTGGAACTCGCGCTCGACATCGCGCAGCAGGTCGTGCGCCAGCACGTCCAGCACGACCCGACGGCGCTCGTCGCCGTCGCGCGCGAAGTGCTCGTGGCCGAGCCGCAACTCGCCGGTTCCCCGCAGCTCGTGGTGAGCCCCGCCGATCTGCCGATCGTCGAGGCTTATCTGCTGGACGACCTTCAGACGCGCGGCTGGAGCGTGCGCACCGACCCGACCATCGAGCGCGGCGGCTGCCGCGCGCAGGCCGCGACGGGCGAAACCGACGCCAGCATCCGCACGCGCTGGGAGCGCGTCACGGCCGCGCTCGGCAAGGCACGGCCATGGTGAACCACCCGCAACCGCCGAGCCATCAGACCATCCACACGGGCGGTCTCACGCCGCTCGAGCAGGAACTCGCGCTCGCCTCGTTCGGCCCGCTCGCGAGCGACCCGGCACAGCTTGGCGCGTTGCTCGTGGGCGACCTCGACATTCCGGGCATTCCGGCCAAACGCGAGGCACGCGAGCAAGGCGCCATCGATGCGATCGACGCCGCGCTCGCCGCGGACGCCGCCGATGCGCCGCCAGGCATGACGGATCACGGCGCGCCGGTCGTGGCGGCCGAAACCCCGAGCGCACCCTACGTACCGCCGGCGAACTACGACCCGGCCAACCCGTTCCTGACCTCGTGGAACGCGCAACTGCGCGGCGTGCGCGAGCGCAACGCGCTCGCCCTGCCGCTGCGCGGCTGCGGGCGCCTCACGCGCGCGGCGGGCCTCGTGCTCGAAGCCGTGGGGTTGCGCCTCTCCGTGGGCGCCGAGGTGATGATCGAGCTGCCGCCGGGCAGCTCGCTGCCGATGGCCGAAGCGGAAGTGGTCGGCTTCGGCGGCGACAAACTCTTTCTGATGCCGACGACCGAAGTCGCGGGCCTCTTGCCCGGCGCGCGCGTCTGGCCGCTGGAAACCGCGCCGATCGCCGACCCGAAGGCCGGTGCGAAACGCCTGCCGGTGGGCTGGGGCATGCTCGGCCGCGTGGTCGATGCCTCGGGCCGCCCGCTCGACGGCCTGGGCCCCTTGAACACCGAGGCCGATGCGCCGCTCACCGCGCCCGTCATCAATCCGCTGAACCGCGAGCCGATCCACAAGGTGCTCGACGTGGGCGTGCGCGCGATCAACTCGCTGCTCACGGTCGGGCGCGGCCAGCGCATGGGCCTCTTCGCGGGCTCGGGCGTCGGTAAATCGGTGCTGCTCGGCACGATGGCGCGCGCAACCAGCGCGGAAGTCATCGTGATCGGCCTGATTGGCGAGCGGGGCCGCGAAGTGAAGGAATTCATCGAGCAGATCCTGGGCGAGGATGGCCTTGCGCGCTCGGTCGTCGTGGCCGCGCCGGCCGACGTTTCGCCGCTCCTGCGCTTGCAGGCCGCCGCGTACACGACGTCGCTGGCCGAATATTTTCGCGACCAGGGCAAGCACGTGCTGCTGCTCATGGACTCGCTCACGCGTTACGCGATGGCGCAGCGCGAGATCGCGCTCGCCATCGGCGAGCCGCCCGCGACCAAGGGCTATCCGCCTTCGGTGTTCGCCAAGCTGCCGGCGCTCGTCGAGCGCACCGGCAACGGCCCCGAGGGCGGCGGCTCGATCACGGCGTTCTACACCGTGCTCACCGAAGGCGACGATCAGCAGGACCCGATCGCCGACTCGGCGCGCGCGATTCTCGACGGCCATATCGTGCTCTCGCGCGCGCTCGCCGAAGCGGGGCATTATCCCGCCATCGACATCGAGGCCTCGATCAGCCGCGCGATGACCGCGCTGATCGACGACCAGCATCTGAACCAGACGCGCGCGCTCAAACAGATGCTTTCGCGCTACCAGCGCAACCGCGACCTCATCAACGTGGGTGCGTACGTGAGCGGGCGCGACGCCGTGCTCGACCGCGCGATCGCGCTGTATCCGCGCATCGAGGCCTTTCTTCAGCAGGGTTTTCGCGAAACCGCGAACTATGATCAGAGCGTCGAGATGCTCGGCCAGCTGATTGGAGCCAGGACATGACGAAACAAACCGCGCTGCAAACCTTGATCGGCCTCGCGCAAGACGACGTCGACGCCGCCACGCAGAAGCTCGGGCGCGTGCAGCGCGAGCGCGTCGAGGTCGAAAAGCAGCTCCAGGCGCTCATCACCTACCGTGACGAGTACCACACGCGTTTCACCGAATCGGCGCGCAGCGGCATGGCTGCAGGCAACGTGCGCAACTTCCAGGCGTTCATCGACACGCTCGACGCGGCGATCGAACAGCAGCGGCGCCTGCTCGAGCAGGCCACCGCGCGCGTGGAAGCCGCCAAGCCCGAGTGGCAGCGCAGCAAGCAAAAGCTCGGCTCGTACGAGGTGCTGCAAACCCGCCATGACGATGTGCAGGCCCGCAAGGACGCCCGCCGCGAACAGCGCGACGCCGACGAGCACGCCGCCCGCGTGCTGCGTATGCGCACGTCGCAACATCCGTAACACGTTTTCGAGGCCGCCAGTATGTCGCTCCTCTCTTCCCTTTCTTCGCTGTTCGGCGCCGCCACGGACGCCGTGACGGGCAATTCCACCTCGAACGCCGTGTCGAACACGGCAGCGAACGCCATTAGCCAGGCCGATGCCGCCAGCCAGGGTTTCGCGCAGACGCTGCAGCAGCAGATGAACGCGCAAAGCGCGCAGGCGAACCAGAACGCCCAGGCGGCGCAAAGCGCGCAGTCGAATGCGTCGGCGCAGTCCAATTCGAACACGTCGAGCAGCAGCGCCTCGCAAAGCAGCAGCAGCAACAGCGGTGCTTCGCAGACGCCCAGCTCGAGCTCGAGCCAGTCCTCGCAGGGCACCTCGAGCGCCGATCACCGCGCCGCCGCCGCGCGCACCCAGCAAAAGCAGGCCACTGACGCAGGCGCGCAGGCCGCCGCGGCTCAAGCCCAGCAGGCGCAGCAAACGCAGCAAGCGCAGCAGGGCCAGCAGACCCAGGACAACATGAGCACCGACACGAACGCCGACGGCAGCCAGGCGAGCAGCGACAGCACGCTCGCCGGCGTCGCCTCCGCGGCGGCAGCAGCGGCCGCCACGGCAGCCACAGCAGTTGCCGGCGCGGCAGGCGACGGCACGGCCACGGGCAGCGCCGCGAGCAGCGCCTCGACGTCGGTGCACGACGCCCTGCAAGCCGCGCTCGCGCAACTGCGCGGCGGCGCGGCTACGCTCGCCACGCATGCGGCGAGCACGGCCGGATCGGCTGCGAATGGCGCAACCACGGCCAGCACGGGCTCGGGTTCGAACATCGTCAGCAGCTTCGCCTCGCATTTGAGCGCGACCGCCCAGAGCAAGGCGTTCAGCACGGCCGCAAGCAGCGGCGCGAGCGCCGACGCGGCCAAGGGCGCCACGACAGCCGCGACCGACGCCGCGAAGGCCGCCACCGACGCGCTCACGGCAGCGGCGCAGCAGCAGGCAGGCGCCGCCACGCAGACCGACGCCACGGCGAGCACCGCGACGACCGACGCGCTCGCCGCGACCCAGGCCGCGGCGGTCGCCGCCGCGACGGCCGCGCAGGCTCAGGCCGCCCAGGCGGCCAGCGCAAGCGCGAATCCGGCGGCGGCGGCCGCCTCCGCGTCGATCGCGCCGCAGGTCGGCACGAACGACTGGGAAGACGCGCTCAGCCAGAAGGTCGTGTTCCTCTCGAACGCACACCAGCAGTCGGCGGAACTCACGCTCAATCCGAAGGATCTCGGACCGCTCCAGGTCGTGCTGCAGGTCTCGGACACCCACGCGCACGCCCTCTTCGTCTCGCAGCACCAGCAGGTGCGCGAGGCCGTCGAGGCGGCCCTGCCGAAGCTGCGCGAGGCCATGGAGCAAAACGGCATCGGCCTTGGCAGCGCGAGCGTGAGCGACGGCTTCTCGCGCCAGATGAACCAGCAGGCGCAGCAGGACGGCAGCGGTTCGGGCCGCTCCGGCCGTTCCGGTTCCGGCTCGGGCAGCACGCTCGCCGCAACGGATGCCGTGGACGAGACGAGCAGCGCCGCGAGCGTCACGCAGCGCTCCGTCGGCCTGATCGACACCTTCGCCTGACACCTTCCTGACACCCTGCCTTACGCAGCCGCGCCCAGCGGCTGCGCGCCCTGACCTCTCGTCCTTGCGCGCCCGGCTTGCCGCGGCGCGCAACAAAACCACGAGATAGCCGGAATTCCCCCGTCTATTCCTCCCATCGCTGAAAGGCAAAAGCCGGAACAATGCAGCATGCCCGGACTGACCACCAGGTCGGTGCCCCGGACCCTTGCAAGCATCCAGGCTGACTTTCGACATGGCGACCACCACCGCATCCCAGCAAGCCGCGCCCCAGGGCGCGAAACCCGGACCGATGAAGCGCATTATCGTCATCGCGCTCATTGCGATCCTCGCCGCCGCCGCGGCGGGCGGCGCGACGTGGTTCTTCATGTCGCGCCACACGGCGAGCGCGCCGGTCACGCCGACCGCCGCGCCGCCGGCAATGCCCGTGTACTACGCGCTCGAGCCGATGACCGTCAATCTGCAGGCCGACGACGGCGAGTCGCACTACCTGCGCATCGGCCTCACGCTCAAGCTCGACAACCAGGCCACCCAGGACGCGCTCGTCGCGCGCATGCCCGAGATCCGCAGCCGCTTGTTGCTCGCGCTCTCGAACAAGCATCCGTCCGACCTCGCACCGCTCGACGGCAAGCGTGCGCTCGCCACGGAACTCGCCGTGCTGATCTCGCAGCCTGCCGGCGCGAACGAGAAGCCGATGCACGTCGACGACGTGCTGTTCACCGAATTCGTCGTCCAGTGAGCGTGACTGACATGATTCCCGCGATGGAGGGCCAGTCATCATGACGATGGGTCACGACGAGTTCATGTCCCAGGAGGAGGTCGATGCCCTCCTCAAAGGCGTCACCGGCGAAGTCGATTCCGATTCGAGCGGCTCGGAGAAGCAGGGCGTACGGCCCTACAACATCGCGACGCAGGAACGTATCGTTCGCGGCCGGATGCCCGGCCTCGAAATCATCAACGAGCGCTTTGCGCGCCTGTTGCGCGTCGGCATCTTCAATTTCATGCGCCGCACCGCCGAAATCTCGGTCGGTCCGGTGCGCGTGCAGAAGTACAGCGAGTTCACCCGCAACCTGCCGATCCCGACGAACCTGAACCTCGTGCACGTGAAGCCGCTGCGCGGCACGTCGCTGTTCGTGTTCGACCCGAACCTCGTGTTCTTCGTCGTGGACAACCTGTTCGGCGGCGACGGCCGTTTTCACACGCGAGTGGAAGGCCGCGACTTCACGCAGACCGAACAGCGCATCATCGGCAAGCTGCTCAATCTCGTGTTCGACCACTACACGACCGCGTGGAAAAGCGTGCGGCCGCTTCAGTTCGAATACGTGCGTTCTGAAATGCATACGCAGTTCGCAAACGTTGCCACGCCCAACGAGATCGTGATCGTCACGCAGTTCTCGATCGAATTCGGGCCGACGGGCGGCACGCTGCACATCTGCATGCCGTACTCGATGATCGAGCCGATCCGCGACGTGCTCGCCTCGCCGCTGCAAGGCGAAGTGCTCGACGTGGATCGCCGCTGGGTGCGCGTGCTCTCGAAGCAGGTGCAGGCCGCCGAAGTCGAGCTCACGGCCGACCTCGCGCAGGTGCCCGTGACGTTCGAGCAGATCCTGAACATGAAGAAGGGCGACGTGCTGCCCATGAACATCGCAGAGCACATCACCGCCAAGGTGGACGGCGTGCCCGTGATGGAGTGCGGCTACGGAATTTTCAATGGTCAATACGCGTTGCGGGTCCAGAAGATGATCAGCGCAGCCGACACGATGAAGGAAGGTGGATATGAGTGACATCAACGGCACGAGCGCAGACGAGCCGGTGCTCGACCCGGGTTTCGAGGCTGCGGCGCCGGAAGCGGGCAGCGACTCGATGGACGACTGGGCGAGCGCGCTTGCCGAGCAGAACAGCAACGAAGCGCCCGCCGCGCAACCGGCGGCCGTGTTCCAGCCGCTTTCGAAGGTCGATTCGACCAGAACGGCCAACGACATCGACATGATTCTGGACATTCCCGTCCAGATGACCGTGGAGCTGGGCCGCACCAAGATCGCCATCCGCAACCTGCTGCAACTCGCGCAGGGCTCGGTCGTGGAACTCGACGGCATGGCCGGCGAGCCGATGGACGTGCTCGTGAACGGCTGCCTCATCGCCCAGGGCGAAGTGGTGGTCGTGAACGACAAGTTCGGCATTCGTCTCACCGACATCATCACGCCGTCCGAGCGGATCCGGAAGCTGAACCGATGAAACCCCAGGCTGTTCCCGGCGCCAACGCGCGACGCACGCAGAAGTCCCGCGGCGCGCGCGTGCTGCGATTCTCGTGGCGCCTCGCTGTACACCTTTCGCTCGCCGGCGCGGCCGTCTTCGCGGTCATGAGCGCGCGAGCCGCCGACCTTCAGGCGCTCAACGAAGCCACGCGCGCGGCATCGGCTGCTTCGGGCGCATCCGCCGTGATCGCCGGCAGCGCGGTCCCCGCGCTCGGGTTCGGCGCGGTGGTGCAGACGGTGCTGGGTCTGGCGCTCGTGATTGCCGTGGTATTCGGCTGCGCCTGGCTCGCGCGGCGTCTCGGCCTCCAGGGCGGCCCGAAGAACGCGCTCGTGAAGACCGTGGGCGGCGCATCGCTCGGCGGCAAGGAGCGCGTGGCCGTCGTCGAGATCGGCGATACCTGGCTCGTGCTGGGCGCCGCGCCCGGCAACGTGCGCCTGCTCCACACGCTGCCCGCGGGTGAGCTTCCCGCAGGCGTCGCAGCGGCCGCTCCCAACGCCCCTGCCCTCTCGGGCACCTTCGCACAGCGCTTTCGTGACGCGCTGAAAAGCGAGGCGAACAAACGCATCAACGCGCGTTTCATGCGTCACGACGGCGGAGCGCAGTAAATGCACGGCAGTTCCCTTCATGCGCCGGGCGCAGGCGGCGATGTCCGCGCGCGCGCGGCTACCCTCGCGAAGATCGCCAGAACGGCGCTTCCGTTCGCGCTGATGCTCGGCGCGGGCGCCTTCGCCCTCGCGCTGCCGCACCTGGCGCACGCGCAGAGCGCGGGCGGCCCGCAAGGCCTCCCCGCCTTCAACACGAGCCCCGGCCCCAACGGCGGAACGACGTACTCGCTGAGCGTGCAGACGATGCTGCTGCTCACGATGCTGTCGTTCCTGCCGGCGATGGTGCTGATGATGACGAGCTTCACGCGCATCATCATCGTGCTCTCGCTGCTGCGCCAGGCGCTCGGCACGACGACCACGCCGCCCAACCAGGTGCTCGTGGGCCTGGCGCTCTTTCTCACGCTGTTCGTGATGTCGCCGGTGCTCGACAAGGCCTACAACGACGGCTACAAGCCGTTCTCGGCCGGCACGATTTCGATGGACGACGCCGTGGCGCGGGGTGTCGCGCCCTTCAAGACCTTCATGCTGCGCCAGACCCGCGAGTCCGACCTCGCGCTGTTCGCGCGCATCTCGCACGCGGCGCCCATGCAGGGACCCGAGGACGTGCCGCTCACGCTGCTCGTGCCCTCGTTCGTCACGAGCGAGCTGAAGACGGGCTTCCAGATCGGCTTCACGATCTTCATCCCGTTTCTCATCATCGACCTGGTGGTGGCGAGCGTGCTGATGTCGATGGGTATGATGATGGTGTCGCCCGCGACGATTTCGCTGCCGTTCAAACTGATGCTGTTCGTGCTGGTGGACGGCTGGCAACTGCTGATCGGCTCGCTCGCGCAGAGCTTTACCTGAGGACACAGACATGACGCCCGAAATGGTCATGACGCTCTCTCACGAGGCGATGTATGTGGCGCTCCTGCTTGCTGCGCCGCTCCTGCTCGTCGCGCTCGTGGTGGGCCTGGTGGTGAGCCTTTTCCAGGCGGCCACGCAGATCAACGAATCCACGCTCGCATTCATCCCGAAGCTGGTCGCCATCGCGGTCACGCTCGTGATCGCCGGCCCGTGGATGCTCACGACGATGCTCGACTACATGCACCGCATCTTCACGAGCATTCCGCAGCTCGCGGGCTAAGCGCAGCCCCGGCCGCCCCTCTGCGCTTTCGGCGCTCGTCTTCCGGCACACGATGTTTACGGTCACCTACGCGCAGCTCAACGCCTGGCTCACGGCCTTCCTCTGGCCGTTCACGCGCATTCTGGCGCTCGTGGCGGTCGCGCCGTTGGTGGGCAACCGCTCCGTGCCGACGCGCGTGAAGATCGGCCTCGCGGGCTTCATCACGCTGATCGTCGCGCCTACGCTCGGCGCGATGCCGCAAGTCACGGTGTTTTCCGCCGAGGGCGTGTGGATCCTCGTCAACCAGTTCCTGATCGGCGTGGCGCTCGGCTTCACGATGCAGCTCGTGTTCGCGGTCGTCACCGCGGCGGGCGACATGATGAGCCTCGGCATGGGTCTGGGCTTCGCGAGCTTCTTCGACCCGCAGGCCAACACCAGTTCGCCCGCGCTCTCCTCCTGGCTGAACATGATGGCGATGCTGGCCTTCCTCGTGTTCGACGGCCATCTGCAGATGATTGCGGCGCTCGTCGCCACGTTCCAGACGCTGCCGGTCACGGCAAGCGTGCTCGGCGCCTCGGGCTGGCAGCTGATCGCCAGCTATGGCGCGACGATCCTCACCTCGGGCCTGCTGCTTTCGTTGCCGGTGGTGGTAGCGCTTCTCATCACCAATCTGTCGCTCGGCATTCTGAACCGCGCGGCCCCGCAAATCGGTATCTTCCAGATCGGCTTCGCGCTCACGATGCTCGTGGGCCTGCTGCTCATTCAGCTGATGATGCCGAACCTGATTCCCTACTTCGCGCGCCTGTTCGACAGCGGTATCGACCAGATGGGCCGCGTGGCCGGCGCGCTGCGGCCGCACGGTTGAAACGCGCCTCGCACGACGCGCGCGCAGCGCAATAAAAAAGCGGATCGGAATCCGCTTTTTTTTCGACCGCTCAATGCCTCACGATCAAGGATTGATGTACTGGAACAGCGAGAGATTTTGCGTTGCCGCGAAGCTCTTTTGCGAAGCCGTGAGCGCGTTCGACAGCTGCTCGAACTGGCTGATCGCGGCCACTGTGTTGGTGCTCGTGAGGTCGGTGAGGTTCGACGTGACCTGCAGCGAGTTGGTCGACGTGACCGTTTGCAGCGCCTTCACTTCCTGCTCGCGGCCGCCCACGGAAGCCTGCACCGTGATCACGTTCGACAGCGAGTTGCCGATCTGCGTGAGGCCCGTGTTCAGCGCATTGTTGAGGTTCGCGACCGCGGCGGTGGAGCCGCTCGTGGGCGTGTTCAGCGCAGCGATGATGCTGTCGATGCTCGCGAACACGTCCGTGTTCTGCGACGCCGTGGCCGGCGTGACCGAGAACGAGTCGCCCGCACTGGGCGTACCCGACATCGTCACGCTCATGCCCGAGCCGAGCGAGATTGGATTGCCTTCGGTGTAATTGGCCGGCGTCGTGGTCGTCGCCGGGCTGACGCTGTTGTCGGTCACCGTGTAGGTGAGCGCGCCCGTGGTCGCGTCGGTGGCGAACGCGATCGAGTAGTGGTCGTTGTTGGTCGCCTGGGTCGGGTCCGTCACCGTCACGCCGCTGATCACGCCCGTGCCCTTGTTCGACGAACTGCCCGAGGCCACGTTGGCCGAACCCACGGCCTGCACGCTCTGGAACACCGTCGTGCCCGTGTCGCCGACCGCGATGTTGCGCGTGCCGGCCACCTGCATCACGCGCTGGCCCGCGTCGCCGTTGTAAGTCACGCCGCCGCCCGACTTGTTCGAAAACACCTGCGAGGTGCTCTGGAAGCCCGAGAAGATGTAGTTGCCCGCGCCGTCCGTGGTATTGGCGAGCGTGAGCAGCTGGTTGCGGTCGCCTTGCATCTGCTGGGCGATCGCCTGGCGCGCCTGGTCCGTGAGCGAGCCGTTCTGCGCTTCGATGATGAGCGAGTGAATGCTCTGCATCGTGCTCGTCACGCTCGAGAGCGTCGTGTCCTCGAGCTGCAGCGCAGTGAGCGCCGTGGTCTGGTTCGACGTGTACTGCGTGAGCGTCGCGCTCGTGGCGGAAAGCGTCACGGCCTGCGCGGCGCCGAGCGGATTGTCGCCCGGGTTCGAAATCGCCACGCCGGTCGAGATCTGCTGCTGGACCTGAAGGAGCTGGGACTGCTGGTTCTCCATCGTCGACAGACTGGAGGAAAAAATCTGGGAAGTCGCGATACGCATGGGTCAGCGCCTCACTGGAAAATGCCGAGCAGGGTCTGGAACAGCGATGCCGCCGTCTGGATCACCTTGCTGTTGGCCTGATAGAGCTGTTGATACTGCAGCAGGTTCGCGGCTTCCTCGTCGAGGTTCACGCCCTGCACCGACTGCTGCTGCGAGGTGAGCTGCGTCACGAGCGACTGCTGCGACGTGTTCGACGCCTTGAGCTGGCTTGCCGTGTCGCCGATCGAGTTCACGTAGTTCGCATACGCCGTGGTGAGCGTGGTCGATCCCGTGTACGCCGTGCTTGAGGTGAGGTTCGCGAGCGCGAGCGCGTTGCGGCCGTCCTGCGTGCCGCTCTTGTTGCCCGCCACCGTGAACGTGTCGTTGTTCGAGGGCGTGCCCGTCATCGTGAAGCTTGCGTTCGTGACGGTGCCCGTGGAATCCATGATGGCGATCGTCGCGCCCGTGGTGGCGTCGTAGCTCACCGGCGTCGTGCTGCTCGTGATCGTGTACGTCGTCGGCGTGCTCGAGCCGGCCACGGTGACCTGCACCTTCGAACCGACGGGGAAACCGCTCAGCGTGCCGGTCGTGGTGCTCGTCGAGGCGTATGAGAGCGTGACAGGCAGCGCGCTGGTCGAGTAACCTGCGCCGACCGTGCCCTGCGAAACCGTGGCCGTGCCTGCGTTCTTCGTGGACGCCGACACGACGACCGGCGTGGCCGCCGCGATCGCCGCGGGGTCGCTGGTCGCGACCGAGAAGCTCGCGAGTGCGCCGGCCGTCGGCTGGATCATGAACGAGTCGCCCGCGCTCACCGTGCCCGAAGGCGTAATCGAAAAGCCGCCGATCTTGATCGGCGCGGTGCCGTTCGGCTGGGTCGCGACCAGCGAGTTCGTCGTCGTGTCGGTGAGGTTCCAGTTCGTGCCGTCGTAGCTCAGCTTGTAGTTGTCGGTGAGCGGCTGCGTGCTGTTCGTGAGCGTCGCGCTGACCGTGGTCTGCGTGTCGGGATTCGTCGAGCTGGCCGTGACGAGCGGGTTGCCCACCGTGAACAGGTTGCCGCCCGCACCGCCCGAGAGCGTGAGGCCGAGTGCGTTCTGCGAGTTCACCTGCGCGGCGAAACTCGTCACGATCGCGCCCAGTTGCGACTCCGCCGGATCGAGCGTGGACGAGACGAACGAAACGAGGCCGCCCACGGTGCCGCCTTGCAGTGCGGCCGACGACAGCACCTGCGGCGCGCCTTGCGATGCGGCGCTCGCGCCATTCAGGCCCTGCCAGGTCACGGCCAGTTCCTGCGGGTTGGTGCTCGAAGGCTGCGTGCCGAGGTTGTAGCTCTGGCTGCTGACCACGAGCGGCTGGCCGTTGCCGAGGAACACGCTGTAGCCGGTGCTGCCCTGCACGACCTGGACGCCCACGAGCTGCGAGAGGTTCGCGACCGCTTGATCGCGTTGATCGAGCAGCTGGTTCGGCTGTTGGCCGCTCGAGCTCGCGGACGTGATCTGCGCGTTGAGGTTCGCGATCTGCTGCGTGTAGGTGTTGATTTGCGAGACCGCGCTCGTGAGCTGCGTGTTCACGCTCTGGCGCATCGCGTCGTACTGCTGGCTCGCGGCGTTGATCTGGGTGGCGAGCGTCTGCGCGTCGGAGAGCACGGTTTGCCGCGCTGCGGTATCCGAAGGCGAATTCGAGACGTTCTGCAGGCCCGTGAAGAAGTTCGTGATCGCGGTGGCGATGCCCGAGGTCGGGCTCCCCACGAGGTTGGAGAGCTGCGTGGCGAGGTTGTACGAAGCCGTGTACGAGCTGCTGGCCGTCTGCGCATTGTTGACGGCCGTCGTGAGGTACTGGCTGTACGCGCGCTGCACGGTCGCGGTGGTGACGCCGCTGCCGAGATAGCCGTTCGACGTGTACTGGCCTGCCGATTCCTGGTACACGGGCTTCTCGACGGTGTAGCCCGCGGTCGTCGAGTTGCTGATGTTCTCGCCGGTGGTCGAGATACCAATCTGCGCCGCCTGCAGGCCGCTCAGACCGATCGAGAAAATGTTGGACATGCGTAATCCTCGAAAGCGGCCTGCCCCCCTGGCAAACCGCGTGGTGTACTCACGGTATAACGGCAACGCACTGCAAAAATTGAGCGCCCGATGGGGACGAAAACGTTAGCGAGTGGGCGCGTGCGCGGCTGCCGCGCGGCGGGCGCGCCGGCGCAGCATGCGCTGCGCCGTCCGGGGTGTGGCGGATCGTGCGGGCGAGGCGCGTGCCGCTCAGGCACGCGCGAGCGCGCGGCGCTTCATCTCGAGCTGCGTGATATAGCGCTGCAGCGTGTTCTCGGAGGCGCCGGGCAGCGCGTCGAAGCGAAAGCCCATGTGATAGCGGCGGTCGCCGTTGGGCAGATCGATGAAGCGCAGCACGACGAGCGCGAGATCCACGCGCAGCTTGCCGTGCGCCCGCAGGTCGAGTTCGACGTCGGGCAGCACGAGCCCCATGGCGAGGTCCGCGACGCGCTCCTCGGTCGTACGCAGTCCGAGGCCGCCGAGCGAGAGGTCATGCACCTCGTACGCAAAGCGCGGGCCGCCGCTCGGCAGCTCGCCGCGGCAGATGCACGGCTCGAGCACGGGCGTGTCGACGCGGAAGTACTCGCGCCGCTGCACGTAGAACAGCACTTCGGGGAAATCGGCTTCGAACGCGGGGTGCCCTTCGAACTCGGTGCGCCGCGGCGTAGCCGTCTTGAACTCCACGCGTACGCCGTCGGGCGAGGCGTGGAACAGGCACTCGGGCGCCGCGAGCACGCCCGTGTTCTGCTCGGGCATCGCGCCCCAGTCGAACACGAAAGTGCGCTCGCGTCCGTTGACGGCCAGAATGCGCGTGACGAGCTGTCCGCCGCGATACTGGAGGGTCAGGAAGTCGCCGCGATTGACGAGATTGCGTAGCTGGACGCCGATCTCGAGCGGATTGCGGCGCCCAAAATCGTGGGAGCCGTCGGCACCCTCGGCGCCCTCGCCTGCTTCCTGTGGATTCGACTGAACGGTATTCATCGGCCTGCCGGAAATTCGTGAACGTGCCGGCGCGAGAGCGGACCCTTTCCGCCCGCGCCGTTCGGGCGGTCCGACCGCCCGGATTGCTTTTCCATCTCGCCTGCATTAGCGGCAGACATGACGAAAAATTTAGGGATTGGGCGTAAAAAAAATGTGCCTTTTCCCTGCATGAAACACGCGTGCGCAGCTTCTTCCGGCAACTGCGCCGAGCCAACGTTTGCGGTTGCCTAATTGACGTCAACCGTGGCGCCGGGCGTCGAATCGATCTTCAGGCCATCCGCTGCATGATGGTCAGCAGCTTTTTCGCATAGTGCGGGTCGGTCGCGTAGCCCGCGCGCTGCATGCCGTGCGCGAAGCCTTCGGCGCTCTTCGAGCCGTTGATCACCGACGCGTAGCGCGGATTGTTCTTGAGCAGCGTGGCGTAGTCGGTCATCGCGTCTTCGTACGAGTCGTAGGCGCGGAACTTCTCCACCACACGATGCGGCTGGCCGTTCACGTACTCGGTCGTGACCGTCGAGACGCTCTTGCCGGTCCAGTCCTTGGTCGCCTTGATGCCGAACACGTTGTGGCTCGCCGAGCCGTCGGCGTTCTTGATCTCGCGCTTGCCCCAGCCCGATTCGAGCGCAGCCTGGCCGAGAATGAAGCGCGCCGGGATGCCCGTGGTCGAGCTGGCCTGCTGCGCGGCGTTGGCGAGCTTGTCGACGAAGGCGTCCACCGAAGCGTCGCCGTTGCCCTTGACCGGCGGCGTGAGCGCGCTGTTGCCGCTGTAGCCCGAGCCGTTGGCGAGCGCGCCATTGGCGGCAGCGTTGCCGTAGGCGCGGCCGAGCGCATTGAGCATGGCGAGGTTGCCCTCGCTCGCGTCCTTGCCCGAAAGCCCCGAGATCGCGCCCGCCACGCCGCCCGCACCACCGGCACCACCCGCGCCATCGGCACCGGCAGCGCCCCCCATGCTGCGCATGAGTTGCTTGAGCATCGCGTTCGCCACGCCGATGCCCTTGTTCGACATCTGCTGGGCGAGCTGCTGATCCATCATCGAGGTGAACTGCGCGCCGTCGTGCGAGTCGAGCGGGCCGTCGTCGGGCGTCGCGTCGCGCATGCTCTTGAGCATCATCTGCGTGAAGACCGCGTCGAACTGCTTCGCGGCCATCTTCACGCCCTGCTGGGGCGAGGCGTTCGCCGCGGCGCGCATCGAGTCGAAGCCCTGCACGTCGAGCGCGAAGCGGTTGGTGAGGTCGAGGCTGCCGCCGCCGATGTTCTTCGTATTATCCAAGTTACACCCCTTAGATGATCTCGAGGTCGGCGCGCAGTGCGCCCGCCGCCTTCATCGCCTGCAGGATCGACATCAGATCCGCCGGCGTGGCGCCCAGCGCGTTGAGCGCTTTCACGACCTCGGCGAGATTGGCACCCGCCGTTACGAGCTTGAGCGACCCGTTGTCCTGCTTCAGCTGGATCTGCGACTGCCGCGTCGCCACCGTCTGGCCATTGGAAAACGCACCGGGCTGGCTCACCGCCGTCTGCGTGTTCACGACGACCGAGAGATTGCCGTGCGCGACCGCGCAGCTCTCCAGCGTCACCATCTGGTTCATGACGATCGAGCCGGTGCGCGCGTTCAGGATCACCTTCGCGGCCGGCGTGGCCGGATTCACGTTGAGGTCCTGGATCTGCGCGATGAAGCCCACCTGCGACCCCGGATCGGCCGGCCCGTGCACCTGTATCGTGCGGCCGTCGAGCGGCGAGGCCGTGCCCGGGCCGAACATGTTGTTGACGGCCGAGACGATGCGCTGCGTCGTGTCGTAGTCCATGTCGTTGACGGTCAGCGTGAGCAGACCGCCTTGCTGCGAAACCGGCGAGATCACCGCGCGCTCGACGATCGCACCGCCGGCAATGCGCCCCGCGGCGAGCTGGTTCACCTGCACCTTGCTGCCGTTGGCCGAGGCGCCCGCGCCGCCCACGGCCACGTTGCCCTGCGCGAGCGCGTAGACCTGGCCGTCGGCGCCCTTGAGCGGCGTGAGCAGCAGCGTACCGCCGCGAATGCTCTTCGCGTTGGCGAGCGACGACACCGTGATGTCGATCTGCTCGCCCGGCCGCGCGAACGGCGGCAGCACGGCCGTCACCATCACGGCGGCGACGTTCTTCAGCTGCATGTTGTTGAGCGTCGACGAGGAACCCGACGAGCTCGACGTGTTGTTGATCGAGATGCCGAGGTTCGCGAGCATGTTCGCGAGCGTCTGCGTCGTGAACGGCGCCTGGGTCGTCTGGTCGCCGGTGCCGTCGAGACCCACCACGAGGCCGTAGCCGATGAGCGGGTTGTCACGCACGCCCTGGAACGTCGCGAGGTCTTTCACTCGCTCGGCGCGCGCCGGCGTCGCGTAGGCGACGAGCGCACCGCAGGCCACCACGAAGCCGAATGCCACGCCGAGCGCGGCGAGCACGTCCTTCATGCGCGAGCGGCGCGAACGATGGAAGCGGATCTTCACCATGGCGCGATGTTCAGGAAAAAGCGTTGCAGCCAGCCCATCGTCTCGGCCTCGTCGATCACGCCTTTCGCGGAGTATTCGATCTTCGCGTCGGCGACGTCGGTCGATAGCACGGAGTTGTCTCCGGCAACGGTGTTCGGATTGACGACGCCGGAAAAGCGCACGTATTCATTGCCCTGGTTGATGAGCATCTGCTTCTCGCCGGACACGACGAGATTGCCGTTGGGCAGCACGTTCGTCACGGTCACGGTAATGACGCCCGTGAACGTGTTCGAAGCGTTCGCGCCGCCCGTGGCGTCAAACTGGTTCGCGCCCGTCGTATTCAGGTTCGCGCGGTTGAAGAAGCCCGGCAGGAAGTTCGCGGTGCCCGAGAAGCTGGCGCTGGTGCCGCGCTTGGTGGCCGCGCCCGACGACTTGGTCGCATTGATGTTTTCGGAGATGACGATCGTGAGGATGTCGCCGGTATTGCGCGGACGCTGGTCCTCGAAGAGCGGCCGTCCCGCGTAGCCGGGGTTGTAGATCGCGCCCGGCGAGGTGTTCGCGGGCGGCGGGGGCGGCACGGCCGTCATGGGCTGCTGCGTGATCGGCTGCCGGTTGGGTAGGTAGGCGCAGCCCGCCAGCATCGCGAGCGCCACAGCCGCCACGAACGGCCGGGGGGTGCCCGGATGCCGCGCGCGGATGCGAGGATGGTTTCGAACGGACTGCGACATATTCTTCACCGACTTGATTAACCAGGGAGACCTCAGACCTGCATCTGGCTGAGGGTTTGCAGCATCTGGTCAGAAGTGGTGACCGCCTTGCTGTTGATTTCGTAGGCGCGCTGCGTCTCGATCATGTTCACGAGTTCCTGCACGACGTTCACGTTCGACGATTCCACGTAGCCCTGGTTGAGCGTGCCCGAACCATTCTGGCCCGGCGTGGAAACCGTGGGCGCGCCCGACGATGCCGTTTCCGACAACAGGTTCTGCCCGTTCGACTGCAGGCCGGCCGGGTTGATGAACATGGCGAGCTGCAGCGTGCCGATGGTCGTGTTATTGCTGGAGCCCGGCGTCGTGACCGTGACCACGCCGTCGCTGCCGATGGTGAGCGAGGTGGCGTTGGCGGGCACCGTGATCGCCGGCATCACCTGGTAGCCGCTCGCCGTCACGAGCTGGCCTTGCGCGTTGGTCTGGAACGAGCCGTCGCGCGTGTAGGCCGTCGTGCCGTCGGGCATCTGCACCTGGAGGAAGCCGGCGCCGTTGATCGCCACGTCCTTCGAGTTGCCGGTCTGCTGCAGGTTGCCCTGCGTATAGAGACGCTCGGTCGCCACCTGCTGCACGCCCGTGCCCACCTGGCTGCCCGAAGGCAGTTCGGTTTGCTGGGTCGAGTTCGCACCCGGCTGGCGCAGCGTCTGGTACATGAGGTCCTCGAACACCGCGCGCGAGCCCTTGAAGCCATTGGTGCTCACGTTCGCGAGGTTGTTCGAGATCACGTCCATCTGCGCCTGCTGGGCGTTCATGCCGGTGGCGGCGATGTAGAGCGATCGGTTCACGGTGTCTTTCTCCCGGTCCGGCCTCGCGCTGCGCGAGGCGGCCTTCATTTAACTTGAAATGGCTTAGCTGAAGTTGAGCAGCTGGTTCGCGCTCTGCTCGTTCTGGTCCGCGTTCTGGAGCAGCTTGGTCTGCATCTGGAACTGGCGCGCGTTGGTGATCATCGAGACCATCGCCGCCACCGGGTTCACGTTGCTGCCCTCGAGCGACTCGGTTGCGACCTGGACGGTCTGGTCCGCGTCGGCGGGGTTGCCGTCCGACGTGTGGAACAGGCCGTCGTCACCGCGCGTAATCGCGCCTGCCGGCGGGTTGACGAACTTGATCTGGTCGATCATGGCGATCGCGTTGGCGGGGCTGCCCGGCGCGATGGCCGATACCGTGCCGTCCTTGCCGATCGTGATCGCCGAGCCCGGCGGCACCGCGATCGGGCCGCCGCCGCCGATCACCTGCAGGTTGTTGGCCGTGACGAGCTGGCCGTTTTCATCGACGTGCAGATTGCCCGCACGCGTATAGGCCTCGTTGCCGTCGGCCGTCTGCACGGCCATGAAACCCTGGCCTTGAATCGCGATGTCGAGCGGGTTGCCGGTATGCGAGATCGCACCGGGCGTCATGTCCGAGCCAGGCGTTGCCGAGAGCACGTAGGTGCGCGTGGTCTGGTCGTTCACCGTCGAGCCGTCGCCGAACGACATCGGCACGGCGCGAAAGTTGGCGAGCTGCGCGCGAAAGCCCGTGGTCGAGACGTTCGCGAGGTTGTTCGCGACGACGGCCTGCTGCTCGAGCGCCTGGCTCGCGCCCGTCATCGCGGTATAGATCAGTCGGTCCATGATGTGCCCGGTACGTGGTTAGCCGCGTTACATCTGCAGCAGCGTCTGGTCGACGGTCTGCTGCGTCTTGATGGTCTGCGCGTTCGCCTGGTAGTTGCGCTGGGCCGTAATCAGGTCGACGAGCTGGTTCGTCAGGTCGACGTTCGACGCTTCGAGCGCGCCGCCCGTGAGCGTGCCGTGGTTCGTGCTGCCCGGCGTGGAGACCTGCGCGACGCCCGAGGCCGCCGTTTGCTGGAACTGGTTGCCGCCCAGGTTCAAAAGGCCGTTCGGGTTGTTGAAGTTGGCGAGCACGATCTGGCCGAGCGACATGGTCTGGCCGTTCGAGTAGTTGCCGGTGATGGTGCCGTCCGCGGCGATCGAGAAGTTCGACAGCGTGCCGCTCGCGTAGCCGTCCTGGGCGAGGTTGTTCACGCCGTTGGCCGAGCCGTACTGCGTCGTGCCCGCGAGGTCGAGCGTCAGCGACTGGGGCTTCGTGGAGCCGTCCGTCGGGTTGATGTTGAAGCTGAACGACGTGGTGCCGTTGGTCGTTGCCGGGGCGCTGGCCGTGATGCTCTGGAGCGCGCCGGACGAGCTGAACTGTGCGGTGCCGAGCTTCGTCACCGAGCCCGGCTGACCGGCATACACGTCCCACTGGCCGCTCGTCGCGTCTTTCGCGAAATACATGTTGACCGTCTGTGCGCCGCCGAGCGTGTCGTAAGCCGTGACCGACGTCGAATACGTGTAGCTCGTCGAGTCGGTTTCGCTGAAGGTCGTCGTGGTAGGCGTCGTGGCCTGCGCGTTCAGGTTCAGCTGCGCCGTGATGTTCTTGGTCGCAACCGGCGCGATGTTGGTGGTCGGCACCTGCAGCGGCACGGTCTGCGCGGTGTTGATCACGCCCGTCGAACTGGCGGCATAGCCCATCAGGTCGTTGCCCGACGCGTCGGTGATAAAGCCGTTCTTGTCGAGCTGGAACACGCCGTTACGCGAATACGTGATCGTGCCGTTGTGCGACATCTGGTAGAAGCCGTTGCCGTTGATGGCGACGTTCAGCGCCTGGCCCGTCGTGCTGATCGTGCCTTGCGCGAAGTCCTGCTGCACGGTCTGGAGCGAGGCGCCGAGGCCGATCTGGTTGCCCACCGACGTCGCAATGGTGTTCGCGTAGACGTCGGCGAACTGCGCCGTGCTCTGCTTGAAGCCGACGGTGTTCGCATTGGCGATGTTGTTGCCGATCACGTCGAGGTCGTTCGACGACGCGGCGAGGCCGCTCAATCCTTGCTGGTAGCCCATGGTTGTCTACTCCGCGTTTATCGTGTTCAGAGAATGGCGCCGACGCTCGTAAGCGCGACGGTCTTGCCGTTGGCGAGCGAGAGGCTCGGGGTGCCGTCCGACTTCTGGACCACGCCCTGCACCTGGCTCGCGACGAGCGCGGTTGCCGTGGCTGACTGGCCGTTGGTCGTCGCGCTGGCGCTGATCGTGTAGGTGCCGTCGGCGACCGTATTGCCCGAGCTGTCCTTGCCGTTCCAGGTGACCGGCACGGTGCCGGCCGACTGCGCGCCGAGGTCGAGCGTGTTGACGACCTGGCCTGCCGAATTGGTGATCGTGAGCTTCACGTCCGAGACCGCCGAAGGCAGCGTCACGCCGAGCTGCGGCGCGCTGCCGCTCGACACGGCGGCGCTGCTGCCCGGGGCGAGCACGGTCGAGCCGATCAGCAGCGCGGCCTGCGCGTTCTGGCCCGCCGAAAGCTGCGTGGAGAGCGACGACAGCGACGTGTTGAGCTGCTGGATGCCCGACACCGTGTTGATCTGGGCGAGCTGCGAGGTCATCTGCGAGCTGTCCATCGGATTGGTCGGGTCCTGGTTCTGCAACTGCGCGACGAGCATCCGCAGGAACGTGGACTGCAGGTCGCTCGCGCTCGTGCCGCTCGACGACGCCGACGACGAACTCGAGCTCGTGCCGTTCATGGTGTCGAGCAGTTGCTGCGACACGGTGGCGGTGCTGCCGCCGATGGTTGTGTTGCTGGAACTCAACGCGTTCTCCCTCGATTGCGCTTCGTGCTTTGGCGTGTGGTGGTGGCAGGCGCTGCTTCATTTCGCGCCCGCTGGTCTCTGTATGTACTGCAGTGTCCGTACTGACTGCGGCTTGCCGTGCTTCAGGTTGCCGCTTTACGTTCCGATCGTGAGCGTCTTGAGCATCAGCGTCTTGGCCGTGTTCAGCGTTTCGACGTTGGCCTGGTACGAGCGTGACGCCGAGATCATGTTCACCATCTCCTGCACCGGATCGACGTTCGGCATCGTCACGTAGCCGTCCGCGTTGGCGGAGGGATTGTCGGGGTCGTAGGTCTCTTTCATGGGCGTGGGGTCGTCCACCACGCCGGTCACCCTGACGCCGCCCACCTGCTGGCCCGAGGCCGTGCGCGCGCCGCCGAGCGGGTTCACTGCGAACACGACCTGCTTCGCCTTGTACGGTTGGCCGTCGGGGCCGGTCGTGCTGTCGGCGTTGGCGAGGTTGGACGCCGTCACGTTCAGGCGCTGCGATTCCGCCGTCATGGCGGAGCCCGCAACGCTGAAGATGTTCATCAGGGATGGCATGGTTTCGTAGACCTCACATCAGGTGCGCGTCACGCGCGCGTTGGTCGTTCATGGCTTCGTTACTGCGTCTTCCGGTTGCGTGCGGCGATCAGCTCGAACCCGAGGTGATCGCGGAGAGCATCGTCTTGATCTGCTGCGAGACCACCGTCATGCCCGACTCGAAGTGCAGCGCGTTGTCGGCGAACTGCACGCGCTCGGTGTCGAGATCGACCGTGTTGCCGTCGAGCGCGGGCTGCACCGGCGTGCGGTACATGAGCTGGCTCTTGTAGGTGTCGGCGGGGCCGCCCGTCGGGATCAGCTTCGCGTCGCCGGCCATGTGGCCCGACTTGGTCGACGCCATCTGCATGCCGCTCGTCACGCCCGCGGGCTGCGCCATGGCGAGCGGCTGGGCGTTGCCGCCCGAGGTGGCCTTCATGCCCACCGTGCCGCCGGCGCCCTGCTGGCGCAAAGCGCCGGCGAGCGACGCCGCGAAGTCCACGTCGCGCGCCTGGTAGCCCGGCGTGTCGGCGTTCGCGATGTTCGAAGAGATCAATGCCTGGCGCGTGGCGCGCACATCGAGCGCTTCGCGCCCAAAGGCGAATTCGGCATCGAGTTTGTCCAGCATTGGGCGTTCTCCGTGAAACGAAAAGGATTCGGCGTGAGCGCGGCGGGCTCGCCAGGCGGCGGGGAAACCGGCGCAAACGTTAGGCGCGTGGTCCGAAGGCCTTTGCGCATGGAGTGGAATATTAGGCGGGGGTGGCAAGAACCAATCGGACGAATAGCCGGTAAAGCGCCCCTCTATTCGACGCAAGCGCGCGGGGGGCGCCGCCTAGAATGCGAGGCGTGTCAATGCAATCGATGGAGAACGACAATGCCGCAGACTGCCCCTTTCCGTAGGCCGCACGCCGGCCTGGAGCGGCGTGCGCGCGCGCTGTCGTGGCGCGCGTCCTGGACATGCGTGCTGGCCTGCGCCCTTGGCAGCGCGCTCTTTGGCGGCACGCTCGCTCATGCACAAACTCCGGCGCAACCTGAAGCCGCCGGCGGCCAGATCTTCATTGCGGGCCCCGGCGACCGCTCGGGCGCCGACGCCGCGCAGATGAACGCGATGCTCGCGAGCAATGCGAAGAAGCCCGCCGCGGCTGTAGCCAGCGTTGCTCCCGCCAATGAGGCCGCACCGCTGCGCGCGGCCAGCTACGCCGATCTGAATTCGCGCGGCGTGCCGGAGGATGCACGCGCGGGCGTCGAGTCGAACGGCATGATCACGATACCGGGTCCCGGCGAGCGCGCACCCCAAGGCGACGCGCCGCGCATCGTCACGGTTCCCGCGCCGGGCGCGAGCGCCCAGCCCATGCGCGTGCCGGCGGCCAACGCGAACAACGCGAACAACGCGGGCACGCTGCAGCGCGTGAACCTGTCTACCGCACCGAACCGCGTCGCCCCGGTGGTCGTGGACGCCGGCGCGGCGACGCTCGCGAAGCCGGTTGCCAGCGCAAGCGCCGGCGCGCCGCCGAATCTCAATACCAGCGCCGTCGCCACGAACGTGCAGGCCACGCCGCCGGGCCAGCAGGACGGCGAATCGATCCGCGCCGCCGCGCTCGCCTTCCTGCAGCAGCAGTCGGCTGGCTTGCCGGGCCACGTGAGCATCACGGTCGCGCCGGTGTTTCCGCGTGGCCTCGCAGCCTGCACGTCACTCGAGCCGTTCATGCCGCCGGGCGCGCGCACCTATGGCCACACGACCGTGGGCGTGCGCTGCATCGGCGCGAAGCCGTGGACGCTCTATGTGAGCGCGCGCATTGCGGTGGACGTGACCTACTACGTGGCCTCGCGTCAGATCGGCGCGGGCGAGGCGCTTTCGGCCGCCGATTTCATGCCGCGCGCGGGCGACCTCGCGAACCTGCCGCAGACCATCATCACCGATCCCAACCAGGCGACCGGCGCCGTCGCGCTCGCCCGGATTTCCGCGGGACTGCCGCTGCGCACCGACATGTTGCGCAGCGCCGCCTCGGTGGTCATCGGCCAGACGGTCAAGGTGATTGCCGTGGGCAGCAACTTCACGATCTCCGCCGAGGGCAGCGCGCTCAACAACGCCGAGCCGGGCCAGCAGGTGCGCGTGCGCACGAGCGGCGGCCAGATCATCTCGGGCGTGGTCAAGGACGCGGGTACCGTGCAGGTGCAGATCTAGGGCCGGTAAGCGCTGGCAAGGGCCGGATCAGGGCGCGCCGAGCCCCGTCCGGCGGCCCGATCCGGCCGTCTCCGGCTTTGTGCGCCAGCACACGTAACAGCATGTAACGGTGGGATTTTTCGGCTAAAGTTCGGCCCGACCTGTGCCGTTATCAAGGTCAAATCGATCAGGAACGCCCATCGTGAAAGTTGACTCCTCCACCCGCAATGATCCGCGCACGCTGCAGGATGGCCTCGCGCGCTCGCAAGCCGATTCGACCGGCGTAAGCACCGACACCGCTACCACCTCCAGCGCGGCAGGCAGCACGACCGCCGCCGCTCAAGGCGGCGCGAACGTGAGCCTGTCGTCGCTCTCGTCGACGATGCGCTCGCTCGCGGCGAGCGGTTCCGCCGACATCGACACGGCGCACGTGCAGTCGATCAAGGACGCGATCCGCAACGGCACGTTGCAGATCGACTCCGGCAAGATCGCCGACGGCGTGATCCAGACCGCGCGCGACCTCATGAAGCCGACGTCGGGCAACTGACGCCCGATGCGCGAGCGCCGCGCAAACCTCGCTTTTTTTGGTGCCTTGCAATGAAAGATGCCCTGTTGGCCACACTGATCGACGAACACGCCACGGTCGAGGCGTTCGCGTCGCTGCTCGCCTATGAAGAAAAGGCGCTCGTGTCGGCCGATGGCATGGAGGCGCTCCCGCAAATCGTCGAGCAGAAGACGACGCTCACGCAGCGTCTCGCGGGCCTCGAAAAAGCGCGCGACGCGCAACTGGCCGGCCTCGGCCTGCCGGGCGGCCGCAAGGGCATCGAAATGGCCTGCGACGGCGACGCGCGTCTGGCAAGTCAGTGGGCGCTGCTCAAGGGGTCGACCGAGCGCGCGCGCCGCAAGAATCTCACCATTGGCATGATGATCCGCACGCGCATGGAACATAACCGCCGCGCGCTCTCGATCCTGCGCGGCGAAACGGGCAACGGCTCGATGCTGTACGGTCCCGATGGGCGGTTGCCGGCGTTCGGGCTGTAAGCGCGCGTAGATCGTCCGCCAAAGACAAAAGCCGAAGCAGTGATGCTTCGGCTTTTTTGTTTTGCGCGAGTCCAGTCCGCCAACAAAAAAGCCGGGGCGCTCTCGCACCCCGGCTCTGTCACTGCAACTGCACTCCGGCTCGCGCTGGCCGCCGCGCGCGCCGTCTACCGCCTCAATTCTCCTGGCCGGCCCACGACATCTCGCGCAGTCGCGTGCGCAGGCGCGCCACCGCCTGGCTGTGCAGCTGGCACACGCGCGACTCGCTCACCTCCATCACCGCGCCGATTTCGCGCAGGTTCATGCCGCGCTCGTAATAGAGCGACATGAGCAGCTTCTCGCGCTCGGGCAGCCGGTCGATCGCCTCGATGAGCGCGCCGCGCAGGCTGTCGTCGAGCAGCGCCGAAAGCGGGTCCGAATGATCGACGCAGTAGCGGTCGAGGAACGGTTCGTCCTCGGCGGAACGGTCGAAGTCTTCGTAGTAGATGAGCTGGCTGCCATGCAGTTCCTGCAGCATGCTCTGATACTCGTCGAGCGGCATGCTCAGATGCTCGGCGATCTCCGTCTCGCTCGCCGAGCGCCCGAGCCGCTGCTCCACCTTGTGCACCGCGCTTTCCACTTCACGCGAGGTGCGGCGCAGGCTGCGCGGCAGCCAGTCGTTGCTGCGCAACTCGTCGAGCATTGCGCCGCGAATGCGCTGGCTCGCGTAGGTCTCGAACTGCGCGCCCTGATCTTCCTTGTAGCGGTTGGCCGCGTCGAGCAGGCCGATCATGCCGGCCTGGATCAGGTCGTCGAGGTCCACGCTCGCCGGCATCTTGGCGACGAGCTGCAAGCCGAGCCGTCTGACGAGCGGCGCGTATTTCGCGAGCACGTCGGCCTGCGAAATTTTTCCTTGAGCGTTATACATCGTGCTCTCCACTTCTCATCTCCCTGTTGGCGTCGTCGTGCGCACGTCAGACGTGCTGCGGCGACGTCCGCTGCGCGGGCGTATCGGTCCGCCAGCCCACATGGGCCGGAGCGGACGCGGATGTTGCGTTGGGTGCGGGATGCACACCCGTCACGGCCGCTACGAACGAATCGGCGTTCGCGGCGAGCGTGCTGTGTGCGGCGTTTGTTGCTTGGGTAGCGTGGGGCTGGACGCCGGCTTGCGGCGCGCCGTCCGGATCGTCGACGGGTGCGTAGCCCGCCGCTTCATGTTCTTCGTCCTTCGCGCCGAACAGTGCATTCGCGCGTGCCGTGGCCGGCGAGCACGCCGAGACCGCGGGTCGCATCGGCCAGTGCGGCAGCTCGGCGGCCACGTGGCGGAAATCGCGCGCGGCGGCCGTCGACGGAAACGCATCGACGATGCAGCGCGCAAGCCTGAGCGCCTGCGCCATGTGCTGATCGGCGGCGACGCTTCCGGCGCTGTCGAGCGACACGCTCAGGTAGCGGCTCGCCACCCCTGCGAGATTCTCGATCGCGGCCTGCGCGTCGCTCGCGTTCGCCACATGATTCGCGAGCACGCGAAACTGCGCGATCGCATGCGCGAAGTGCAGCCGTTTCATGCACGCGTAGGCGTCCGTGATCGACTGCGCACCGATGCGCATCACGATCAGCACATCGTGCGCATGCATGGCGAGCGGCGAAAGCGCGCCATCGGCGTCGAGCTGCGCGTCGATCAGTACGATGTCCGCGGGGCCCGAAATGACCTTCTGCAGCTGGGCGGACGTGTACTGCGCGCGATTGTCGCGCGAGGCGGCCAGCACGCCGAAGCCGAGCGCATGGCGGCCCACGGCTTCGTCGAGCGTGCGCTCGCCGCGCACGACGGCGGCGAAGTTGCCTGCGCCGCGCACACCGCCCACCAGCGCACAGACCGAGCGGGGTCCCAGACACTCGTCGATCACGAGCACGTCCTTGCCCTGCGCGGTGAGCGCCGCCGCGAGATTGACCACCGTGGTCGTGCGTCCGGGCGAACCTGCACCGCCCGTCACTGCGACCACGCGCGAGCCTTCACGCGCGAGAAGCCGCCGCAGCCCTTCAGCTTGATCGATTACGAACTTATCCAAACCTGACCTCGGGAGCCTGCGAATTCGTACGCGTCGAGAGTGCCGACAGCAGCGCCGGGATATCGTCTTCGTGCGGCACGAACGGCGAACTCTCTCGCGGAATGCAGAAAGCGCTGCGGATCAGGAAGCGGCGCGTCGCCACGTAAAGGTTCTCGGGGACCTTCTGGCCCGTCGAGACGTAATGCACCGGCAGCTTGTAGCGCAGCACGGTGTCGAGCGCGCTGCCGAGGTTGGTCGCCTCGTCGAGCTTGGTGAGGATGCAGCCCGTGAGCGGCGCGTTGTCCGGGCCGCTCTGGTAGGCCTGCACGACTTCGTTGAGCGTGTCGCCGTGGTTGGTCGCCGAGAGCAGCAGCAGGCGCTGCACCGGGCGGCCCGCGCCGCACAGCATGGCGATCTGGTCGGCCACGGCGCGGTCGCGCTGGCTCATGCCGATCGTGTCGATCAGCACGATGTGCTTGTTCTTGAGTTCGGTGAGCGCGAGCTGGAGGTCCGCGCCGTCACGCACCGCGTGCACCGAAACGCCGAGGATCTTGCCGAAGATGCGCAGTTGCTCGTGGCCGCCGATCCGGTAGCTGTCGGTGGTGAGCAGCGCCACCTTGCTCGCGCCGAAGCGCATCACGCAGCGCGCGGCGAGCTTCGCGGTGGTCGTGGTCTTGCCCACGCCCGTCGGGCCCATCAGCGCGAACACACCGCCGCGCTCCATCAGCGCCTGTTCGTCTTCGAGCACGGGCAGGTTCGATTCGAGCACCGACTGGAGCCACTCCATGCCGGCCTCTTCGGTCTGCACGTCGGGCAGCCGGTCGATCATCATTTTCACCAGTTGCGCCGAGAAGCCCGCGGCGAACAGCTGCTTGGTGAGCGCGCCCTGCACCGGGCTGCGGCGCTGGCGCTCGCCCCACAGGAGGCCCGCGAACTGCTCTTCCATCATGCCGCGCATGGAGGCGAGCTCGTTCATCACGGTTTCGTTGACGACCTGCTCGATGCGCGCGCGGATCGCTTCGCTCACGGTTTGCGCCGCATCGGTGCCCTGCGCATTGCGGCTGCCGGGTGCGGGGCCCGCGGCTTCCGGACCGTGGCCGAGGCGCTGCGCGGCGCGGCGCGCGGCGACATGAGCGGCCTCGAGCGCCCAGTCGGGCGTGCTGGCGTCAACGTCGGGCGGCAGCACCGGATCGGCGACGCTGCCAAGGCCGCGCGCGGCGGCGGTGGCAGGCGTCATGCCCGGCACGCGCGGCGCGTTCTGCTGGTTCGCGATACGGCGGGCGTGGTCGATCAGCCAGGGGTTCGATTCGGCCATCGTGCGCGGCGCGTCGCTCGTCTGCGCGGCGGCGGCCTGTTCGAGCCGCGCTGCGGCTTCACGTGCGGCGGCCTGGGCGTTGGCGTTGGCGGCCGGCGCCGTGGACGCAAACGATGGTGCAAAGGCCGGCGAGGCGAGCGACTCGGTCGCGGCCTGCAGCGCCATTTGCAGCGGCGAATGCGCATGCGGGACAGCTTGTTGCGATTGCGCGGCCTGCATCGCGGATTGCAGCGTCGGCGGCATCGCCGATTGCGCGGCCTGCTGGCCTGCCGCGGCGCGCGAAGAAGGCGACGAAGCCGAAAGCGGCGTAATGGCGGCCGACGCGGCCGCCGCTTCCTTGCCGAGCGAGACGGCGGTGTCGGCGGCCTGGTCGCCATCGGCATCGGCGTCGGCACTCGCGCCGCCGTTTTCGGCGCCCACTTCCGGGCTCGCGCCGAACACCGACGAGAACACGTCCGGCATGCCGCTCGCGTAGGGGTTCGCACCGCCCACCGGGGCGGCGAGCGCCGCGGGAGCGGCGCCAGGCGCGCTGCGCGGCGTGCGCGACATCTGTGTCATGGCGGCGGAGGGCTGCGCGAACGGGGCGCCTTGACCACCTTGCGCCACGAGGCCACCCAGGCCTTGCGCGGCGGCGGCATCGGCCGGCGCGATCGCCGCGAGATCGCGGTCCGCGAGCGCGACGATTTCGACGCTGCCGTCGTCGAGCGTACGGTTCGACAGAACGACGGCGTCCGCACCCAACGCTTCGCGTACGAGCCGTAACGCGTCGCGGCTGGTGCCACCGATGAATTTGCGAATGTTCAAGCTAAGCCCCTGATGAGGTGAGCGGCCAATGCCGCCGCCGGTCGTCTGTTGCTGGAATGGCGCTGGATTGCTGCCGGCCTGGCGTCCTGTGCAAGGCCTTTTCCGATGTTGGAATTATTTCGAAGGTGAGCCCCCCATGATCGGTGGATCAGGGCGGAGAAATGCGGGCAATTCGCGGAATCGGTGGCGGGGGTGCGCACAGGCAAAAATTACGTGCAGAAAGGCTCGCACGCGGCGCGGCTAACGAAAAAGCCCGCAAGAAGCGGGCTTTTTCTCGTCCAGATACGGCAGCGCGATCAGTGCGCCCCGATCACGTTCACCACCTTCACGTTGCGCGTATCGGGCACCTCGGCATACGACAGCACCTTGAGCTGCGGCAGACTGCGGCGCAGGAAGCGCGACAGCATGGGGCGCAGCGCATGCTGCACGAGCATCACCGGCGCGAGACCCAGCGCCTGCTGACGCCCCATCGCCTGCTCGGTCTGCGTGAGCAGCGTGTGCGCGAGACCCGGTTCGAGGCCGGGGTTCGGGCCGGAGGTGAGCGTCTGCGACAGCACGCGCTCGAGGTTCGCGTCGAGGCCCATCACCTGCATGTCGGCGTTGCCGGGGAACCATTGCTGCGTGATCGCGCGGCCGAGCGCGATGCGCACCGCCGCCGTCAGATCGTGGGCGTCGGTGATGCGCGGCGTGTGCTCCGCGAGCGATTCCATGATCGTGCGCATGTCGCGGATCGGCACGCCTTCTTCCAGCAGGTTCTGCAGCACCTTCTGCAGCGTCGTGACCGGCAGCACCTTCGGCACGAGGTCGTCCACGAGCGAAGGCGTGTCCTTCTGCACGCGCTCGAGCAGCGCCTGGACTTCGCGGCGCCCGAGCAGTTCGGCCGCGTGCATGACGACGAGGTGATTCAGGTGCGTCGCCACCACCGTGCTCGAATCCACCACCGTGTAGCCGAACACCTGCGCCTGCTCGCGCACGTTCGAATCGATCCACACGGCGGGCAGGCCGAACGCCGGGTCCGTGGTCGGCGTGCCGGGCAGCACTGCGCTCACCTGGCCCGGGTTGATCGCGAGCCACTGGCCCGGGTAGGCCTCGCCCGTGCCCACTTCCACGCCCTTCAATGCAATCCGGTAGGCGTTCGGGCGCAGCTCCAGGTTGTCGCGAATATGGATGACGGGCGGCAAGAAGCCGATTTCCTGCGCGAACTTCTTGCGGATGCTCTTGATGCGCTTGAGCAGCTCGCCGTCGGTGTTCTTGTCGACGAGCGGAATGATGCGGTAGCCCACTTCGAGGCCGAGCGTGTCGATGAGCGCCACGTCGTCCCAGGTCGCCTCGGCGTTTTCGACGGGTGCAAGCGCGGCGGGCGCGGCGTCGGCGATCACGGCGCTCGCCTTCTTCGCTGCGGCGTTCTTCTTCAGCGTGCGGCCGAGCTGGATCGCACCGCCGCCGAGCAGCAGAAACGCAAAGTGCGGCATGCCCGGAATCAGGCCCATCATGACGATGATCGCGCCCGTGATCATCAGCACGCGCGGGTTCGTGAAGAGCTGGCCGGTGAGCTGCGTGCCGATGTCTTCGTTGGTCGCCACGCGCGAGACGATCACGCCGGCCGCCGTCGAGATCACGAGCGACGGAATCTGTGCGACGAGGCCGTCACCGATGGTCAGCAGCGTGTAGGTCTCGCCCGCCGAGGCGAGCGGCATGCCGTGCTGCACGACGCCCACGATCAGGCCGCCCACGATGTTGATCACCATGATCAGCAGGCCGGCGATGGCGTCGCCGCGCACGAATTTGCTCGCACCGTCCATCGAGCCGTAGAACTCGGCTTCCTGGGCGATCTCGCTGCGGCGCTTGCGGGCCGCTTCTTCGTTGATGAGGCCCGCGTTCAGGTCGGCGTCGATCGCCATCTGCTTGCCGGGCATCGCGTCGAGCGTGAAGCGCGCGGACACTTCGGCGATACGGCCCGCGCCCTTCGTGATCACCATGAAGTTGATGACCATGAGGATCACGAACACCACGATACCCACGGCGAAGTTGCCGCCCACGAGGAAGTGGCCGAACGACTCGATCACCTGGCCCGCGGCGCCCGGGCCGGTGTGGCCTTCGAGCAGCACGATACGCGTGGAGGCCACGTTCAGCGAGAGCCGCAGGAGCGTGGAGAACAGCAGCACGCTCGGGAACGCCGCGAAGTCGAGCGGCTTCATGGTGTACATGCTGACGAGCAGCACCATCACCGAAAGCGCGATGTTGAAAGTGAACAGCAGATCCAGCAGGAACGGCGGCAACGGCAGGATCATCATGCCGAGGATCATGCAGATCAGGATCGGTCCCGCCAGCGCGCGCAGATTCGTGCTTTGCAGCATCTCCGGGCGCCGCGCGAGGAAACCGGTGCGGGCGTTCATTCTGTTGCTCCTTCAGTGCCGTCGCGCGCCGGATTGTTATCGGCGCGGCCAGCGGTATTCGATGCGTTGTTTGCGTTCGCCGCGTTCGCTGCGTTCGTGGAATTTGCCGCGTTCGCGCGACTGGCGGCCTCGGCGGCCGCGCGCTCATCGGGGGTGAGGGCTTCGTCGGCTTCGCTGGCTTCGTCTTCGTCACTCATCGCGCCCTTGTCCATTTCGGGTGGCACGTCGAGGTCGGTCGGCTCCATCGGCACGTCGCCGCCATGCTCGCGAAAGCGCTTGAGCTGATAGACCCACGCCAGCACCTGGGCGACCGCGCCGTAGAGCGGACCCGGAATTTCGCGGTTGATGTCGACGTTGTAATAGAGCGCGCGGGCGAGCGGCGGCGCTTCGAGCAGCGGCACGTTGTTCTCGGTCGCGATCTCGCGGATGCGCGCGGCCACGAGGTTCACGCCCTTGGCGACGACCTTCGGCGCGCGCATCTCGCCATCGGCGTACTTGAGCGCGACGGCGAAGTGCGTCGGGTTGGTCACGACCACGTCGGCCTTGGGCACCTGAGTCATCATGCGGCGGCGCGCGGCGGCGCGCTGCTGCTGGCGAATGCGCCCCTTCACGTGCGGATCGCCTTCGTTTTCCTTGTGCTCGCGCTTCACTTCTTCCTTGGTCATGCGCAGCTTGCGGTAGTACGACCAGAGCTGGTACGGCACGTCGAGCGCGGCGACCACGAACATGCCGGCGACCGTCATGCCGCAGCACACGCCGATCAGATGCATCGCGTCGGCGAACGCGCGCGGCGCGGGCTGCATGGCGAGCCCGAGAATCTCGTCGCGCCGGCTCCACAGCGCCCAGCCGCCGATCACGCCCACCACGAGCGTCTTGGCGAGCGACATGCCGAGCTGGATCGGCCCGTTCACGGAGAAGATCCGCCCGAGCCCCGACATCGGATTGAGGCGGCCGAAGTTCGGCTGCAGCGCCTTCGTCGAGATGAGCCAGCCGCCGAGCGCCATCGGCGCGAGCAGCGCGGCGAGCCCCGTGAGCGCGAGCACCGGCATGAGCGCCATGAGACCTTCGCGCGCGGCGACGCCGGCGCCGATCAGCATGCGGCTGGTTTCGAACGCCCCCGCGTGATTGAACGAGAACGCGCCGCGCATCATGGCTTGCAGATGCTCGCCGATCGTGCCGGAGAGCATCCACGTGCCATAGAAGCCCGCCGAGAGCAGCGCGAACGTCGCCAGCTCCCGGGAACGCGGAACCTGCCCCTCCTCCCGCGCCTTTTCGAGGCGCTTGGGAGTGGCGGATTCGGTTTTCTCGAGGTCGCTGTCCTCAGCCACGCATGCTCCGGTCGCGGGCACGCGCCGCTCGTCGCGGCTGCGCGGCTGGCGCGCGCCCTTTTTCAGTGACAGCGATTATTGCCGCGCAAGCCAAGCGGCGATTGACGGAGTAGGACGGGGAAATCAGGGTATTTCGGCCGATGGAACCGGGGCGGCATCATCGGCGAACGCCGGCACACGATGCGCGCGCGCTCGCGGGCCGCCAACCCTCAGGGCCCGCGATTTCAGAACGCGACGAACGGCGCCTTGCCGCCGGACGCGCTCATGTCCATGCCGTAGTACACGTAGCGGCCATAGAAGAACGACAACCCCAGGTCGAGCGCCGCGGCCGACCCGAACTGCCCTGCCAGGTTGTTGGCCGCATAGTTCGCGCCGCTGCCGAGCAATGCGTTGGCGTTCGCGACATTGAAGGTCGCGGTGCCCGTCGTTGCGCCGTTATTGGACGCGAGTGCAGCGCTGAAGGACTGGGTGGACGTAGGGCAATAGAACGTGCCGAGATTGCCGCCGCACTGCGGCAGGGCGCTGTCGACGAAAAAGATCGCGTTCGAACCCGAGTCGAGGAAGGTCTGGAGCGTGCGCCCGTTGAAGGTGGAGCTGAGCCTGCCCCACGAGTCCGTGTTGTAGCTTTGCGCGGCAGCCATCGCGTTGTTCGACTGCGTGCCGATGCCGAACACGAGCGTGCCCGTCGCACTGGGCGCGCCGTTATCGGATACGGGGGCCATCTCGAGGATCACGCCATTGCCGTCCGTGCCGAACCTAGGCACCGGATTGGCCACCAACTGGGTTTGCGTGACCGTTGCCGTGACGCAGTTCGTGTCGCCGGGGCAGGAGTAATAAGTGCCGAGGTTGTCATAAGGCGCAACGCCGATACCGAGAATGCCGTTCGCGCCCAGGTCCTGCACCGTGTCCTGCGCGCTGCCGAAGCTCGCGCACGCCGACGGCACCGTGTTCGAGTTCAGGTCGCCGATGATCTGGATCGGAATATTGGACGCCGTTTCGCCGCCGATCTTCACGTCGGCGGGACGCACCGTGCCCCATGTGTAACCGTCGGCGAAGGCCGTGCATTCGGCGAGCGTGCCGCCGTTGGCCGTCGCCTTGGGCAGCGAGCCCAACAGGTTCGGCAGCGCCGACGCGAGCAGGCGCAGCCCGAACGACGCCGTATCGACCTGAATGTTGTCGACGGTCTCGCAGGTGCTCGTGCCGGCCACGCAGATCGTCACGCTGACAGTGGGAATGTTGGGCAGCGTGCCGGTCAGTCCGCGATTGACGACGACGCCCACGGTGTTCGCGGCGGTAGCCGCGGTGGGCTGCTGTGTGGGACTGGGAACCGCGGAGCCGCTGCCGCCACTGCTGCCGCTCGAGCTGCTGCTACTGCTACCGCTGCTGCCGCCCCCGCCCCCGCAGGCGGCGACGAGCGAAACCAGGGCAACGAGCGCGGCGCCCGAAAGGAACCGGAAAGGGCGCAGCCACACGTTGCGCGAATAGCGTGAAGTCAGCACTGAAGTCAGCACGTTCGGCCTCCGCTCGTCACTGGATATCGGAGGCGCTGACGCCCGCAGGCAGCGCCTGCGGCAGCCATGCCTGCCCGGAGAAGGCGCCCATATGGCCGCCCGAATGCACCACGACGTTCGAGTTTTCGACCACGCCCGGCCCGCGCACGTGACCGGCGGCGTGGCTCGCCTTCACGCCGGCCGTGTACTGGGAAAAATAGCTGCCCAGCAGCGTGGCGAGATTGGGCATCTGCGGGCCGTCCCAAGCCACGCCGAATACGGTGCCGGCCTGCGAGAGGTACTCGCGCACGACGGTGCCGTTGGCGAGCGTGGTCTGCTGAACGGTATAGGCGGGAGTCGTGGAAGCGCCAGACGCCGCGCCTTGCACCGCTGCGCGCGCCACGGCCGAGGCGTTGCCGGCCGCGGCTGCCGCCGAAGCGGCGCTCAGGGTGCTGACGTTCGCGCCCGCCGGCGTGGGCATGGGCGCACCGCCGAGCGCGGCGTGAGCCGCCGGCGCCGCGAGCAGCACACCAAGCAGGGAACCGAGAAGCGCCGCGCCGGGTGCGCGGCCGCGTTTGACGCGGCGCGCAAACGAGCGCGCCGCCTTGCCACAGAACGATGTGTATGGATACAAGGCGTCCTCTCCCTGTTGCGATGGCGCGTTGCATCATACGCTGTCGGGGCCGCGCGGGAAGGTCGCGGCGGGACGCAGCAGGACGGGCAACGGCTGGCTATGCTCCGTTGCCCACCGCGACGCTCGCCGCGGCAGGGCACGAAGGCATGAGCACTAGTATGCCCGCCTTGGACTACATGCGGCAGCTAACCGAACGATTAGCTGCATGTTAGGGGTCAGAACCCGAGACTTGCGAGCAGATCGTCGACCTGCGCCTGGTCCTGCACGACGTCGGTCTTGCCTTCCGGATTGATCTGCGGGCCGTTGAGCAGGCCTTCGGGGCTGCCCGTGCTGCTCTGGGTCTCCGCGAGCGCCGCCGCCGTCGCCGCGAACTGCTCGCGCCGCTCCGGCGCGATGTTCTCGACCAGCACGGTGAGCAACTGCTGCTCGATCAGATAGACCACGTCCATGATCTTCTTGATCACCTGGCCCGTCAGGTCCTGGAAATCCTGAGCGAGCATGATCGCGAGGAGTTGCTCGTTGGTCGCCGCGGTGGCTTGCGGCACGCCATCCACGAAGGCGCGCGTGTCGTCCATCAGCTGGCGCACTTCCTCGCGGCCGATCGGCGCGTCGTACCAGGTCGCCCAGCGGCTCGTCAGTTCCTTCGCGTCGCGTTCGAGCGTTTCCTGCAGCGGCTTGGCGATGTCGATCGCGGTCAGCACACGCTCGGCGGCCTGCTCGGTCATGTTCGCGACATAGCGGAGCCGGTCGCGCGCGTCGGGCACCGCCTCGGCGGCGCGCTCCACATGCTTGTCGAGGCCGAGTTCGCGCATCGAGTCGCGCAGGCTGCGCGTCAGGTGTCCGATGCGCGCGAGGATGCGGTCCGTCGCCAGCTCGCCGGCTTCGCCCGCGGCGGACGGCTCGAAGTCGAACTCGGGCGGCTGCGGGAGCGGCTCGATGCCCTCGGCTTCCGGCCACTCACCGGAATGAGCGCCGGACTGCTCACTGATGGGCTCGTTCACGTCAGCTCCCCGTCTTGGCCATCTTCTCGAGAATCTTGTTGAGCTTCTCGTCGAGCGTGGCGGCCGTGAACGGCTTCACCACGTAGCCGCTCGCGCCAGCCTGCGCCGCAGCGATGATGTTCTCCTTCTTCGACTCGGCCGTCACCATCAGCACCGGCAGGTGCGTCAGGTTGGCGTCGGCGCGGATCTCCTTGAGCATGGCGAGACCGTCGAGGTTCGGCATGTTCCAGTCCGAGATCACGAACTCGTAGTTGCCGCCGCGCAGACGGGCGAGGCCCGCTGCACCGTCTTCGGCTTCGTCGACGTTCGAGTAGCCCAGTTCCTTGAGCAGGTTGCGGACAATCCGGCGCATCGTCGGAAAATCGTCCACCACCAGAATCTTCATTCCCTTATCCATCACGTTCCATTCCTCCAGGCGAAAACCCGGGCAATTATCCAGAGAAGCGCAGTGCCTATCCAGATAAATTAATCGCGAGCGATCGAGCAAGCGTTTGCGGCCTGCATGATCTCTCTATATCGGCAATTTCTTAGACGCGCTGAACCCTGTCGCCCATCGAGGCGAGTCGGGTCATCACGCGCCGGCTCATGTCGGAGAGCGAGGCGATCTCGTCGGCGCCACCCATGGCGATGGCTTCGCGCGGCATGCCGAACACGATGCAGCTCGCCTCGTCCTGCGCGAGCGTGTACGCACCGGCCTGGCGCATTTCGAGCAGTCCGGCTGCGCCGTCGCGGCCCATGCCCGTGAGAATCACGCCGATGGCGTTCTTGCCCGCGTGCAGCGCCGCTGAGCGAAACAGCACGTCGACCGACGGACGGTGCCGGTTGACCGGCGGGTCGTCGGACAGATGCGCGATGTAGTTCGCGCCACTGCGTGCGAGCAAGAGGTGTGCGTGGCCCGGCGCGATGTAGGCGTGGCCGGGCAGCACCCGTTCGCCGTGCTCCGCTTCCTTGACGGTGATGCGGCACAGCCCGTTCAGGCGCTGTGCGAACGACTTCGTGAAACCGGGCGGCATGTGCTGCGCGATCAGCACCGCGGGCGCGTCGGGCGGCAGCGGTTGCAGCACTTCGCGGATCGCCTCGGTGCCGCCCGTCGACGCGCCGACGATCACGAGCTTTTCGGTCGAGACGAGCGGGTTGTTGATCATCGGCGCCGGGCCTGCGGGGTGCGCAGCGGCGTGACCGTGCGCGTGCGCTGCCGCGCCCGCCGATGCGGCGGCGGGCGCATGGTGCGCACGCACGCGGGCGCGCGCGGCGGCGCGCACCTTGTCGGCGAGCTTTTCCGAGTATTCGAGCATGCCGTCGCGAATGCCGACCTTCGGCTTCGTCACGAAGTCGACGGCGCCCAGTTCGAGCGCGCGCAGCGTGATTTCGTTGCCGCGCTCGGTGAGAGACGACACCATCACGACCGGCATGGGCCGCAGACGCATCAACTTCTCGAGGAAGTCGAGGCCGTCCATGCGCGGCATTTCCACGTCGAGCGTGAGCACGTCGGGGTTGTGTTGCTTGATCAGCTCGCGCGCGACGAGCGGATCGGGCGCGGTGGCGACGACCGTCATATCGGGCTGACTGTTGATGATTTCCGTCATCAAACTGCGGATCAGCGCCGAATCGTCGACGCAGAGAACCTTGATTTTTTGCACAGCGTTCACGCCTCCTCTACTGTCCTGGCGTTGTCTTGACCGGATGCGCGCAGCGCGGACGACACGCTCGAGCCGAACAGCTCGATGCGAGGGCGCGCGCCCTGCGGCTGGGATTGGGAAATCTGGGGCGCATGAGCTGCCGAGTTTGCTGCCGGCGACGTGGCGCCCGGGCCCGCACGCCCCGCGCCGCCGACGCCGAACAGCTCGACGCGCGCCCGCGCCCGCGCGAGCCGCTCGGCGCGCGCTTCGGCGGTTTGCGCGGCGAGCTGCTGCTCGCGCTCGGCCACGCTCGTGTCCTGCGAGAGACGCAGCTTCTTGACCATCACCTGGCCCGTGCGCGGCAGGAAGGCCACCTTGCGCGGATGCGAGCCTTGCAGGTCCTCGGCCACGATGCGGATGTTCTCGGTCGCGAGATAGCGGCGCACGAACACGGCGTTGCGGTCGCCGATGTTCATCGTCGTCATGCCCGCGAGCACCGCCGCGCCGCCGAACACCTTGGCCTCGAAACGCTCACGGCGGCCACCCGCCTTGATCAGCTCGTTGATGAGCACTTCCATCGCGTAGGCGCCGTAGCGCATGGCGTCGGAGGCGCCGGTGAGGGCGTGGGCGGAGTCCGCGCCGTCGTCGGGGAGCATGAAGTGGTTCATGCCGCCAATGCCGGCGGTGCGGTCCTGAATGCAGGCCGCCACGCACGAGCCGAGCACGGTGACGAGCACCATGTCCTCGCCCGTCGTGTAGAACTCGTTGGGCAGCAGCTTGACGCCGGGGCGCTGGAAATGCGCGTCGAAATAGCGGTTCGTCGCGATCGGAAGGCGGGCGCTCATGCGGGCACTCCGAGCGCGTCGTTCGCGCGGCGCGGCGCGGCACTGGCAGCGGCGCCGCGCGTGAGTTCGTACACCGTCTGGCCGCGCAGACGGAACGCCTGCGTGACGTAGGTGAAGTTCTCCGAATGGCCCGCGAACAGCAGGCCGTCCGGCTTCATGAGCGGCTCGAAGCGCGTGAGCACCTGTGCCTGGGTCGGCTTGTCGAAATAGATCATCACGTTGCGGCAGAAGATCGCGTCGAACGTCGTGCGCAAGCCGTAGTCCGCGTCGGTGAGATTGAGCTGCTCGAACTTGACCATCGCGCGCAGCTCCGGGCGCACCTTCACGAGTCCCGAGTGCGAGCCGGTGCCCTTGAAGAAGAAGCGCTTCAGACGCTCCGGCGACAGATGCTTCACCTGGTCGAACGAGTAGACGCCCGCGTCGGCCTTGGCGAGCACCTGGGTGTCGAGGTCGGTGGCGAGCACGCGCGCCTCGCGCGCGGCGCGGTCGCCGAGCGCTTCGACGAGCGTCATCGCGATCGAGTACGGTTCTTCGCCCGTGGAAGCCGCCGAACACCACACCGAAACCGGCTGCGCACCTGCCACCCCCGCCCTGCGCTTCACGAAATCCGCGAGGATCGGGAAGTGATGCGCCTCGCGGAAAAACGCCGTGAGGTTCGTGGTGAGCGCGTTCGTGAACGCTTCCCACTCGGTCGCGTCGTTGCGCGCTTCGAGCTGGTCGAGGTACTCGCGAAAACTGTCGAGGCCGAGCGTACGCAGGCGCCGCGCAAGGCGGCTGTATGCCATGTCACGCTTGTGGTCCGAGAGCGAGATGCCCGCGCGGCGGTGAATGAGCGCGCGAATGCGCTCGAAGTCCGCCGAGGTGAAATCGAAATCGCGGTTGCTCTCCACGCCCGAGCCGCCGGTCTCGCCGGCGTCCTGGCGCGTATTTCGCAGCGCTTTCATGCTGATGCTCCTTCGCATTGCGCGCCGCCCACTGCATGGGATACCGCGGCGCAGGACTGCTGCGCGCCGCGCCTGCCCGGTTGCAATGCGTGCGGCGCATGGGCGGCCTGCGCAGCACGCGCGGGCCGTGGGGCCCGGCGCGGCAGGTCTTGCCGTTGTGTAGCGCTCATGTGCATTGCAGTTGCTCGTCGTGTTCAGTACTTCACTACTCTTCCATGCCGCGTTCGATCAGAACGTTTCCCAGTCCGAATCGTCCGAGGCGGATGCTGCCGTGCTCACGTACGTCTCGCCGCGCGCAGGCGCGGCCGGTTTCGCTGCAGGCTTTGCCACCGCCTTGTTTGCCGGTTGCGCAGCGGGCTTTGTCGCAGGCTTCGCGGTGTCCGCCGGTGCCGCCGACGTTGCGACCGACGCCGACGACGACGTTGCCGCCGCGGGCTTCGCCCCCGCCGCAGCCGAAGACGGCGTCGCGCGTTTCGCGGCAACCGGCGCGGCCGGCGTGACGCGAGCCGGACCTGCACCCACGCTGCGCGCCGACGTGCCGCCCGTCGTCCACGTGCCGAGCACGTTCTGCAGTTGGCGCGTCTGCTCTTCGAGCGACGCGGCCGCAGCGGCCGCCTGCTCCACCAGCGCCGCGTTCTGCTGCGTGACGGTGTCCATCTGCGTGACGGCGCGGTTGACCTGCTCGATGCCGCCCGACTGCTCCTCGGACGCCGCGCTGATCTCACCCATGATGTCGGTCACGCGACGCACGGCCTGAAGGATTTCTTCCATCGTCGCGCCTGCGCGGCCCACGAGCTGCGAGCCGCTTTGCACTTTCTCGGCCGAGTCGTTGATGAGTTCCTTGATTTCCTTCGCCGCGCTGGCGCTGCGCTGCGCGAGGCTGCGCACTTCACCGGCCACCACGGCGAAGCCGCGGCCCTGCTCGCCCGCGCGCGCCGCTTCCACGGCCGCGTTGAGCGCAAGAATGTTGGTCTGGAACGCGATGCCTTCGATCACGCTGATGATGTCCACGACCTTCGCCGAACTCGCCGCGATGCCCTGCATCGTGTTCACGACTTCACCCACCACCTCGCCGCCGCGCGTCGCGATGTCGGAGGCGTTGACGGCCAGCTGGCTCGCCTGACGCGCGTTCTCCGCGTTCTGGCGCACGGTGCCGGTGAGCTGCTCCATGCTCGACGCCGTTTCCTGCAGCGAAGCGGCCTGCTGCTCGGTGCGCTGCGAGAGATCGGTGTTGCCCATGGCGATCTCGCGCGCGCCCACGTCGATCGAGCTTGCGCCCGTATGCACCGCGCTCACGAGCGTGACGAGGCTTTCCTGCATGCGCTTGATGCCGCTGAACAGACGCCCGATCTCGTTGTCGCTGTAGACCGTGACCGGCTGCGTGAGATCGCCGTGGGCGATGCGCTCGAAGCACGTCACTGCGTCCTCGAGCGGCTGCACGATGAGGCCGCGCATGGCGAAGCGGATCACCACGACGAGCACGAGCGCCACGGCGATCGCCGCGCCAATCGCGATGCGCATGACGGCGATCTTGTCGTGCGCGCCAGCCTCGCGAGCCTGCGCGCTTTGTTCCAGGGCCTGCGCGAGCGGACCGGCGACGTTGTCGTAATCGACGAACATCGGACTGATCTTCGTGTCGGCGATGGCGTGATAGGCCGGTTGATCGTTTGCGCGCAGGGCCGCGAATTCGGGCTGCACGCCGTCTTGCATGAGCGTGGCGCGCTTTGCCGCGAGCGCGTCGAGCGCGGCGGCGTCGAGACCGCCCTTCGGCGCGTTCTGGAACGCCTGCCAGGCTTCGTTGGATTTGCCGAGCAATTCCTGGGCGCGATCGATCACCTTCTTCGCATCGTCGGCCTGGCCTGCTGCCGTGAGCGCGCTGGCGCGGTCGATCGCGACGCGCGTGCGCAGCAGATACGACGACGCGTCGTTCAGCGCATGCATCGCCACGAGATCGCCTCGCACGATTTCGGTGAACGCATCGCTCGCACGCCCGAGCGCGACGAGCCCGAGTGTGCCGACCAGCACGGTCAGCGCAACCAGAATGACCCCGACGCCCGTGAGCGTCGTGCGGATCGACCATCTTTGCAGCATCTCGTTTGCTCCTGTCCTGTACGAATCGGGGCGGGCTGTGCGGTCAAGCGCGGCCGGCATAGGCACGGCGACGCCCGGGCCCCTGCGCGAAGCGCGCGCGAAAACGAAGGCGGCTTGCCGCTCTTTGGCGGCGGCTTTCCGCTCTCTCTCACGCTGGCCTCGCGGCCCCCCGGTTTAACTCTCGGCGCGTTAGACCAGCGCCTCGATCAGAGCCATCTCGCGGCTCGTCATCAGTTTTTCGATGTCCATCAGGATCAGCATGCGGCCTTCCACAGTGCCGAGGCCCGTGAGGTACTCGGTCGTGAGCGTCGCGCCGAATTCGGGCGCCGGCATGATCTGCTCCATCTGCAGCGTGAGCACGTCCGAGACGCCGTCCACCACCATGCCGACCACGCGATGCGCGACGTTCAGGATGATGACGACCGTCTGGTGGTCGTACTCGACGCGGCCCAGATGGAACTTGATGCGCATGTCGACGATCGGCACGATGATGCCGCGCAGGTTGATCACGCCCTTGATGAAGTCGGGCGCGTTCGCGATGCGCGTCACGCTGTCGTAGCCGCGGATTTCCTGCACCTTCAGGATGTCGATGCCGTACTCTTCCGCGCCGAGGGTGAAGACGAGGAATTCCTGGCCGCCTGCGTCGGCCTGCAGCGCGTCGCGGCGTTGCGCGCCGGCAATCGCGCCGTGCGCGCCGTTGCCTTGAATCGATTGGACTTCTGCCACGTTAGCCCCTGAACGGTTGGGAGATGATGGGTTGAGTGCGTCCGGACTTCATCGCGATTACGCGAATTCGGCGAACGCACCCGAATTTGCGCTGGCGCTTACGCCATGCGTGGCGCGCGTCTCGCGATTGAGCGCGGCCACGTCGACGATCAGCGCGACGCTGCCGTCGCCGAGAATGGTCGCCGCCGAAATGCCGTGCACCTTGCGGTAGTTCGTTTCGAGGTTCTTCACCACGACCTGCTGCTGGCCGACCAGTTCGTCGATCAGCATGGCGAAGCGACGACCTTCGGTTTCCATGATCGTGACGATGCCCTGCGTCGGGTCCGTGCGCGCGCCTTCGACGTTGAACGCCTGATGCAGCGCCACGAGCGGGAGATACTCGCCGCGCACGCGCACCACGCGGTCGCCGTTGGTGACCGTGTAGATGTCTTCGTGGCGCGGCTGCAGCGACTCCATCACGAAGTTCAGCGGCAGGATGAAGATCTCGCTGCCGACCTTCACCGACATGCCGTCGAGAATCGCCAGCGTGAGCGGCAGCACGATGCGCGTGGTGCTGCCCTTGCCCGCGTGCGAGGTGATTTCCACGTGGCCGCCCATCGCCTGGATGTTGCGCTTGACCACGTCCATGCCCACGCCGCGGCCCGAAACGTCCGTCACCTGCTCGGCGGTCGAGAAGCCGGGCAGGAAGATGAGGTTCCAGACCTCGTCGTCGGACATGCTGTCGCTCACCTGCATGCCCTGCTTGATCGCCTTGGCGAGAATCTTGTCGCGGCGCAGGCCCGCGCCGTCGTCGCTCACCTCGATCACGATGTTGCCGCCGTGGTGCGCGGCGGACAGCACGAGCTGGCCCGTGGCGTCCTTGCCCGCGGCGCGGCGCGCTTCCACGGTTTCGATGCCGTGGTCGAGCGAGTTGCGCACGAGGTGGGTGAGCGGGTCGATGATGCGCTCGATCAGGCTCTTGTCGAGTTCGGTCGCCTGACCGAAGGTGACAAGCTCGACTTCCTTTCCGAGCTTCGCCGCGAGATCGCGCACGAGACGCGGGAAGCGGCTGAAGACGTAATCCATTGGCATCATGCGGATCGACATCACCGCTTCCTGCAGATCGCGCGCGTTGCGCTCGAGCTGCGCCATGCCGTTGTAGAGGCGGTCGTGCAGCGCCGGGTCGAACGTGCTGGTGGTTTCCGCGAGCATGGCCTGCGTGATGACGAGTTCGCCCACGAGGTTGATCAGCTGGTCGACCTTTTCGACGCCCACGCGAATCGAACTGCCTTCCGCCGATGCGGCGGCGGCGGCCGGTCGCGCCTTGCGCTCGCCGTCGGCTTGCGCGGGCGCCGGGGCGCTCGCGGGCGGACGCGGCATGTCTTGTTCGGCATGCGCAGCGGGCGGCGGGGCCGGGATCACGGCGCTCGCCGCAGGGGCCGCCGCCACCGGTGCGGCGGGAGGCGCGGCCGGAGTTGCCGCGGGCGCGGCGGCGGGTGCGGCCGCAGCCGGTTGCGCGTCGCCCTGCGGCGCGGCGCCACGGCCGATCGAAATCTGTTTCTCGTCGATCACGAAGCAGCACACCGCGATGATGTCGTCGGAGGTCACATCGGTTTCGAGCCACAGCGTGAGGTCGTCGCCGGTCTTCACCTGGCCGAGAATGCGGCCGAGGTTGCCGAGCTCTTCGACGAGCAGTTCCTGGTCCTTCGCGTCGACGGCGCGCAGCGTGACGCGCAGGTGCGGACCTTCCACCGCAGCCTCGGCGCCGGCTGCGGGCGCCGACGCTGCCGCATCGATCGCCTCGCTCACGACGTGCTCGGGCGCGCCCGAGCCTGCCGAGGCCAGCGTACTGTGCAATTCGAACGCGGCTTCGAGATCTTCTTCCGAATCGCCGGCGCTCGCCTGCGCAGCCGGTGCGGGCGCGGGGGCCGGCGCCGGTGCGGGTTCAGGCGCGGGTACGCCGCGGCTTTCCGCGTAGAGGCGCTCGAGCTTGGTGCGCACGGCGGCCGCTGCCTGCGCATCGGGCTCGGCGCTCGCGCGGTAGGCGCCGAGCTGGTCGGAAAGCACGTCCTTCGTTTCGAGGAACGTGTCGATCATGTCCTTGCGCAGCACGAGCTCGTTGTTGCGAGCGCGGTCGAGCAGCGATTCGAGAATGTGGGTCGTCTCGGTCAAGGCCGTGAAGCCGAACGTCGCCGCGCCACCCTTGATCGAGTGCGCCGCGCGGAAGATCGCCGCCAGATCCTCGGGATCCGGGCGACCGACGTTCAGGTTCAGGAGAAGCTGCTCCATCTGAGCGAGCAGCTCGTCCGCCTCGTCGAAAAACGTCTGATAGAACTGAGTGATGTCGAGAGTCATTGCTCTTTCACCGCGTTAATTGCCTGGGGGGTGCCTGGTCGTTCGCCGCGCGGCACCTCAAGGGTGGGCCTCGCCGAGTGCGCTCGCCAGATCGACGAGCAGCTCGGGGTCCACCGGTTTTTCGATCCAGCCGGTCGCGCCTGCGTCGCGTACGGCTGCCTTGAAGCCTTCGTCCGATTCCGTGGTCAACACGAGGATGGGCGTTTCGAAGTACGAAGGATTCGCCCTCAACTGCTTGATCAGGTCGAGTCCGCCCATGCGCGGCATGTAAAGGTCGGTAAGCACGAGATCGAAGCGCTGGGCGAGCGCATGCTCGAGCCCTTCTTCGCCGTCGCTCGCCACCATCACCTCGTAGCCTGCCGAGCCGAGCGCCGCCTGCAGGATCTCCCGCATGGACACCGAATCGTCGATCGCCAGAATGTTCCTGATCATCCGTTCCTCGTTGTCATTGCGCTGCCGGGGCGACCGCCGGCCCCACCGGCGCCACCGTGGTCGCCACCTTCGGCGCGATCGCGACCGGCGCCGGCGCCGCCCGGCCCATGCCGGCGTCCGGCGTGAGCGCGGGCAGGCTCTTGCCCGAACCCGCTGCGTCGTCGGAGAGCGTGGTGGTGGTCGAGTCGTCGTGCATGAGCGCGTCTTCGGACTTCTTGTTCAATACGATGATGCTGATGCGGCGGTTCTCCGGGTCGAGCGGATCGGCCTTGTTCAGGTTCTGCGTGGAAGCGAGACCGAGCACGCGCAACACCTTCGATTCGTCCATGCCGCCCGCGATCAGCTCGCGGCGCGATGCGTTCGCGCGGTCGGCGGAAAGCTCCCAGTTGCTATAGCCCTTGTCGCCGCCGGCGTAGGGCACGGCGTCGGTGTGGCCCTGCACGACGATGCGGTTGGGCACGTCGTTGAGCGTCTTGCCGATCGCCTGCAGGATGTCGCGCATGTACGGCTCGACCACGTCGCGCGCGGTGGCGAACATCGGGCGCTTCTGCGAGTCGACGATCTCGATGCGCAGGCCCTGCAGCGTGGAGTCGATGCGGATCTGCTGCTTGAACTGGCGCAGCACCGGGTTCGCCTCGATCGCCGCCATCAGCTTGACTTGCAGGTCGTGCAGGCGCACCTGCTCCTTGCGTTCGAGCGAGCCTTCGAGCTGCTTCGTGGCGTCGTCGTCGTTGTGCTTCGACTGGTTGCGCTCGGAGCGCTCGGTCGCGCCGTCGCTGCGGCGCGTGACGCCCTGGTCCTGCGACGAGATGTCACGGCCGCCGCCCTTCAGGATGCTCGAGTCTTCCGCGCTGCGGTCGCCGCCCCAGAGCGTGATCTTCATCGGCTGGTTGAAGTAGTCGGCGATGCCCTTCAACTGCACCGTCGAAGCCGACGAAAGCAGCCACATCAGCAGGAAGAACGCCATCATCGCGGTCATGAAGTCCGCGTAGGCGAGCTTCCACGCGCCGCCATGATGGCCGGCCTTCTTCGGCGCGGCGCGCTTGACGACGATTGCGCGGTCCTTGTTGTTGCTCATGGGCCGTCCCTTACTTCGCCTTCACGCGGCGCACGTGCTCTTCGAGTTCCGTGAACGACGGACGCTCGGTCGAGAACAGCACCTTGCGGCCGAACTCCACGGCAATCGCCGGCGCGTAGCCGTTCAGGCTCGCGAGGATCGTGACCTTGATGCACTGGAACATCTTGGTCGACTCGGTCACGCGCTGCTCCGCGAGGCTCGAGAGCGGGCCGATGAGACCGTACGAAAGCAGAATGCCGAGGAAGGTGCCGACCAGCGCCTGGGCGATCATCTCGCCGAGCACTGCGGGCGGCTTGTCGGCGGACGCCATGGTATGAACCACGCCCATCACCGCCGCGACGATACCGAACGCCGGCATCGCGTCGCCCACCTTCGCGAGCGCATGAGCGGGCGCCTCGCCTTCGGCGTGGTGCGTTTCGATTTCCTCGTCCATGAGGCTTTCGATCTCGAAGGCGTTCATGTTGCCGCCCACCATGAGACGCAGGTAGTCGGTGAGGAATTCGACGATGTGGTGGTCGGCCAGGATCTTCGGATACTGCGTGAAGATCGGGCTCTTCTGCGGATCGTCGATATCCGCTTCGAGCGTGAGCGTGCCTTCCTTTCGCGCCTTCGCGAGCAGGACATAGAGCAGCGCGAGCAGCTCCATGTACACGTCCTTGTTGTATTTGGCGCCCTTGAACAGCGTGGGAAGCACGCGCAAGGTGGCCTTGATGGTCTTGATGCCGTTGCCGAGGATGAACGCGCCGACGCCAGCACCACCGATCATGAGCAGTTCCATGGGCTGCATGAGTGCGGCCAGATGGCCGCCCTCGAGTGCGTAGCCGCCGAAGACGCAAAGGATCGTCAAGAGGGTTCCAACGATAATCAGCACTGCCGGGTCCTCACTAGAAATGCGCCGCGAACCGCCGTCGGCCCGCGCCCTTAGCTGGGTTTACGGCAACGGCGCGAAAAACTTTGGGTTTGAATGGGCGCGGATCGTAAGCCGGCCGGGCGTCTGCCGTCTGCTCGACGTCGACATGCCGGATGAATCTGGGGCCGGTTCGCAAAGCCGCGCGGGAAGGGATTGCAATTCGTGTCTATGACTGCGTGCGACGACGCGGCGCGCTTGCGGCACGCGCCTTCCGGCGAAGCCGCAGGGGCCTCTGCGCCGGGACGGGCCGGGTTTATCCGGAGTCCCGGCCTGCATGGAGTGCGGCAAACCGCATCGATCAGGGTCAAGCGGCGTTGATCTGCCTCAAGCGGCGATCTGCGACGCAAGCGCGTTGCGCCGTGTGCGCCCCGCCCGCGAGGGCGGCTGGCACAGCCCGCAGACGAAGCCACGCTGCGGGTCGTGCGCGTGAGCGACGTAGCGGCCGCCGCAACGGCTGCATGGCGTCATCTGCAGGAGGCCCGAGGTGAAATAGCGCACGAGCGTCCAGGCGCGCGTGAGGCTCAGCGCGGGCGTTTCGTCATGCAGCCGCAGGTGCTCGAGATAGAGCCGGTAGCTCTTCACGATCGCGTGGATCGGCTCGCAGCGCGCGTGGCGGCTCATGAACATGAACGTGTTGTAGAACAGCGAGGAATGGACGTTGGGCTGCCAGGTCATGAACCAGTCGGTCGAAAACGGCAGCATGCCCTTGGGCGGCGACTCGCCCTTCACTTCCTTGTAAAGCCGGATGAGCCGGTCGCGCGAGAGCGAGGTCTCCGCTTCGAGCAGTTGCAAACGCGCGCCCAGTTCGATCAGCTCGATTGCGAGCGCGATCTCTTTTACCTCCTGCACCACACTCTTTGTCGCCATAGACACCCGTTGGAAGCCGCAATGGAATGCGCCTGGCCCCTGCCGCCGTTCGCGGGCAGCAAGGGTGCAATGCGCCGCAGCGCGCTGCGGCGCTGGGCGAAGCGGTTCAGCCGATCTGTTCGACGTCCTGGCCCGCCATGATGATCGCCGAGTGCGTCAGCGCGGTTTTGCCCTTGTCGGCAAGCGCGCTCAGGATGGCGTGGTCGTCGAACCGGAAGCGGCAAAGCAGCTGGTTCGATGCGGCAAGGCGTACGGTCTGCGCGAAAGTGAGATTAGCGAGCACCTCGGCAGACTGCTCGGAGATGCCCATACGGAACATGCCCGTCGGCTTGTCCTCGCGCAAAAGACGTTGCGCGAGCAACAGATACGACAGGTTCACTTCCTTGATCTCATTGAGCATGTCGCTGTGCGTCGTCGCGCTCATGGATTCCCCCGAATCAAATCGCGGCGGCTGGTCAGACCGCCCGCGGAAAACGTTTGCTCGCCCAGATACAGCCCAAGTGCATCCGAACGGCCTGTTTATGGTCGTGGGTCCATTGTGGCTGGGGCGGGAACAAATGGAAATCGGACGGATGCCGCGACGCGTTGCGAGAAAAAGTTTCGCAAACGTGTAGGAATTTTTCTGACAAAGAGGCGGGAGCAGCGGCGGGAGGCGGGGCGCGTCATGTCGTGCGCATAGGCCGCGGATTTATCGGTTGATTATAGGCTTTTTCATGGATGCGTCACGCGTGGGTGGTATTCGCTGCGCGCGCGCCACTCGCGCCCTGCCTTTTGACCCTTGTTTCGGCGCAGCGGGCACGCGGCTTGCGCAATGCGCGCCCAAGCCGCGTCACGCTTTGCAATGGCCTCTTACACCTGCTGTATCCCGCTGTAACAACTTTAAGCGTTTGCAAAACCGCGTGTGTCGGGCCGCGAAATGGCCATAATCGGTCTCAGGGATAACCCGATACCGTTGTACCGCCGCAGTGCCGCATCACAGAGTTCGTTGCACACGCGGCTTTTTTGCCAGGAGATCGAACAATGCGAATCGCACAAATTGCGCCACTTTATGAAGCCGTTCCGCCCAAGCTTTATGGCGGCACCGAGCGCGTCGTGTCCTACCTGACCGAAGCGCTGGTCGACCTCGGCCACGACGTGACGCTGTTCGCCAGCGGCGATTCGGTCACCTCGGCAAACCTCGAAGCCGCCTGGCCGCGCGCACTGCGTCTGGACCCCACGATCCGCGACGCGCTGGCGCCGCACATGGTGCTGCTCGAGCGCGTGCGCCGCGTCGCGCACGAATTCGACGTGCTGCACTTCCACCTCGACTATCTGCCGTTCCCGCTTTTCACGACCATGGACACGCCGTTCGTGACGACGCTCCACGGCCGCCTCGACCTGCCGGAGCTGCAACCGGTATTCGAGCAGTTCCCGAACGCACCGGTCATCTCGATTTCGGACTCGCAGCGCCAGCCGTTGCCGCAGGCCGCGTGGCAGAACACGATCTATCACGGACTGCCAAAGAACCTGCTCACGCCGCAAGCTGACCGCAAGCCCGAGTACCTGGCGTTCCTCGGCCGGATCTGCCCGGAAAAGCGTGTGGACACGGCGATCAAGATCGCCGCGCTCTCCGGCCTGCCGCTGAAGATCGCCGCCAAGGTCGACAAGGTCGACCAGGACTACTTCAAGACCGAGATCGAGCCGCTGCTTTCGCAGGCCCACGTGGAGTTCGTCGGCGAGATCAACGAAGAGCAGAAGCCCGCGTTCCTTTCGGGTGCGAAAGCTCTGCTGTTCCCGATCGACTGGTCCGAGCCGTTCGGCCTCGTGATGATCGAGGCGATGGCCTGCGGCACGCCGGTGATCGCCTTCAATCGCGGTTCGGTGCCGGAAGTGATCGACCCGGGCGTGACGGGCTATGTCGTCGAGGACGTGCAAGGCGCCGTGGCCGCGCTCCAGAGTATCGATTCGCTTTCGCGCGTGGCGATTCGCAACCAGTTCGAACACCGCTTTACGTCGCACATCATGGCCGGCAATTATGTCGACACTTATACCGCGCTGATCGAAGCCGCACAGCGTCCGGTACTGCGTCGCGTCGCCGCCGGTTGAGTGCGAAGCATTCCAGATTTCGCGATAAATCCAGACGAATGCGCGACGTGAATCGTTTGCGAGTCGCTGAATAGCGCCATTACGCGTTGATTACAGAAGACTCACAAAAAAGAGCCGCATGAAACATGCGGCTCTTTTTGCATTTTCGGCTACGCCGGTATGACGGCCGGGCTGTTCCCCAGCGTCAGGCGATCAGGTAGCGTTCGCGGTTCTTGCCCGCGATCCACTTGGGCGGCTTGCCGCGGCCGCTCCAGGTCGCGCCGGACTTGGGGTCCTGATAGCGCGCGGGCAGCGGCGCCTTTTTCGGCGGACGCCCGCGGCGCGCGGCCTCGGCAAAGCCCAGGTCCTGGGCGGAAAGGCCGTATTCGGCGATCTTTTCCCGGATCGTGGCGATGACGTCCGCGATCTCCGTGCGCCGCGCCTCTTCGGCCTGAGCCTGGAGTTTTGCGATCTGCGCCTTGATCTCTGTATATTGCGACATTTCTATTCCCCCTTCATTGCTCTTGAAACCTGCTCTTGAAACCGGCTCGATCGGAGATTAGACGTAAATAACGGAATTAGCAATCGCTATTAATACTGCCTTTTTACGCTATTCTTCAATTTAACGATCGACCGGCTCCAGCGCAATTGCGTACACATCGATCGTAATAATTCGATCAATTACGTCGAAATTGACAATCCTTGACAGCATCGAAAAGGGCGACTGCCTAGAATCTGGCATTTCCCGGTGCCGGTGCTTTACGCGGCCCCTTCAAAAATCGACTTTTCGAGGTGTCACGCAATGCACTTATCCAGGCGGCTCATCGCCGAACTGATCGGCACTTTCTGGCTCGTTCTGGGCGGCTGCGGCAGCGCGGTGCTCGCGGCCAACTTCGCCGGGCCGGTTCACGGACTCGGGATCGGGTTCGTGGGCGTGTCGCTCGCCTTTGGCCTGACCGTGCTCACCATGGCCTACGCCATCGGCCACATTTCCGGCTGCCATCTGAATCCCGCCGTGAGCGTGGGCCTGACCGTGGCGGGCCGCTTCCCGGCGCGCGACCTCGTGCCCTATATCGCCGCGCAGGTGGTGGGCGCGGTGATCGGCGCTTTCGTGCTTGCGCTCATCGCGACGGGCAAGCCCGGCTTCGACCTCGTCGCGAGCGGCTTCGCGACCAACGGTTACGGCGAGCAGTCGCCGGGACACTACGCCATGGGCGCCGCGTTCGTGTGCGAAGCGGTCATGACCGCGTTCTTCCTGTTCGTCATTCTCGGCGCAACCGACAAGCGCGCACCCGCAGGCTTCGCGCCGATCGCCATCGGCCTGTGCCTCACGCTGATTCATCTGATCTCGATTCCCGTCACCAATACCTCGGTGAATCCGGCACGCTCGACCGGCCCCGCGCTGTTCGTGGGCGGCGAGGCGATCTCGCAGCTGTGGCTGTTCTGGGTCGCGCCGATCGTCGGCGCAGTGATCGCAGGCATCGTGTACCCGGCGGTGGCGGGGCGGCGCGAAGCGGTGGCGGCGGTCGGCGCGCGCGAGACGGCTTGACGGCCTCTGACGCGCGCTGACACGTCCGCGCGGCCCGAGCCGCGCCGCATTGCGACGCGTTCTCCGTGCAGTTGCAAACGGGCGCTTCGGCGCCCGTTTGTCTTGCTGAGCGCGGGGCGCTCCGGGTGCGCTGCTGGCCGGGCCCGTGACGGCTGCGCTGCTAGAATCGGGCGACCTTCCCATTGTCTTGCGACCTGGAGCATCACGCCCAGCATGAAGCGCTCACGCCCCCGGCCAGGCCGGATCGCCTCGACGCTCGCCGCCGCGCTGAGCGCACTGCTATGCGCCTGCGCGCCGCTGCCACACGCCAACGGAGCCGCTAACGCCGGCGAGACAGCGCAGACGAATGCGAGCAGCGCGCCAGCCGCGCGCAACGTCGAAACGCTCATCTTCGTGAGGCACGGTGAAAAGCCGCCAGAGGGATTCGGCCAGCTTAACTGCAAGGGGCTGAACCGAGCGCTTGCGCTGCCGGCCGTGATCGCGGCCAAGTACGGCAAGCCCGATGCGATCTACGCGCCCGACCCCGGCGAGCAAAAGGAAGACAACGGCCATGCCTACAACTACGTGCGCCCGCTCGCGACGATCGAGCCGACCGCGATCCAGTTCGGCATGCCGGTCCAGACGCCGTATGGCTATTCGAAGATCGACGCGCTGCAAAGCGCACTCGTCGATCCGCAGTGGCGCGGCCGCACCGTGCTCGTTGCATGGGAGCATCGGGAAATCGAGACGCTCGTACGCCGCGTCGTCACCGCGCACGGCGGCAGCGCGAACGACGTACCGCGCTGGGAGAGCGCGGACTTCGACAGCATTTACGTGGTGCGTATCGACTGGAGCGGCGGCGCCGCGCGCGCGCGTTTCTCGCACGAGCGCGAGGGCCTCGACGGTCGCGCGGACGACTGCCCGTGCGCGCAACTGCCCGCCGCGCAGTAATCGTCCCGCGGTTACCGTTCGAATGGAATCGAGGTGGTGGCGGCGCTAGCGACCGCGCCCGCGTGAATTACGACGCGAGTTCGTCGTTGAGCGCGAACAGCTTGCGAAGATGATGCGCGACACCGGCTTCGAAGTTGTTGCCGATGCGCGGCACCCGAGGCAGCCGCTTGATGAGATCGGGATTGGCGTTGTTCATCATGAACGGATGACCCGCCGTTTCGAGCAGGTCGATATCGTTCATGTTGTCGCCGAACGCGACGCAACCCGCGGCGTCCACGCCGAGCCGGTCGAGTACGACGCGCAGCGCGCGGCCCTTCGAAACGCCGGCCACCATCACTTCGAGACAATCGGGCAGGGAATAGGTGACGTAGAGCGCGTCGCCGAACTCGCGCGCGAGATTCTGCGCGACGTGCGCGAGATCTGCCGGATCGCCGATATAGAGCGCCTTGGCGATGCCTGCGCCCGCGTAATCGCGCAGATCCGCCACGCGGTACTCGAAGCCCGAATCCTGGTGATACGCGAGCAGTTCGGGCGCGTCGCGGTCGATGAGCCAGGCGTCGTCGGTATAGATGCTCACGATCACGCGGCCGTGCTCGCCCACGGTGTCGGCGGCGACCAGACGCTCGACCATGGGCGCGCTCAGATTGCTCGCGTGGATCAGCGTGTCGTCGGGTGCGTGCACGCGCGCGCCGTTCGCGGTGATGAGATATGGCCGGATGCCGAGCACGTCGCGAATACCGGCCACGTCGCAATAGTGGCGGCCGGTCGCGATTACGAACGGCAGCCCCTGCGCATCGAGTGCGCCCAGCGTGGCAACCGTGAACGGATCGACCTGATGGTCGCTATTGAGCAGCGTTCCGTCGAGATCGGTTGCAATGACCTTGTACATGGTGATCAGACAGCTAGCGGGAAACGTTGAATCGTAGCATCTGCGGCACGGCTATGCCCTTGACCTCGTTCGCGCCCTTTCTCACTTGCCGCTCAGTTGTCCGCAGCAGCGCGCGCCAGCCGCTGGGCCTCCATCTGCGCGAGGCGAAGCGCGCCGGACGTGGAATCGGCGAGCGGCGCGCGCAGGCGATCGCGCACCGCTTGCGGCACCCACTCGCGCAGCGGTTGCCCAAGGCCGCCCGAGAGCGCCGCCGGAAGCTCGCCCGAAGGATCGAGCGCGGTGATGAGTTTCGCGATTTCCACGCCGGCTTCGGCGAGCAGCTTAGCGACGAACGGATGTTCGCGATGCGCGAGGACGACCGGTGCGAGGCTGGCGTAAGCTGTCTGGTTGGCCGCGCACTGCCATACGATGAGACTGTCGCGATCGGTGGCCCGCGCGTGTGCGAGGAGGGCCCGTGCGAAGTCGTCCATGGGCACGCGTGCATCGAGCGCCTGCTGCGCCCAGACGATCGCGCGCAGGCCGAACCACGCGCCACTCGCTTCGTCGCCCGAGGGAAAGCCGAAACCGCCCGCAATGCGGCACTGACCGTCCTCACCGAGCACCGCTGCGATGCTGCCCGTGCCGAGGGCGACCACCACGCCCGGCGCGCCGCCGTGCGCGCCCAGCAGTGTCGTGTAGGCGTCGCTTTCCACCGCCAGTCCGGCCACGGGAGGAGCGGCAGCGAGAAACGGCGCCAGCCAGTCGGGGTTGTTCACGCCCGCGAGCCCGCAGCCAAGCACGCATTGTGACCAGTCGAACGCAAGCCCCGCGTGCGCAAACGCCGCGCGGCAGCCCTCCTCGATCGATTGCCAGGCCCGCGCGATACCGAGCCCGAGCCCCGACGGCCCCGCAGCCGCGCGCGCGAGTTCAACGCCGTTCGCGTCGCCAAGCGCGATGCGCGTGCCCGTGCCGCCGCCGTCCACGCCAATCAACCAGGTGTATTTCCGCATGATGTCCGCCGCGCCTCGCGCGCCTGTGAGTCCGGTTCGAAAGCCAAAATTCTTGTCGTGCCGCAGAGACTAACGGCTTCCCCGGGTTCGCACAATCGGCCATCCGGCCAGGGTGGCGGCGCTGCACCGATCCGCTATGCTTGCGTGGCTCGAACGATGTCTCGCAAGGAGAACTTACCGTGACACACCGCTGCAACTGGGTATCGGCCGGCGCGTCGCCGCAGTATGTGCAATACCACGACGAGGAGTGGGGCGTGCCGTCGCGGGACGACCAGCATCTGTTCGAAATGATCGTGCTCGAAGGCGCGCAGGCAGGGCTCTCGTGGTCCACGATACTCAACAAGCGCGAAGGCTATCGCCGCGCCTTCGCCGACTTCGACATCGAGAAGGTTGCGCGCTTTACGCCCAAACACGTCGAAACGCTCATGCAGGACGCCTCGATCGTGCGCAACCGGGCCAAGATCGAGGCCGCCATCGCCAACGCCCGCGCCGTGCAGCAAATCCAGACGGAGCACGGCTCGCTCGCGAAGTTTGTCTGGTCGTTCGTGAACGACACGCCCATCCAGAACGACCTTGCCTCGTATCGCGACGCACCAGCGTCTACCGAAGTCTCGGACGCCCTTAGCAAGGCGCTCAAAAAATACGGCTGCAAATTCGTTGGTACGACGATCTGCTACGCGTTCATGCAGGCTGTCGGCATGGTCAACGACCATGAGCGCGACTGCATGTGCCGCAAGGCCTGCGCGGCGCTTGGCAAAAAGAAGCGCCGCTCCTGAGCGCAGTGACACTTGCGCGACTCGGGTAACTCCCGAGCGAGGCAGGACGCGCCTTGGAAACCTTCGTCCCGCATGGCTTTGTGGCACGCCGGCGCGACTGCGCCCGGCACTGGCCAACCCAATTTTTGATCGCTACGGTGCGCCACCCCACGGTTTTCCGCTGGCGTGCCGTTATAACGGGAAGTGAATGCAGACGCGTCAGGGGAACGGTGAGTGATGTCGGCTGGAAGGCCGGCGGCGCCGCATTAGAAGGGAATTAACCTGTGCCCGGCAGCTGGGCAACAGGGGGTTGAAATGAAAAACGTCCACTTCCTGAGTCATCAGGAAATCTTCGACCGCGCGGTGGCCCATCTCTTTGGCCAGGGGCGCGCGGCACTTCTCCCACGCGGAGGCGGCGCCTACCGGGGCGGTGGCTGTGGCGGCGGCTCCGGCAGCGCGCACAGCTATGGCGGTTGCCCGGTCGGCAGCTTCATCCGGCCACGCGACTATATGAGCGCCATGGAAGGCATACCCGTGCGCTACCTCGGCCGTGAGACGAACGACGTGCCGCTCTATATGGATGTGGGCGTCGCCGCGCTGAAGAAGGCGCTGCTGCGCGCCCATATCAACATATACGACCCCGCCACGATCACTCTGCTGAGTTGCCTGCAGAACGTGCACGACGTGTTTGGCGTGTGGGAATGGCGCGAACGCCTTTGTTCGATTGCCGCGCAGTTCGGCTTGTCGCCCGCGCAGCTGAAGAACGCTGCCTGAAATCGGCCGGCACGCGCAACACGCGCTGCGCATCGGCGCGGAGTTTCTAAGCGCAAATAGGCACAAACGCAAACGGCGGCGCAGCTTCTTGCGAAGCATGCGCCGCCGTCTGGCGGAACACCGAAAAGCGAAAAAGCTTAGTGGAGCTTCTTCGGCAGCATCTGGCTGCGCAGGCGCTTGTGCAGGCGCTTAACAGCAGCTGCCTTCTTGCGCTTGCGAACTGCCGTCGGCTTTTCGTAAGCTTGACGCTCACGCAGCTCGGCGATCAGGCCGTTCTTTTCGATTGCACGGCGGAAGCGGCGAATCGCCACTTCGAACGGCTCGTTTTCCTTCAGAAGAATCGTCGTCATGTATTTCCTAACTCAAATCGCTTAATACGGTTCAAAGGCGCGAGCGTCAAAGCCGCTCACGCGCCGGCCCTCCGGTCGTTCGCCACGCTGGGGCCGAACGAGAGGCAAGGCGGCCACGGAGGCCGGAAAAGAGAAGTAGGGGGTTCACAGCGGAACGCGATCAGGTCGACCTTGCTGCAACACACCTGACCGCCGGTTTGCGGCCGCCAACAGTAACGAACACGGCAACAAAACAGGCAAAGATCTCAATTCACTCCCAATGATATCAGGAAAAGATCCGCCTGACCAGGGTTTCTTGAGTCTACTCAGGGACTTGCGCGGCTTGCCGCGGCCGCCGCGCCCGCCCTGTCGATTAGGACACCTGGATTAATGCCTTTGCCGTCAGGCGCTCGCGTCGTTGAGCGCCTGGATGTCGGCCGGATCGAGCTTCAGCCGTACCGCTGCTGCAAGGCTCTCCAGCTGATCCAGCGAGGTCGCGCTCGCGATCGGCGCGGTAATGCTCGGGCGCGCGATCAGCCACGCCAGCGCAACTGCCGCGAGCGTGCTGCCGTGACGCTCAGCCACATAGTCGAGCGCCGCGAGGATCCGGATGCCGCGGTGGTCGAGGTACTTTTCGACGCGCGAGCCGCGCGTGCTCTTCGCGAGATCCTCGCGCGAACGGTACTTGCCCGAGAGAAAGCCGCTCGCGAGGCTGTAATAGGGCACGACCGCGAGCTTCTGCGCCATGGCCACCGGTTCGAGATCGGCCTCGTAATGAGCGCGGTCGTACAGGTTGTATTCGGGCTGGATGATCTGGTACGCGGGCAGACCGGATTTCGTCGCAACCGCGAGCGCCTCCTCGACGCGCGCGCCCGTGTAGTTCGACGCGCCGATCACCCGCACCTTGCCGGCCTCGATCAGCCGTTGGTACGCACCGAGTGTTTCCTCGAGCGGGACTTTCTGGTCGTCCTCGTGCGAGAAGTACACATCGATGTAATCGGTCTGCAGACGACGCAGCGAATCCTCCACGGCAGCCGCGATGTTGGCGGCGGAAAGCCCCGGGCGGCGTGCATCTTTTGCGACCTTCGTTGCGATCACCACCTTGTCGCGTTTGCCGCTTTTCGCGATCCACTTGCCGATGATCGTCTCCGATTCGCCGCCCTGGTTGCCGGGCACCCACGCGGAATACACATCGGCGGTGTCGATGAAGTTGAGGCCGGCGTCGGTGAAGGCGTCGAGGATCGAGAACGAGGTGGCTTCGTCTGCGGTCCACCCGAAGACGTTGCCGCCGAACATGAGCGGGGCGACCTGCAACGAGGAAGTGCCGATCCTGCGTAGTTCCATGGGGCCTCCAGAAGAAAGGGCGGACGGGAATCGCTGAGGATACGCCGCCTCGCGGCGCGCTGCAGCGGGCAAGGGCGCGCAGCCGCGGAAGTGCACCGGCGCCCTGCACTAAACCACACGCGATACCTGCCGTAAACACGCTTGCAAACTGCAAGACGCAGAAATGCGTGAAGGAAGCGGGAAGCACGAAGCGCGGCGCAACCGGATTTTTTATGCACCGCGCAAATGAGGTCTCGATTGTCGGTGCTTCCCCTCAAGTTTTTTTTACCCACGCCGACAACCTTCACTGAGGCGGCCAGCAATGAAAGATTGCACCCGCCGCGGCCATAGTGGCTTGTAACGGGCTTTCAGCCCGCTTAGGAGAATTTCCATGCTCGGAATTAACAGCAACATCAACTCGCTCGTCGCGCAACAGAACCTGACGGGCTCGGGCAGCGCGCTGTCGCAAGCGATCACGCGCCTGTCGTCGGGTAAGCGCATCAACAGCGCAGCTGACGATGCAGCAGGCCTCGCGATCTCGAACATCATGCAGACCCAGATCAACGGTCTGAATCAGGGTGTGTCGAACTCGAACGACGGCGTTTCGCTGGTTCAAACGGCATCGAGCGGTCTGTCGTCGCTGACGAGCAGCCTGCAACGTATCCGCCAGCTGGCCACGCAAGCGGCCAACGGCTCGATGACCTCCGACGACCGCGCAGCACTGCAAAAGGAAGTGAACCAGCAAGTTTCGGAAATCAACCGTATCGCGTCGCAAACGACGTACAACGGCATGAACGTGCTGAACGGTTCGCTCGGTAACGTGTCGTTCCAGGTTGGCGCGAACGTCGGCCAGACGATCAGCCTGAGCCTGACGCAAAACATGTCGGCGGCTTCGATCGGCAGCGGCGTGCCGCAAGCTGGCCAAACGCTCGGCACGTTCAGCGGCCTGAGCCTGAGCTCGGCTGGCGCCACGGTCGCAGCCTCGGCAGCAACGATCACCTCCGTCAATGTGGTCTCCGACGGCAGCGGCGGCTTCACGTTCACGGACCAGAACAACCAGGCACTGAGCCAGACGGCGGTCGGCGCTCTGTTCACGGCCTCCAACGAAGCCAGCAGCACCGGCGGCGGCTTCCAGGGCTCGGGTACGGCGGTCACGCTCACCGACGGCGGCATGTCGGCGGCTATGGCTGCAGCAGCCGGCTCGGCGGGTTCCGCAGCGGCCGCCGCCGCTGGTGTCGCCATGGAAACGCAGATCGGCGCGTACAACGCACCGACGGACGTTGCTAACGTCAACATCAGCACGGCAAGCGGCGCAAGCATGGCCATGGAGTCGATCGACAACGCGCTGAACACGCTGAACAACCTGCAAGCAACGCTCGGCGCAGCGCAAAACCGCTTCACGGCAATTGGCACGACGCAGCAAGCTCAGTCGACCGACCTGTCGACCGCCCAGTCGTCGATCCAGGACGCCAACTTCGCGGAAGAAACGGCGAACCTGAGCAAGGCGCAAGTGCTGCAGCAAGCTGGTATCTCGGTGCTGGCACAAGCGAACTCGCAGCCGCAGCAGATCCTGAAGCTCCTCCAGTAATACGAGCTTCTGTAGCCCAAGCGTTGCGCGCCCGGCCGCCATACCCGTGAGCGCAACGCAAGCCAATCGGGAGGATCACCTCCCGATTGGCATTTTCCAGACCTGAACCGATTCACACTGCAACGCCGACGCACGGAGCCCCTTCATGTCCACCGTAACCAGCTCGACAGCCAGCACGATCGCAAGTAGCGTCGCCGCCACGACCGCAGCGAGCAACGCCGCTCTGCAGCAAGCAGCCCAGTCGATCGTCAGCGGCTCGACCGGCAACTCGTCGATGGACGTGAATTCGCTCGTTACGGCGCTCGTCAACTCCAAGATCGCCGGCCAGGCCGCCACGATCAGCGCCGAGCAGACGCAGGACAACACCGAAATCTCCGCGTACGGCGCGCTTTCCGCCGCGCTTTCCGCACTTCAGGCAGGCCTCTCGCCGCTCTCGGATGGCACGACCCTCAGCGCATTCAGCACGACGCTCAGCGGCACCGGCATCACCGCCACAGCAGGCAGCGGCGCGGCAGCAGGGTCATACTCGCTCGATGTCAAGCAGGTGGCACAAGCCCAGGTGCTCACCTCGACCGGCTACGGTGCAACAACGGCGCTCGCGTCGGGCTCGTCCACGATGACGCTGACGGTTAACGGCGCCAGCACCACGATCTCGCTCGACAGCACCAACAGCACCGTTGCGGGTATTGCATCGGCGATCAACTCGGCCACCAACAATCCGGGCGTGACGGCAACGGTCGTCAACGGCGCCGACGGCGCGCACCTTGTGCTGCATTCGACGTCGACCGGTTCGCAGAACGGCATCAGCATCGCGATCAGCGATTCGAATTCCAGCGACGCACTGAAGAACCTCGCCGTGACGACCACGGCAGGTACGGCGATCACGAGCTCGAGCGCGACTTCCGCCAACCTCACCGCTAACCAGTCGACGATCTCCAACACGACCAACTGGACACAGTCCACGGCCGCACAGGACGCCTATTTCACGATCGACGGCACGGGCGCGACCAGCACGACGAACACCGTAAAGACCGCGCTGTCTGGCGTGACGCTGACCCTCACCGCAGCGGCGGTCGACACGTCGAGCACGGGCAGCGGCGCACAAACGCTTACGGTTGCGCAGAACACGAGCGCGGAATCCAGCGCGATCAACAATTTCGTCACGCTGTACAACACGCTCGTGACGACGATGTCGACGCTCACGTCATTCAGTTCGACCTCGACGTCGCAGGGCGTGCTGCTTGGCGACTCGACGCTGAACATGATCCAGAACCAGCTCGCAACGATCGTGGCGACGGGCGTGAAGAGCGGCAATACGACGACCAGCCTGGCATCGATTGGCGTCACCCTGAATTCGGACGGCTCGCTCTCGGTCGACAGCGACACGCTGAATACGGCACTGCAAAACAATCAGTCGACCGTGGCGGCGCTGTTCAATTCGACCAACGGCGTCGCCGCCCAGTTGAATAACAACATCACGAGCTATCAGTCGAGCACGGGCGTCATCACGACGCGTACGAACGCGATCCAGACTGACCTGACGAACCTTTCGACGCAGCAGTCCAATCTCGCGGAATACCAGTCGCAGCTCACCAGCATGTACACTGCGCAATTCACCGCGCTCAACACGCTGATGGCGACGATGAACAACAACCAGCAATACCTCACGCAGCTCTTCGGCGGCACCAACAGCGCAGGCGCGCTGGCCACCAACAAGAGCTGAGCGCATCCAGCAGGAGAGACGACATGGAATTCGGGGCGCCCATCGATCGCATCTGGCAGATCACGAAAGACATCGAGCAGGCGGCAGCCGTCGGCGAATGGGAAAAGGCGGCCGAGCTTGCGAACGAGCGCTCACCCCTTCTCATGTCGCTCTCCGCGAAGCAAACGGGCGCCGCGCTCGAGGTGCTCAAGCAGGTTCACGCGGTCGATACACTTGTCGCCGCGGCGGCGGAGTCGGCACAAAGCACGCTTAGCGCCGAGTATCGTTGCGCCATGCAGGCAACGCGGAACGTGAATCTGTATCAGCGCGTTGCGCAGTTCTGAAGTCCGGACCTCGCACAGCGTCCAGAAATAACAACCAACCATTGCGCCTTTCGGGGCGCATTTGCGTACCTCGGCCCGCCTCGTGCGGGCTTTTCTTTTACGCGCCCTCATTACACACGGCTCGGGCCGCCACGGCCGACTACCCAGCTTCATTTCCGCCCGTTGCTCGCGCCAACCGAATTGGCGGGCGTTTTGACGTCAACTCGGCAATTCGTTCCGACGGGGCGCCCTGGATAATTGCCCTACTTCTGCTACCTGCGGCGCAAGCACGCCTTCGTCATGACCGCTTTCCATACTCCGACCGACCTCACCGCGCTCGTCCCCCAATCGCAAATGGGGAGCGACATTCAGCTCGTCATGGAAGCCGGGATCGAGCACCATCGCAAGCAGGAATACGACGAAGCTGAAGCGCTCTACGCCATTGTGCTGGAAGCGGATAGCGATCATGTCGACGCCAACTACCACATGGGCGTGCTGTACATGCAAACGGACCGGCCAGCCGAGGCCGTGCCGCACTTCGAAGCAGTGCTCGGCCACACGCCGAACTTCGCGCAACTGTGGGTCTACTACTTCAACGCCCTGACCGCCAGCAACCAGTTCGAAGCCGCGCGGATGGCGCTCGACGTGGCGCAGAAATGCGGCGTTCCTGCGGACGCCATCGATGCGTTGAAGGCTCGCCTGCCCCAGCTTGACGCCGCGTCGGCGCCCGCGCGTGAACCTTCGCACACGGCCGAAGCGATCGAAGCTATGCCGAAACAGCAGACGGCGGACACGCCCGCAGCGAAAATCGATCCACGCCGCGCAAGCGCGACGGAGTTGCGCAAGTTTGCAGATCTCTTCAACAGCAAAGAGACCGAGGCTGCGCTGACGCTTGCCCGTCGCTTGACGAAACAAAACCCCTCGCATGGCGAATGCTGGATTATGCTCACGCACGCCCTGCAGCGCGCAGGCCAGTATGCGGAATCCGTGACGTCGGCCGAGCGTGCCACCAGCCTGCTGCCCAATAGTCTCCCCGCTCAGATCATGCTGGCCGACGCGCTGCATATCACGCGGCAGTCCCAGCGAGCCGTATCGCACTGCCGCAAAGCGCTCGAAAAGCATCCCGAGAGTCCACAGCTGCATCGCACACTGGGCGCCGCCCTGCAGGCAACGGGCCGAACAGGCGAGGGCATCGCCCAGATGCGCCACGCCGTGGAACTGGCACCTCGTGACGCTATCGAACTCGACGCGCTGGCTAACGCGCTGAACGAAGATGGCCAGTACGATGAAGCGGAAAGCGCCTTCCGCAAGGCACTCGAACTCGCGCCGATGCAGGCTGCAACGCACAGCAACCTGCTGTTCTGCCTGATGCACAAGACCGATCTCGATGCAAAAAGCGCATTCGCCGAATTCAGCGAATTCGGGAAGCGCCAGGAAGCCCCCCTGCGTGCGCAGCGTTCGGAGCACACCAATGTTCGTGACCCGGCGCGGCGACTGCGAATCGGCTTCGTTTCGGGCGACCTGATCAATCACCCGGTCGCCTATTTTTTCCAGTCGATCGTAGAGCATCTGGCCCGCGATACAAGCCTGTCACTGCACGTCTATTCGAATTACGTGATCACCGACGCGTTCACGAATACGATCCGGGAGCACGCGCAAGAGTGGCATGAAGTCTTCGGCATGACCGACGCCGCGGTCGCGGAAAAGATTCGCGAAGACGGTATCGACATCCTGATCGATCTGTCCGGCCATACAGGTCGCAACCGCCTCGTGGCCTTCGCGCATAAGCCCGCGCCCATTCAGGTGAGCTGGATCGGCAATCCGGCCACGACCGGCCTGACGTCCATCGACTATTACATGTCGGACCGGTTCGTCACGCCGCTCGAACAGTTCGCCAGCTGCTTCACGGAAAAGCTCGTGTTTCTGCCTGCTCTCGCGCCATTCAAGCCGTACAAACAAGCGCCGGACGTGAACGAGTTGCCCGCCTTGAAAAATGGCTTCGTGACGTTCGGCAGCTTCAGCCGTCTGGTCAAGATCGGGCCGGAAGTCGTGGCGCTCTGGGCGCGCGTGCTGCGCGAGATACCGACTTCGCGCATGCTCATTGGCGCGATCACGTCGGTCGAACAAATGAACAAACTGGCCAAGCTGTTCGCAAGCGAAGGCATCGACGTGAGCCGCATCAGCTTTATGCAGCGCAAGAATACCGAGGTCTACCTGCAACAGCACCAGCAGGTCGATGTCTGTCTCGACGCGTTCCCCTTCGCCGGCTCGACCACGACCATGCACGCCCTGTGGATGGGCGTTCCCACTGTGACGCTGCCCGGCGTTTCGATGGCGAGTCGTGGCAGCACGGGATGGCTCTCGCACCTCGGGCTCAACGAGGCGTTCGTCGCGCGCGACAAGGACGACTTTGTGAGCAAGTGCGTCGCGCTGGCTGACGATCTCGACGCGCTCGCAACGGTACGCCGCGAGTTGCGCCAGCACTGCATGCAGTCGCCCATCATCAGCGCGAGCACGATCGCCAACGCCGTATCGCGTGCACTGCGCACCATGTGGCGGCGCTGGTGCGACGGGCTTGCACCCGAGCATTTCGAGGTCCTGGCGCAGCCGCAAGATGCATCGGCGGAGCCAGTTGTGGAACCGGCGCGCGAGCAGCAGCAACCGGACATTGCGCCGACAGCTGGATCGATCACGTCGATCGACGCGGTGACCGACATCCCCGCAGCGATGAAACCCATCCGCATCGTCTGCGGCACCCGTCGCACCCGTGAGCAGTTCTCGAATGAAACGGCGCTTGGCCGCTCGCTAAAGCTCTATGCGCACCTGCCAAACGTCGAACTCCAACTGTTCGACAACAACACGCGCGGACTATCCAGCATCTACAACACGGCGATCGAAGAGGCTAAGCAGCGCCCGGCCATCCTCGTCTTCATTCACGACGACGTCTGGCTCAACGACTTCTTCTGGACCGAGCGCATCCGCGAATCCCTCGCCCGTTTCGAGGTGGTGGGGCTCGCCGGCAACCTGCGCCGCGTGCCGCGCCAGCCTGCATGGGCCTTCGCCACGCCCGATCTGCAGTGGGACGAGCGCAAATATCTGAGCGGAACCGTGGGTCACGGCACGGGTTTTCCGTGCAACATCGCGTCGACGTTCGGGCCTTCCGGACAGGAATGCAAGCTCCTCGACGGCCTGTTGCTGATCGCGGATAGCGATACGCTGGTAAAGAGCGGCCTGCGCTTCGACGAGCAGTTCAAGTTCCACTTTTACGATATGGACTTCTGCCGCCAGGCTGAACTAAAGGGGCTCCGCATGGGAACCTGGCCACTGAGCGTGGTTCACGAGAGTGGCGGAGCCTTTGGGACACCCACCTGGCGGGAAGGGTACGCGTCTTATTTGGACAAATATGGAGAGTGAGGCGCGCGGCGGGCGGTAGTCGTAATTGTCGAGATACCGCCCTCGTCGAAACGCATTCACTGCCTCTCACAGCGATATCCACCGGAGCCTATATTGGATCAAACTCCTGTCCATCAGCATCACAATCCGGACTTACTTAACCTCATGCCGCAAGGCGCACGCCGCGTGCTGGAAGTCGGCTGCAGTTCCGGAGCGCTGGCGCGCGAATACAAAAAAACAAATCCGGGTGTGCACTATACCGGGATCGAGATTGTCCCGGCTTATGCCGAGATGGCACGCGAACACTGCGACCGCGTAATCGATGTAGACGTCGAGCGGGTAACTGTCGAGCAAATTCGTTCGGACCTCAATGCCGATTGCTGGGTCTTCGGGGACGTGCTCGAACACCTTCACGATCCCTGGGCACTACTGAGGAAAATTCGCGGGACGATGGATCGCGGCGGGTGCGTTGTTGCGTGCATTCCCAATGCGCAGCACTGGAGCGTGCAGGCTCGTCTGAGCTTTGGCGATTTCCGGTATCAGGACTCCGGCTTGTTCGACCGCACACATATCCGCTGGTTCACGCGCGTCACGATGCTGGAGATGTTTCGCGACGCGGGGTTTGTCGTCGATGCTGGCAAGGCGCGGATCTTCCACGAGCCGCAACGCGAGGCCTTTTTGCCCGTCATTCGTGCTATGGCGAGCGCAGCGGGTGCCGATGCAAACGCAGCGGTCGAGGACGCGAAGGCGTTCCAGTTCGTGTTTCGGGCGGTCGTACCTCCTCAGCTTTAAATATTCCCATTCGTTGCACCGACCAAGGCATGGAAATGACGGACGGCTTTCTGCACAAGTATTTTCTTAATAACCCGGACAAGCGACTGCATAAGTGGATTCATTACTTTGACATTTATGAGCGTCACTTCACGCGCTTCAGAAATAAAGCGCCCGTGATGATCGAAATCGGCGTATTTGGCGGTGGATCACTGGCAATGTGGAAGGAGTTCTTCGGAGCCGGATCCAGAATCATAGGGGTCGATATCAATCCTCAGTGCAAGGCCCATGAAGCAGAGGGTATCGAGATTTTCATCGGCAGCCAGGACGACCCTGCCCTGATCGATCAGATATTCCGCAAATATCCGGAAGTCGACATCGTTCTCGATGACGGAAGCCATGTCATGAATCACATGATCTCTTCCTTCGAGCTGATGTATGACCGGCTTCACAAGAACGGAGTTTATATGGTGGAGGACACTCACACCTGCTACTGGCCTGAATATCAGGGCGGCGTGGGGAGGCCTGGGAGTTTTATCGAATTTGCCAAGAACAAGATCGACGAACTGAATGCGGTTCATTCGAGAGGCAAAATCCCAATTTCAACCTTCACGAAGAGTACCGATTACATCGCCTGCTACGACAGCATCGTTGCGTTCGAACGTCGTCCGCAAGGACAGCGGCAAGCACCGATCACTTGCGCCATGGTTGAAAACCCGGCGACTATGTAATTTCGACATCCCTTGCTATGGCGCTCAATGCGACTGTTTGCGGTCGCCAAGCGCCATCCGCTGCACCTTTGGCGTTGGGCTCGGTTCTATTGCCTGGTGCCCGCGCGCAGTTGATCGGCGGGCTCGGTCGCAGCACGCCGCCGGTGAGAGTCGGCGGACTGCCGGGGGCTTTACGCAACGTCGCTACCGACCCGAAGCCGGACGGAAAAATTCGCTGGAGAACTCCCGCACGGCGTATGCGCGCGGCGTAGAAAATCGCTGAAATCTTCGACAGACTTTGGCGCGCCCGGCTGGGATCGAACCAGCAACCCCTGCCTTCGGAGGGCAGTACTCTATCCATTGAGCTACGGGCGCGTTGACTTGCTGGCGCCGCCGATTGACCGAAGAATACGGGAAAGGCAGCGCCGAAGAGAGACCGAGAGAATAACCGGTTTCGGTTAAACCGTCCACCGCGCGGATTATTAAGGGTCGCATCCCCATCAGGCACAATTCGAGCACAACTCAGACGCAACAACGTCCCACCGCCCGCCCGCTCCGGGTAAACGCCCGCTGAACTCCCTCTGCGCCCAGCCACCAGCCGGAAAACCTTCCGTCTATAATCGTCGGTGTTTGATCTGCCGCATGGCCATTGCCGTCCTGCTGTACCGCTCACCATAAAACCAACGGGAGTCGAGACAAGCATGAGCGAAGCACCCCACGGAGCCCCGATCAAAACGCCCGGCCAGCTGATCGCCGCTGTCATCGCCGGGTTTGCCGTCCCCATCGTCATCATCATTTTGCTCGTCTATTACGTCGACAACACGACGCGCACCGGCGCGGGCACCGACGAGCTCTCTACCCAGCAGGTCGCCGCGCGCATCGCGCCGGTCGCGCAGGTCAACGTGCGCGACGCCAACGCGCCGCACGTCTACAAGACCGGCGAACAGGTCTTCCAGGCTGTCTGCTCGGCGTGTCACGCCTCGGGCGCCGCCGGCGCGCCGAAGTTCGGCAACTCGGGCGACTGGGCGCCGCGCATCGCGCAGGGCTTCGACACGCTGTGGAAAACGGCGCTCTCCGGCAAGGGCGCGATGCCCCCGCGCGGCGGCACGAGCCCCGACGACTACAGCGACTACGAAATCGGCCTCGCCGTCGCCTATATGGCGAACCACGCCGGCGCGAACTTCCAGGATCCGCCCAAGCCCGCGCCAGGCGCTGCCAATGCAGCCAATGCGGCTTCGGGCGCGGCGGGCGCTGCACCGGCCTCCGGCGCATCGGGTGCCGATGCGAACGCCGCCCAGGCGCAAGCCGCCGCAGCGGCGATCGCGGCCATCCCGCAGGCTTCGTCCGCTCCCGCAGCAGGTGGCGGCTCGCAAAGCGCCGACGCCTCGCAGGCGGGCAAGGCACTCTATCAGCAGGTTTGCCAGGCGTGTCACGCCGCGGGCGTACTGGGCGCACCGAAATTCGGCAACAAGGCCGACTGGGCGCCGCGCCTGAAGGACCCGATGGATACCGTCTACAACTACGCGCTGCACGGCAAGGGCCAGATGCCTCCCAAGGGTGGCTCGACTGCCTCCGACGCCGACGTGAAGGCCGCCGTCGATTACATGGTCAGCGCGGCGAAGTAAGCCGTCACACGCGCGCCAAAGCGCAAAACGATCCCTGCCCGCAACGATACGGGGCGGGGATTTTTATATGCGTCGATGAAACAGCGGTCGCGCGTCAGCGCACGGGACGCGCGAATTCGCGGGCAAAAGCGAACGCACCCGAAGCGTCCCCGGCGAGCGCGCCGTAACGCGCAGCCAGTTCGGCGGGAGCGAGCCACGGATAGCTCAAGCCCTGTTGCAGGCGCTCGAGCCGCGCACCGTCCGGGTCGTCGATCACGTCCATCCGGGCAATGTGAATGTGGAATGCCGATACGCGCGGCGCGATGTCGTTCGCATCGAATGTCCAGCGATACGTGCCGTGACCGATGCGCAGCGCGCCCGCCGCGTCCTCGCGCATCGCGACGAGCCAGGGCAGCGCTTCGATCGTGCGCTCGCGCGCAACGAGCGCAGTGGCCTCGCAAAGGTAGTAGGTACGGCAGCGCGAATAGCGCTCACCAAAATCGCTGACCAGCGTCTTAGCGATCGCTTCGGCGCCGACGCTGCGCGCCGGAAACGCGATGTTCGGTGTGGCCAGCGAGAACGTCAGTTCCGCATCCTGCGCGAATGCTTCGTAAATCCGTGCGGGCTTCGTGTTGTCCTTCGCGTCGATATACGTTTCAAGCGCGTGACGGTAATGCTGGAGTAATGGATCTTCCATCTGCGGCAGCGAGCGGGTCAGAGGCGTTCACTCTACAGCCGCCCGCGTCCCAAAAAAGCAAACACCCGCTGCATGCCAGGGTCATCACCCCTTCTGCAACAACGCCTTCAAACTCGCCAGCCGGTCCTTCGGCGTCATCGGCGCTTCTTCGGCGGTCGGCGGCGGCGCGTCGTCGAGGCCCATCTCCGGAATGAAGCGCGACGCCTCGCACACCACCGTCTCGCGCGCCCGCTTGCGCTTCTTGCACCAGTTCAGATGCAGACTGCGCTGCGCGCGCGTGATCGCCACGTACATGAGGCGCCGCTCTTCCTCGATGCGTCCTTCGTCGATCACATCGTCTTCCGAGCCGCCGCGGTGCGGCATGATCCCCTCTTCCACGCCCACCAGGAACACGTGCGGATACTCCAGTCCCTTCGACGCATGCACGGTCGAAAGCCTCACGGCGTCCGGGTCCTCTTCCTTGCCTTCGAGCATCGACATCAGCGCGACGGTCTGAATCAGCCCCATGAGGTTCTTGCCGGTGTCGGCGAGACCGTCGGCATTGTCATATCCGGTGGCTTCGCTGTCTTCGCCGATCTCCTGCTCGGGCTTGGTGCCCTTGCGCTTGAGCCACTCGAGGAATTCGAGCACGTTCTGCCACTTCGACTGCGCCTGGCGCTCGTCGAAGGCGTCATAGAGATACGCCTCGTAGTGAATCGCATCCATGAGGTCGTCGAGCACGACCGTCGCCGGGTCCTTCTGCGCGCGCTCGGCGAGGCGCTGCATGAAATCGCAGAACACGCGCATCGGCTCGACCTGGCGCGCCGAAAGCCGCGCCTCGATACCGCCCATGTAGACGGCCTCGAACAGCGACACCTTCGCCTGCCCCGCGAACGAACCAAGCGCTTCGAGCGTGGTGTTGCCCACGCCGCGGCGCGGCGTGGTGATCGCGCGGATGAACGCGGGATCGTCGTCGTGGTTGGCGATCAGACGCAGGTAGGCGCAGATGTCCTTGATCTCGGCCTTGTCGAAGAACGACTGGCCGCCCGAGAGCACGTAGGGAATGCGCTCGCGGCGCAGCACCTGTTCTAAGATGCGCGCCTGGAAGTTGCCGCGATACAGAATCGCGTAGTCGCGGAACTGCGCACGGCGCTCGAACTTGTGCGCCGAAAGCCGGAACACGACCGACTCGGCTTCGTGCTCTTCGTCGTTGCAGGGCGTAACGGTGATGGTGTCGCCCATGCCGTGCTCGGACCACAGCTTCTTCTCGAACAGCTTCGGATTGTTCGCGATGACGTTGTTCGCGGCCGTGAGAATGCGCACCGTCGAGCGGTAGTTCTGCTCGAGCTTGATGACGTGCAGCTTCGGAAAGTCCTTGCCGAGCTGCGCGAGATTTTCGAGCGTGGCGCCGCGCCAGCCGTAGATGGCCTGATCGTCGTCGCCCACGGCCGTAAACGCCGCGCGCGGGCCCGCCAGCAGTTTCAGCAGTTCGTACTGGCAGGCGTTGGTGTCCTGGTACTCGTCGACGAGCAGGTAGCGCAGCTTGTTCTGCCAGCGGTCGCGCACCTGCTCGTTCTTCGCGAACAGCTCGGCAGGCAGGCGGATCAGGTCGTCGAAATCCACCGCCTGATAGGCGTGCAACGTCGCCATGTAGTTGCGGTAGACGATGGCCGCCTGGTGCTCGTCCTCGTTCGAGGCCGTGGCCAGCGCCTGCTCGGGCATCACGAGACCGTTCTTCCAGAGCGAGACGATCGACTGGATCTTGCGGATGAAGCCTTTGTCCGTCGAGCCCACCTGCTCCTGGATCATGGCGAAGCAGTCGTCGGCATCCATGATCGAGAACTGGGGCTTCAGGCCCAGGTGTTCCGCCTCCTGGCGCAGGATCTGCACGCCGAGCGAGTGGAACGTGCAGACCGTCAGCTGGTTGGTCGGCACCTTGCGGCCTTCCTTGCCGGGCGTGGTGAGCGTCTTGCCTTCGAGCAGCTTGCCCACGCGCTCGCGCATTTCGGCGGCGGCCTTGTTGGTGAAGGTGACGGCGGCGATATGGCGCGGCTCGAAGCCTTTCGCTTCGATGAGGTGCGCGATCTTCTGCGTGATGACACGCGTCTTGCCGCTGCCCGCGCCGGCGAGCACGAGACAGGGACCGTCGAGATAGCGCACCGCTTCGTTTTGGGCGGAATTGAGGCCTGCGGACATCGTTGCTGGATTGGAAAAACGGGTGGTACGGCTGGGAGGCGTGCGAACGGGGCGCGTAGCCTTTCGTGACGCCGCACGGCGCGAGGCGTGCGTACGTCGCAGCGGCCTCTCACGCGGGAGGTGCGATGTTAACACGGTACAGCGATACGCCGATGGCGCCCCCGATGTTCCTCGTTCCACGGCCCATCAGTCCCTCGCCGCGTTCCGCACGCTCTACGCGCCGTGCCACAATAACGGGCTCCCGCCACCCGCACTCGCTGGAAAGAGGAAGCGCCAAATGACTGCACCGCAACCGCTGCAAATCGGCCTGATGGGCTACGGCTTCGCCGGCCAGACTTTCCACGCCCCCGTGATCGCGCATAGCGGCGCCGCGCAGCTCGCCGCCATCGCCACGAGCCAGGCCGAACGCGCCCAGGCCGACTATCCCGACGCCGCGATCGTGCCCGACCTGGACGCGCTGCTCTCAATCGATGCCATCGAATGCGTCGTGATCGCCACGCCCAACGACACGCACTACGACCTCGCGCGCCGCACGCTCGAGCGCGGCAAGCACGTGCTGGTCGACAAGCCGGTCACGCTCACTTCCGAGGAAGCGCGCACGCTCGCGGCCATCGCGAAGCAGCGCGGCCTCGTGTTCGCACCGTTCCACAACCGCCGCTGGGACGGCGATTTCCTCACCGTGCGCGAGCTGATCGAGCGCGGCGAACTCGGGCGCATCACGCACTACGAATCGCACTTTGACCGCTTCCGCCCGCAAGTGAAGCAGCGCTGGCGCGAAGACGCCACGCGCGGCGGTGGCCTGCTCTACGATCTCGGCCCGCATCTGATCGACCAGACGCTCGCGCTCTTCGGCGCACCCGAGTCGATCACCGCATTCGTTCACACGCGCCGCGAAAACGCGAGCGCGCCGGATTACGCGCACCTCGTGCTGCGCTACCCGCACCACGACGCCGTGCTGCACGCCAGCGCGCTCGCCGCCTACGCGCCGCGCTTCGCGATTCACGGCACGCGCGGCAGCTATCTGAAGAACGGGCTCGACACTCAGGAAGATCAGCTCAAGGACGGCCTGCGCCCGGGCCAGCCCGGTTTCGGCGCGGGCAACGATACGGGCCGCCTCCACGTGCTGCGCGACGACGGCCAGGAAGCCGATCTCGAAGTGCCCAACGCTGCGGGCAATTACGCCGATCTGTATCGCGCGCTTGCGGCGGCGATCCGCGAAGGCAAGCCGTTCCCGGTAAGCCCGCAGGACGCCATCGACGTCATGACGCTCATCGAACTCGCCATGCAAAGCGCGCAGGACGGCCGCACGCTGGGGTTCGTGCGCCAGTCCTGAGCACACCGGCGCGCGCTTTCGGCTGCGGCGTCGACCTTGCATTGCGCCGACGCCGCTGAAAGGACCATACAAATGGTTACATCTGGTTGCCGCGGTGGGGTCATCACGCTGCAATCGCCAGACGTTTGTGGACATGCAAGCCCAAAAAAGCAACGACAAGACAAAGGAGAGTCTGAATGACCCGCTACATCCACGCTCTACGCCTGATCGCCGCCGGCGCGCTCGTTTCGACCCTCGCCGCGTGCGTGGTCAACCAGCCGGCGCACCACCCCGCTGCGCCGCCGCCCGGCCCGAATCCCCACGAAGTCGCCGTCGATCGCCTGCATCAGGTCGACAGCCGCATCGACAACCTGGGCCATCGCATCGATATGCGCGTGAGCCAGGGCTACTACCCGCCGCCCCAAGGCGGCGCGCTCCATCACCGCCTCGACACGATCCGCGGCGAAGCTCACGACATGGCCGCGCAGCACGGCGGCGGCATCTCGCCCGACGAGCAACACGTTCTGAACGAGGAACTCGACACGGCCGCTCGCGCCATCGGCGAGTAAGCGCCACACGCATTGGCCTGTCGGCACGGACCGCGCGCTCGCGGCTCGTGCCGACCCATCTGCCCACCCGAACCGCCCCCGTTTTTCTCCGGCGCGATGCATGGCGCGTTATTCATCTGCGCAAGCCAATGCCAGCAAGGCTCACGCCCCTTTGCTGGCGCCGCGCGCAGAATTTTTCCGCATTGACATAGCCCCGAGGCGTCGCGCACAATCGCTGCGCGCGCCGGGAGAGCGCGCCGTTTGCCTTAGCTTGCTTTCGCAAGTGCAACCGGCGCCGCCGAAGGGGCAACCCACAAACTCTCAGGCAAAAGGACCGTGCGCGCCGGACCGCTGATTCGCTGCCTTTGCGCTTTTTGCGCGAGATGACGCGAAGCGGCACACAGTCCGCAACTCTGGAGAGCGGCAGTAGAACGGGCGGCGGCGGATCGTAACCCCCACGCGTTCAGGCTGCCCACCGAAGGGGCGCGCGCCAGCGGCAACGGCGCAATCTCTCAGGTACCGAGGACAGAGGGGCCATGCAAGAACCGACCACGGGCATCGTGCCTGCGGCGCTTCCTGCATGGCCTTTTTCGTTTTCGCGCGAATATTCGCGACCGCCTGAGGCCCCATGACCGAACTCAAACGCACCCCGCTGAACGACACGCACCGCGCGCTGAATGCCCGCATGGTCGACTTCGGCGGCTGGGACATGCCCGTCAACTACGGCTCGCAGATCGACGAGCATCGCGCCGTGCGCACCGACGCCGGCATGTTCGACGTCTCGCACATGTGCGTCGTCGACTTTTCGGGCCCGAAGGCGCGCGAGTTCTTCTCCCGCGCGCTCGCCAACAACGTCGCCAAGCTCACCACGCCGGGCAAGGCGCTCTATTCGTGCATGCTGAACCCCGAAGGCGGCGTGATCGACGACCTGATCGTCTACTTCTTCGCCGACGACCAGTTCCGCACCGTCGTCAACGCCGGCACGGCCGAAAAAGACATCGCCTGGTTCGAGAAGCTCAACGCCGAAGGCGGCTTCGGCCTCACCATCACGCCGCGCCGCGATCTCGCGATCGTCGCCGTGCAGGGCCCGAACGCGCGCGAAAAGGTCTGGCAGGTCGCGCCCTCGTCGCGCAGCGCCACCGAAGTTCTCAAGCCCTTCAACGCCGCGAAGGTCGAAGCCACGCCGTTCGGCGAGCTGATGATCGCGCGCACGGGCTACACCGGCGAAGACGGCTTCGAAATCGTGGTGCCCGCCGCCGCCGTTTGCGAACTTTGGGACGCCCTGCAGCGCCAGGGCGTGAAGCCCTGCGGCCTCGGCGCGCGTGACACGCTGCGCCTCGAAGCGGGCATGAACCTCTACGGCCAGGACATGGACGACGGCGTCTCGCCGCTCGACGCCGGCCTCGCCTGGACCGTCGACATGAAGGAGCCGCGCGACTTCGTCGGCCGCGGCGCGCTGGAGGCGAACGGTTCGCGTTCGGCCTTCGTCGGCCTGATCCTGCAGAAGGAAAACGGCAAGGCCGGCGGCGTGCTGCGCGCGCACCAGAAAGTGCTCACGCCGCACGGCGAGGGCGAGATCACGAGCGGCACGTTCTCGCCGAGCATGCAGGAATCGATCGCCTTCGCGCGCGTGCCGCAGGGCGTGCAGCCGGGCGATGTCGTGCAGGTGCAGATCCGTGACAAAGCCCTTCCCACAAGCGTGGTAAAACTGCCGTTCGTGCGCAACGGCAAGGTGCTCGCCGCCTGATCCGCGAGATCCTGCCAGCGCGCACGCCCTCCCCTTTTCGAGCAACAAAAACCGCACCACGCACTGGAGCAACCATGAGCATCCCGGCCGATCTGAAATACACCGAATCGCACGAGTGGATCCGCACCGAAGCCGACGGCACGCTGACTATCGGCATCACCGACCACGCGCAGGAAGCGCTCGGCGACATCGTCTTCCTCGAACTGCCCGAAGCGGGCCGCGCCGTCACCGCCGGCGACGCCGTTGCCGTGATCGAGTCGGTCAAGGCCGCCTCGGACATCTACGCGCCGGTCGCAGGCGAAATCATCGAAGCGAACACGTCGCTCGTCGACACGCCCGACCAGGTGAACGGCGCGCCGTACGAGTCGTGGCTCTTCAAGATCAAGCCCGCCGCCGACGCCAAGCTCGACTCGCTGATCGACGCCGCCGCCTACGAAAAGGCGATCGGCGCGTAAATCGCAACCTTGCCTTAACCGCCATGGCGCGGCGGCGCGCTCAGAACGCCGCCCGCGCCCGCAGGAATCCCTATGAAGCTCGAACACCCGGATCGTCTGATGAACTCCCCGCTCTCGCTTGCTGCACTTGAAGCGCACGACGCTTTCGCCGCCCGCCACATCGGCCCCGACACGGCCGACCAGCAGGCGATGCTCGACGCGCTCGGCTTCGCCTCGCGCGCCGCGCTGATCGATGCGGTGATTCCGGCCAAGATCCGCCGCAACGAGACGCTGCCGCTCGGGCCGTTCTCGCAGCCGCGCTCGGAAGCCGAGGCGCTCGCCGCCCTGCGCGCGCTCGCGGACAAGAACCAGGTGTTCCGCTCCTATATCGGGCAGGGCTACTACGACACGCACACGCCGGCCGTCATCCTGCGCAACGTGCTCGAAAACCCGGCGTGGTACACCGCGTACACGCCGTACCAGCCGGAAATCTCGCAGGGCCGCCTCGAAGCCCTCTTGAACTTCCAGCAGATGATCACCGACCTGACGGGCCTCGCGATCTCGAACGCGTCGCTGCTCGACGAAGCCACTGCCGCCGCCGAAGCCATGACGCTCGTGCAGCGCGTGGGCAAGTCGAAGTCGAACGTGTTCTTCGTCGCCGACGACGTGCTGGCGCAGACCATCGAAGTCGTGAAGACGCGCGCCAAGCCGATCGGCATCGAGGTAAAGGTCGGTCCGGCCGCTGAAGCGGCCGAAGTTGCCAAAACCACAGGTGCCTTCGGCGTGCTGCTGCAATATCCGGGCGTGAACGGCGACGTGCGCGACTACCGCGCGCTCGCACAAGCCGTGCACGCAGCCGGCGGCGCGGTGATCGCCGCCGCCGATCTGCTTGCACTCACCGTCCTCACGCCGCCGGGCGAATGGGGCGCGGACGTGGCCGTGGGCAACTCGCAGCGCTTTGGCGTGCCGATGGGCTTCGGCGGCCCGCACGCCGCCTACCTCGCGGTGAAGGACGAATTCAAGCGCCAGATGCCGGGCCGTCTCGTCGGCGTGACCATCGACGCGCAAGGCAACCCGGCGCTGCGCCTCGCGCTGCAAACGCGCGAACAGCACATCCGCCGCGAAAAAGCGACGTCGAACGTCTGCACGGCACAGGCGCTGCTCGCGATCATGGCGAGCATGTACGCCGTCTACCACGGCCCGCAAGGCTTGAAGCGCATCGCGCAACGCGTGAACCGCGTCGCCGCGATCCTCGCCGCGGGCGCGAAGCAACTGGGCTACACGCTCGTGAACGAAGCGTTCTTCGACACGCTCACGTTCGAAGCCGGCCCGCGCACCCAGGCGCTGCACGACGCGGCCCTCGCGCGCGGCATGAACCTGCGCCACGTGAGCGAGACGCGTGTGGGCGTGTCCGTCGACGAAACGACTTCGCGCGCCGATCTGGCCGACCTGCTCGCCGTGTTCGCGCAAGCCGCGTTCGCCGGCGAAGCGCCTTCGGTCGACAAGCTCGACGCCGAACTCACGCAAGCCGCCGCGTTGACCTTTCCGGCCGCGCTGGCGCGCGAAAGCGCGTACCTCACGCATCCGGTGTTCAATCGTCACCACTCGGAAACGGAAATGCTGCGCTACCTGCGCAGCCTCTCCGACAAGGACCTCGCGCTCGACCGCTCGATGATCCCGCTCGGCTCGTGCACGATGAAGCTCAACGCGACCTCGGAAATGCTGCCGGTCACGTGGCCCGAGTTCGGCCGCATCCACCCGTTCGCGCCTGCGGAGCAAACGGTTGGCTATCGCGAGATGGTCGATCAGCTCGAACAGATGCTCGTGGCCGCAACGGGCTACGCCGCCGTTTCGCTGCAGCCGAATGCCGGCTCGCAGGGCGAATACGCGGGTCTGCTCATCATCCAGGCGTACCACGCCTCGCGCGGCGAAGCGCATCGCAACGTCTGCCTGATTCCCGCTTCGGCGCACGGCACCAACCCCGCATCGGCGCAGATGGCCGGCATGCAGGTGGTCGTGGTCGCGTGCGACGCGCAAGGCAACATCGATCTCGCCGACCTCAAGGCCAAGGCCGCGCAGCACGCGGCGAAGCTCGCCGCGATCATGATCACGTACCCATCCACGCACGGCGTGTTCGAAGAGAACGTGCGCGAAGTCTGCGAGATCGTGCACGCGGCGGGCGGCCAGGTGTACGTGGACGGCGCGAACATGAACGCCATGGTGGGTCTGGCGGCGCCGGGCCAGTTCGGCGGCGACGTCTCGCACCTGAACCTGCACAAGACCTTCTGCATTCCGCACGGCGGCGGCGGCCCGGGCGTCGGTCCGGTCGCAGTGGGCGCGCACCTCGCGCAGTTCCTGCCGAACCAGCTTTCGTCGGGCTACAAGCGCTCGACCGATAAGGGTCACGGCATCGGCGCGGTGAGCGCAGCGCCTTACGGCTCGGCCTCGATCCTGCCGATCTCGTGGATGTACATCGCCATGATGGGCGCGGCCAACCTGACCGCTGCGACCGAAAACGCGATCCTCAACGCCAACTACGTGGCGAACAAGCTCGCGCCGCACTTCCCGGTGCTCTACAGCGGCCCGGGCGGGCTCGTCGCGCACGAGTGCATTCTCGACCTGCGCCCCATCAAGGATGCAAGCGGCATCACCGTGGACGACGTGGCCAAGCGCCTGATGGACTACGGCTTCCACGCCCCGACCATGAGCTTCCCGGTGCCGGGCACGCTGATGGTCGAGCCGACCGAGTCGGAGTCGAAGGAGGAGCTCGACCGCTTCATCGACGCGATGGTTGCCATCCGCGAGGAAATCCGCGCCGTGGAAGACGGCCGCGCGGACAAGGAAGACAACCCGCTGCGTCACGCGCCGCACACGGCCGCCGTGGTGGTCGCCGACGACTGGAAGCACGCCTACTCGCGCGAGCAGGCCGCCTACCCGGTCGCATCGCTCGTCGCACGCAAGTACTGGCCGCCGGTTGGCCGCGCCGACAACGCTTACGGCGACCGCAACCTGTTCTGCTCGTGCGTGCCGCTTAGCGAATATGCGGGCGAACATGCAGACGAAACCGCCGGCGAATAAGCCCTTGTGAAGCCGCCGCGTGACCTTCGGCTCACGCGGCGGCGGTCATCCCTCTCACATTTGCCGCCGCAAACCGCTAACATCACACACCTGTCAGCCTTGAATCAGGGAGTCGCGCATGGCGCGGAAGGTGCGAATGGTTCCATTGCGGGACTCGGTGCGGGACTTGCCGCATGCCGCAACGCGGAATACGGTCCGGCAAGCCCGGCACGCGCGCGGTGCGCTGTTACGCCGCCCGCAGCGCCTTGCCGCTGCGCTGGCGCTGGCCTGCGCCACCTTCACCGCGACCTTCGCCGGTACGGCCCATGCGGCCATGAACTTCTGCGCGGCCCCCGCGCTGCAATCGAGCGAGCGCACCAACTCCGATCCGGGCGTGAAGGCGCTCGTGGCCGAGGTGCTGACGCACGTGAACGACACGCCGCGTCCGCTGCCGCGCCTGCACACCGAGGGCACGCTGCCGCACGAGGGCATCTACGACCAGAGCGTCGAGGCGGCGAAGGAACTCGACCTCATGCGCAACGCCGCGCTCGCGTGGCGCGCGACGAGCGACGAGCGCTTCCTGAAGCTCGTGGACCGCTTTCTGCTCGCCTGGGTCACCACGTACAAGCCGAGCTTCAATCCCATCGACGAAACGCGTTTCGAGGGGCTGATACTCGCCTACGACATGACCGCGAGCGCGCTGCCCGTGAAAACGCGCAACGCGACCATGCAGTTCCTGAACAGCTTCGCGACCGGCTATATCGCGCAGATCGACGCACAGCCGCGCCCGCTCAAGGGAAATTTTGCGAACAACTGGCAGAGCCATCGGGTCAAACTGATAGCGATGATCGCGTTCACGCTCGACAACCGCAAGATGATCGCGACGGCGCAGCGGCTCTTCGTCGAGCATCTCGGCGACAACGTCGCGCCCGACGGCTCGACACTCGACTTCTCCGAGCGCGATGCACTGCACTACGTGACCTACGATTTGCAGCCGCTCGTGACCGCCGCGCTCGCCGCGCGCCGCCACAACCGCAACTGGCTGACCGAACGCGCGGCCAACGGCGCGACGCTCGCGGGCGCGCTCGACTGGCTCACGCCGTATGCGCTCGGCCAGAAGACGCACGACGAATTCGTGCATTCGAACGTACCGTTCGACGCGAAGCGGCGCGAAGCGGGCCTGCCGGGCTACACCGGCCAGTGGGACCCCAAAAACGCCGCCGAACTGTTTCACCTCGCGGCGCGACTCGACGGCCGCTTTGCACCAGTCGCGCTGAAACTCGCGCCCACGCCGCCCGCGTGGCTCGCCGTCTGTCTGCCGTTGCCGGCGCGGTAAAACGCGCGCGGGATGCGGCGGCGGCACGGGAAATAACGATGCCGCCGAACGCGCCGCATCCCTACAAACCAACGTCAGACAAGCAGGAGCAGTACCCATGGCAGTAAGCGTTTTCGATCTCTTCAAAGTCGGCATCGGGCCCTCCAGCTCGCACACGGTCGGGCCGATGCGCGCAGCGCTGATGTTCGCCGAAGGACTCGAGCGCGACGGTCTGCTTGCGAGCACCGCCGCCGTGAAGGTCGAGCTGTACGGCTCGCTCGGCGCCACCGGCAAGGGCCACGGCACCGACCGCGGCGTCATGCTGGGCCTCATGGGCGACGCGCCCGACACCGTCGATCCCGACACCATCAGCGAGCGCCTCGAAGCCGTGCGCACCTCGCGCCAGCTCGCGCTGCTCGGCCGCCATCCCATCGCGTTCGTTCCCAAGGAGCACGTGGCGTTCTATCGCCAGGCGCTGCCCGAACACCCGAACGGCATGAAGCTGCGCGCGCTCGATGCGAACGGCGACACGCTGCGCGAAAGCACGTATCTGTCGGTAGGCGGCGGCTTCGTCGTTACGGCCGGCGCGCCGAACACGAAGGTGCTCGCGGCGGCCCAGCAATTGCCGAATCCGTTCACCACGGGCGCGGAGATGCTCGCGCTGTGCGCCTCGACGGGCAAGAGCATCGCGCAGTTGATGCTCGAAAACGAGCGCGTCTGGCACAGCGACGAGCAGATCCGCTCAGGTCTCCTGCACATCTGGAACGTGATGCAGTCGTGCGTATCGCGCGGTTGCGGCATCAACAATCCCGACGCCGACGGCACGCTGCCCGGCCCCTTCGCCGTGAAGCGCCGTGCGCCGCAGCTTCATCGCGCGCTGACCAGCAACCCCGAGCGCGCGCTGCAAGATCCGCTCTCGATGATCGACTGGATCAACCTGTACGCCATCGCCGTGAACGAGGAAAACGCCGCGGGCGGGCGTGTCGTAACCGCGCCGACCAACGGCGCAGCGGGCATTATCCCCGCCGTGCTGCACTACTACGTGCGCTTCACGCCGGGAGCGAACGAACAGGGCGTGATCGACTTCCTGCTCACTGCGGCCGCCATCGGCATTCTCTACAAGCTCAACGCGTCGATTTCGGGCGCCGAAGTGGGCTGCCAGGGCGAAGTGGGCGTGGCCTGCTCGATGGCCGCCGGCGCGCTCGCCGCCGTGCTGGGCGGCACGCCGCTGCAGGTGGAAAACGCCGCCGAAATCGGCATGGAGCACAACCTCGGCCTCACCTGCGACCCCGTGGGCGGCATGGTGCAGATTCCCTGCATCGAACGCAACGCCATGGCCTCGGTGAAAGCCGTGAACGCCGCGCGCATGGCGCTGCGCGGCGACGGCGCCCATTACGTCTCGCTCGACTCGGTGATCAAGACGATGCGCGAGACCGGCGCCGACATGAAGACGAAGTACAAGGAGACCTCGCGCGGCGGCCTCGCGGTGAACATCGTCGAGTGCTGATTCGCTGAAACGCTGTCGCCTTGCCTGAAGCATCCGAACGTATTCACGTAACGATTGAAGGAGACTTGACCGCCATGCAGCAGCCGAACGCATCCGCCACCACCGAAGCCACTACCACCGGAGCTCGCCTCGTCGTCGATGCGCTCGTCGCCAATGGCGTCGAGCGCGTGTTTTGCGTACCGGGCGAGAGCTATCTTGCGGTGCTCGATTCCTTGTCCGACGAAACCGCAAGGATCGAAACCGTGGTGTGCCGTCACGAGGCAGCGGCGGCGAACATGGCGGAAGCGATCGGCAAGCTCACGGGCAGGCCCGGCATCGCGCTCGTCACGCGCGGGCCGGGCGCCACGCACGCCTCGATTGGCGTGCACACGGCGTTCCAGGACTCCACGCCGATGATCCTCCTGATCGGCCAGGTCGCGCGCGAGCAGATGGACCGCGAGGCGTTCCAGGAAATCGACTATCGACGCATGTTCGGCCAGATGGCGAAGTGGGTCGCGCAGATCGACGACGCGCGCCGCGTGCCCGAATACCTGAGCCACGCGTTCCATGTCGCGATGTCGGGACGGCCGGGTCCCGTCGTGCTCGCGCTGCCCGAAGACATGCTGAGCGGCGCGATTCCCGCGTCCGAAGCGCAGCCCATCGCGCCGAGCGCGCAGCGCGTGCAGGCGTCGCCTTCCGCCGCGCAGATGGAGCGCGTGCGCGATCTGCTCGCGGGCGCGAAAAAGCCGTTCGTGATCGCAGGCGGCCATGGCTGGAACCCGCAGGCTTGTGCGGACTTCCAGCGCTTCGTCGAGAACTGGCAATTGCCCGTCGGCCTCGCGTTCCGCTTTCAGGACACGCTCAACAACGATCACCCGAACTACGCGGGCGACGTGGGTCTCGGCATCAATCCGGCGCTCGCGAAGCGCATCCGCGAAGCCGACGTGCTGCTCGCACTCGGTCCGCGTCTGGGCGAATCGACGACGGGCGGCTACACGCTCTTCGACATTCCCAAAACGAAGCAAACGCTCATCCACGTGCATCAGGGCGCGGAGGAGCTCGGCCGTGTCTACGCAGCCGATCTGCCAATCGTTTCGGGCCTCGCGGAATTCGCGGCGCTGCTCGCAACCCTCCCGGCGCCCGCTCAACCCGCGTGGGCCGGCAGCGCCGCAGAAGCACACGAGGCGTGGCACGCATGGCGCAAGCCGCTGCCGATGCCCGGCGACGTGCAGCTCGGCGAAGTCATGCAGCAACTGCGCGCGCGCCTGCCCGACGATGCGATCGTCACGAACGGCGCGGGCAATTACGCAACGTGGCTGCATCGCCATTTCGCGTATCGCCACTTCCGCTCGCAACTCGCACCCACGAGCGGCGCGATGGGCTACGGCGTGCCCGCCGCGATCGCCGCGAAGTCGCAATACCCCTCGCGCACCGTGGTCGCGCTCGCGGGCGACGGCTGCTTCATGATGGCGTCGTCGGAACTCGCCACGGCAATGCAGTACGGCCTGAATGTCGTGTTCATCGTCGTGAACAACGCGCACTACGGCACGATCCGCATGCATCAGGAGCGCCACTATCCGAACCGCGTGCACGGCACGCAGCTCACGAACCCCGACTTCGCGGCGTTTGCGCAGTCGTTCGGCGCGCACGGCGAAGTCGTCACGACCACGGCGCAATTCGCCCCCGCGCTCGAGCGTGCCCTCACGGCAGGCAAGCCCGCGCTGATCGAGATCCGTGTGACGAAGGAAGCGAGCACGCCTGCGGCCACGCTCGAACAGATTCGCGAAGCGGGCAAGAAAATGCGCGGAGAATGACTGAAAAGGAATCCTGAACAAGCTCACCTGTCGCACTGAGTGAGCAGTTGTGAGCGCACAAACAAAAGCCCCGCAGATCTTTCGATTCTGCGGGGCTTTTGACTTCAGCTAAAGCTCAGGCGCTTACTTGCCGCCCACGCTTTGCAGCGTCGTCCACTTGCCGTCGACGACCTTGTACAGCGTGATGCCGCCGTTCTTCAGGTCGCCGCGCGTGTCGTACGCGAGGTCCGACGTCGTGACTGCCGGCATGCTGGTCTTCGCGAGGAACGGCAGGTACTTCGCCGGATCCGTCGAGTTGGCCTTCTTCATCGCGTCGAACATCGCCATGGCGCCGTCGTAGGCGTACGGCGAGTACGTCTGCACGTCTTCGCCGAAGCGCTTCTTGTACTTCGTGACGTAGTCCTTGCCACCCGGCATCTGGTCGAGCGGCAGGCCGGCGAGCGACGCCACCGTGCCGTTCGCCGCGTCACCCGCGATCTGCAGGAAGGTCGGCGTGTGCACCATTTCGCCGCCCATCAGCGGGGCCTTGATGCCCAGCGACTTCATCTGCTTGACCATCGGTGCCGCTTGCGAATCCGCGCCGCCGAAGTAGACCAGGTCGGGGTTCATCGCCTTCGCCTTCGTCAAGACCGACTTGAAGTCGACGGCCTTGTCGTTGGTGTATTCACGGTCGATGATGTTGCCGCCGGCAGCCTTTGCAGCCTTCGAGAATTCGTCGGCGAGACCCTGGCCGTAGGCCGTGCGGTCGTCGATCACGACGATCTTCTTCAAGCCGAGGTTCTTCACTGCGAACGTGCCGGCGACCGAACCCTGCTGCGTGTCCGAGGTCATCATGCGGAACGTCGTCTTGAAGCCTTGTTGCGTGTACTCAGGCGCCGTCGCCATGGCGATCTGCGGGATGCCTGCGTTCGCGTAGATGCGCGAAGCCGGGATCGTCGTGCCCGAGTTGAAGTGACCGAGCATGCCCTTGATGCCGTCGTCGACGAGCTTCTGCGCGACCGTCGTGCCCGTGCGCGGGTCGGCCTGATCGTCGGCCGAGTCGAGCACGAAGTGAACCGGCTTGCCGCCGATCACGGGCTTCGTCGCGTTCATGTCTTCGACTGCGAGCGTGATGCCGTTCTGGAAGTCCTTGCCATAGTGCGCCTGCGCGCCCGTCATCGGACCGGCGAAACCGATCTTCACGTCTTCGGCTTGTTGTGCCTGCGCAGTCCCCGCCAGCGACAGGGCGGCAACAAGCGTTGCGCCTGCCAGCTGCTTCATCGTGTGTTGCATTGCTTCTCCTTGGTACCAGGTATGAAACGAGCGGCTTCGGATTCAATGCGCCTTGCCGCTTCCTTGTCTTGAGACGACCGACAGTATGGCTGGTGCTTAACCGATCGTCATCAAATTTGCATTACCGCCTGCTGCTGCCGTATTCACGCTGACCGAACGTTCCGCGAGCAGTCGTTCGAGAGCGTAATCTTCATCGCCGTTGGCGAGCGCGTGCGCTGCCACGCCCTGCACCGAGACGATCGGGCCAGGACGTTTGGCCACTTCCTTCACGAGTGCGAGCAGCTCGTCGCTGTCGCCTTCGAAGAGGACCGCATCGAAGTCGGCATCCGCCGTCTTCTTGATCGCGACGTGCGCCTTCAGTGCCGCCGGCAACGCGCTCACCAGCGCTTCGCCTGCCGCGCCCTGGAACAGCGCGCGGTTGCCCGTTGCGAGCGCAACGGCGAGTTGTGCGCGGGCGCCCGTGGCCGTCGACGGCACGCACAGCACCGTGCCGCGCGCCGAAAGCGTGTAGGTGTTGCGCTCGCCCGTCGGGCCCGGCAGAACCGCCGTGGCGCCCGCGAGCACGTATTCGAGGTAGCCGTCGCAGCGTGCCGCGAGCGCGGGCTCGCGCTCGGCGATGAGCCAGTCGCGCAGCGTCGTGAGCGCAGCCTGTGCCGATTGCGGCGCGCCGTTGCCGTCAGCCGCTTGCGGCGCGTCGACGACGAGCACATCGGCGAGCGACTTCGGCAAACCGGCCGGACGCTTCGCGAGCAGACGCGACAGATACAGTGCGCCACCCGCCTTCGGACCCGTGCCCGAGAGACCTTCGCCGCCGAACGGCTGCACCCCCACCACCGCGCCGATCACGTTGCGGTTCACGTAGATGTTGCCCACGTGCGCGCGGCCGATCACGTGCGCGATCGTTTCGTCGATACGCGTGTGAATGCCGAGCGTGAGGCCGTAGCCCGTTGCGCGGATCTGCTCGAGCAGCTTGTCGAGCTGGCTGCGGCGATAGCGCACCACGTGCAGCACCGGGCCGAACACCTCGCGCTTGAGTTCGTCGAGGCTGTCGAGCTCGATGAGCGTAGGCGGCACGAATGTGCCTTGCGCGCAGGAGTCTGGCGTCGGCATCTGCTGGACCTTGCGGCCCTTTTCGCGCATGCCGGCGACGTGCGTATCGATACCGCGCTTCGCGTCGATGTCGATCACGGGGCCGACGTCGGTCGAGAGGCGGTCGGGATTGCCCACCGCGAGTTCCTTCATCGCGCCCGTGAGCATTTCGAGCGTGCGGTCGGCCACGTCGTCCTGCAGGCACAGCACGCGCAGCGCGGAACAACGCTGGCCGGCCGAGTCGAAGGCGCTTTGCAGCACGTCGGCCACGACCTGCTCCGCGAGTGCCGACGAATCGACGATCATCGCGTTCTGGCCGCCGGTTTCGGCGATCAGCGGAATCGGGCGGCCTTCGGAATCGAGGCGCTCGGACAGCGTCTTGTTGATGAGGCGCGCGACTTCGGTCGAGCCCGTGAACATCACGGCACGCGTGCGGTGATCGGCGACGAGCGCCGCGCCCACGGTTTCGCCGTTGCCCGGCAGCAGTTGCACCGCGCCCGCCGGCACGCCGGCTTCGCGCAGGATGCGCACCGCTTGCGCGGCGATCAGCGGCGTTTGTTCCGCGGGCTTCGCGAGCACGGTGTTGCCGGCTGCGAGCGCGGCGGCCACCTGGCCCATGAAGATCGCGAGCGGGAAGTTCCACGGGCTGATACACACCACGGGGCCGAGCGGGCGATGCGTGTCGTTCGAGAACTCTTCGCGGATCTGCGTGGAGTAGTAGCGCAGGAAGTCGATCGCTTCGCGGATTTCGGCCACGGCGTTCGGCAGCGACTTGCCCGCTTCACGCACGATCAGGCCCATCAGCGTATGCATTTGCGCTTCGAGCAGATCGGCGGCGCGTGCGAGGCAATCCGCGCGCGCTTCGACGGGCGTGGCCTGCCAGATCGGCGCGGCGGCCACGGCGTGCGAGAGCGCGGCGCTCACGTGCTCGCTCGTCGCTTCCGCTACGGTGCCGACGAGATCGCGATGATCGGCGGGATTGCGCACGTCGCGTGCGGCGATGTCTACGATCTCGCTGTCCGCGAGCATCGGCGCGGCGCGCCACGGATGATGCGCGCTCGCCAGCAGCGCCGACGAGAGCGACGCGAGACGATGCTCGTTCGACAGATCGAGGCCCATCGAATTGAAACGCTCGTTGCCATACAGCTCGCGCGGCAGCGGAATCTTCGCGTGCGGCGCGCCGAGCGGCACGACCTTGGCGGCGTCGTCGATGGGGTTCGTGACCAGTTCGGCGACCGGCACGGAGGCATCGGCGATACGGTTCACGAACGACGTGTTCGCGCCGTTTTCGAGCAGACGGCGCACGAGATACGCGAGCAGCGTTTCATGCGTGCCGACCGGTGCATAGACGCGGCACGGACGGTTGAGCTTGCCCTGCGAGAGCGGGCCCGTGACTTCTTCGTACAGCGGCTCGCCCATGCCGTGCAGGCACTGGAATTCGTACTGGCCGGGATAGTAGTTCTGGCCCGCGAGGTGATAGATCGCCGAGAGCGTGTACGCGTTGTGCGTGGCGAACTGCGGATACACGGCATCCGGCGCGCCGAGCAGCTTCTTCGCGCAGGCGAGGTAGGAGACATCCGTGTAGATCTTGCGCGTGTACACGGGATAGCCTTCGAGGCCGTCCACCTGGGCGCGCTTGATTTCCGTATCCCAGTACGCGCCCTTCACGAGGCGCACCATGATGCGGTGACGGCTGCGCCGCGCGAGATCGACGATGTAGTCGATCACGAACGGGCAGCGCTTCTGGTAAGCCTGGACCACGAAGCCGATGCCGTTCCAGCCCGCGAGTTCCGGATCGAAGCACAGCGCTTCGAGCAGGTCGAGCGAGAGTTCGAGGCGATCGGCTTCTTCGGCGTCGATATTGAGGCCGATGTCATAGCGGCGAGCGAGCACGGCGAGTGCGCGCACGCGCGGCAGCAGCTCGCCCATCGTGCGTTCCTGCTGCGCGCGCGAGTAGCGCGGGTGCAGCGCGGAGAGCTTGATCGAGATGCCGGGGCCCTCGTAGATGCCGCGGCCGCCCGCGGCCTTGCCGATCGCGTGGATCGCCTGCTCGTACGATGCGTAGTAGCGCTGGGCATCGGCTTCCGTCGTCGCGGCTTCGCCGAGCATGTCGTACGAGTAGCGGAAACCGCGCGCTTCGAACTTGCGGCTGTTGGCCAGCGCCTCGGAGATGTTCTCACCCGTGACGAACTGCTCGCCCATCAGGCGCATGGCCATATCCACGCCCTTGCGGATCAGCGGCTCGCCGCCCTTGCCGATCATGCGCGTGAGCGCCGACGACAGACCCGTCTCGCTGTTCGTCGTGACGAGCTTGCCGGTGATCATGAGGCCCCAGGTGGCGGCGTTCACGAACAGCGACGGCGCGTGGCCCACGTGCGATTTCCAGTCGCCCTTGCTGATCTTGTCGCGGATGAGCGCGTCGCGCGTCGCGCGATCGGGAATGCGCAGCAGCGCTTCGGCGAGGCACATCAGCGCCACGCCTTCCTGGCTCGACAGCGAAAACTCGTGGATCAGGCCTTCCACGCCGCCGCCGGTACCCTTCGCACGCAGCGTTTCGACGAGCTTCGTGGCGAGCTTCGTCACGTCGCCCGTGAGGTTGGCCGGCAGGCGCGCTTCACCGATCAGGAATGGCACGCACTCCGGCTCCGGACGGCGGTACGCGGCCGTGATGGCCGCGCGCAGCACCGACTGCGGTTGCACGTTTTGCGCGAATTCGAGGAACGGGTGCGACGCCGCTTCGTCGTCGTCAGCGGTAGCACCTTCCGCGAGATCGGTCGCACCGACATGACCATTGAGTTCGGGAGGCAACTGGCCGTGCTCGATCTTCTCGAGGTAGGCAAAGATGGCTTGCTTGATGAGCCAGTGCGGCGTGCGCTCGAGCCGCGTGGCGGCGTCCTTGAGGCGCGAGCGGAGGAGATCGTCGACTTTGACGCCAAGTGTGGTGCTAGCCATGTTTCCTTCATATGCCGGCAGACCCGCACCGGCGGTGACCAAAAAGTTGGCGAATCGTAACCCTACCAATAAAAAGGTGCAACCACTCTCACAAAATGGTTGCACCACGGTTGAGGCCCCGTGCAGCCTGGGTTTGCAGCCGATGACCGCCCACCGGGCCGCGCGGGTCGCGCTCGGTATTTTCCCTGGCCCAACAACACGCTGGACAACCCTAATCGATTCCGCGGCCGTGCCGTTATACAAACAGAGCGGGGGTTGTTGATCACAAGAAAGTGCGTAGGGACCGAAAAATGGAAAAGCTGCTGGTAATTGCAGGGATCTGGACGTTGTGCGCGACGTGCGCCGTGCTGTTCATGCGCGGCGCGACGGCGCCGGATGAACGCCGCATGAGTTTGAAGCGCGCGGCGCGCACGGATGCGGCCGATACGGTCGGCCAGTAAGGAAGAAACGGGAAGTTGATACCGGGTGGCCCCGCTGTTGCGGCAACGGGGCCATGGCGGCGGCTGTCCGCGGCTAGATATCGAGCGGATCGACTTCGAGATTCCAGCGCAGCACGCCGCGCAACGCGCGCAGCGCGGGCTGCCATGCGCGCAGCGTTGCCTGCAGCGCGGCACGCGACTGGCTTTCCACGAGCAGTTGCGCGCGATGCACGTTCATCACCTTCACGATGGTGAGCGGCACCGCGTCGTAGGCCATGACACGCTCGGCGCCCGGAATCGCGGTGAGCGCCTCCGCGGCCTGGGCGAGAAACGCCAGCGCCGCTTCCAGCGTGCGCCCTTCGGCGCGCAATAACGCCTGATAGACGAACGGCGGCAGGTGCGCGTCGCGCCGCTCCGCGACCTGCGTATTCGCAAACCCCAGGTAGTCCTGGCGCGCCAGCGCGTGATAGAGCGCGTGGCGCGGATAGCGCGTCTGCACGAGCACCTCGCCAGCCAGGCCGGCGCGCCCCGCCCGTCCGCTCACCTGCATCAACTGCGCGAACAGGCGCTCGCTCGCCCGGAAATCGTGCGAAAAGAGCGCATTGTCGGCGTTCAGCACGCCGACGAGCGACACGCGCTGGAAGTCGTGCCCCTTCGCGATCATTTGCGTGCCCACCAGGATGTCGACCTCGCCCGCGTGCACGTCGGAAAAGAGCGCCTGCGCGCTGCCCTTGCGGCGCGTGCTGTCGGCGTCGATGCGCAGCACCCGCGCGCCCGGCACCGCGCTCGCGAGCGCCTCCTCGATGCGCTGGGTGCCGCGCCCCATCGGCGCGATGTCGACGTTGCCGCACTCCGGGCACGAATGCGGAATGCGCGATTCCCAGCCGCAGTGATGGCAGCGCAGCGCGCGCTCGGGCTTGTGCAGCACGACGTACGCGCTGCAGCGCGGGCAGCCCGCCACCCAGCCGCAGGCGTCGCAAGCGAGCGTGGGCGCATAACCGCGACGGTTCAGGAACACGAGGCTCTGCTCGCCGCGCTCGAGGCGCGCCTTCATCGCCGCGACCAGGGGCCCGGAGAGCCCTTCGAATGAAGCGCGGCCCCGCCGGCGCTCCTCTTCGAGATCGATCAGCTTGACGGTGGGCAGCACCGCGTCGGCAATTGCGCGGCGCGAGAGCGTGAGGCGCGTGTAGCGGCCCTGCTCGGCCTGCCACCAGCTTTCGAGCGACGGCGTGGCCGAGCCGAGCACGACCGGCACGCCCAGCTGCTTCGCACGCCATACCGCGAGGTCGCGCGCCGAGTAGCGCAGCCCTTCCTGCTGCTTGTAGGCGGGGTCGTGCTCCTCGTCGATCACGAGCATCGAGAGACGCGGCAGCGAGGCCAGCACCGCGAGCCGCGTGCCGAGCACGATGCGCGCGCGGCCCGTGTGTGCCGCGAGCCAGTTGCGGGCGCGCTCGCCTTCCGCGAGGCCGCTGTGAAGCGTGACGATGGCCTCGTCGGCGAGCGTGGCCGCGAAGCGCGTGCGAAACGCCGCCTCGAACTGCGGCGTGAGATTGATTTCCGGGACCAGCACGAGCGCCTGCGCGCCGGGGTCGCGCTCGAGCAGCGCCGCGAGCGCGCGCAGATAGACCTCGGTCTTGCCACTGCCCGTCACGCCGTGCAACAGGAAGGGCGCGAAGCCGCTCGCCGCGCCGATGGCTTCCACGGCTTCGGCCTGTTCGTCGCTCAGGCGCGGGACGTCCACCATGGCCGCAGTCTGCGGTGCGCTGTGGGCTGCACTTGCGGCCGCGCCGACCTCGACGGACTCGTGCTCGACCCAGCCGGCTTCGCACCAGGCTTCGAGCGTCGCAATCGCCTTCGGATGCAGCGCGCGGGCCGCGGCGGCGTCGAGTTCGCCGGCATCAACGAGCGCCTGCGCGAGACGGCGCAGCGCCTGGGCGCGCGCCGGCAACGCGTCGGGCAACTCGGCGCGCCCTTGCGGCGACAGACGGTAGCGCTCCTCGGGGGCGAGCATGCGCGCCCAGCGCGACGGATCGCGCAGCGCCTGTGGCAGCGCCGGCAACGCGACCTCGCCCAGGCCCCGCTGATAGTAGTCGGCGGCAAAGCCAGCCAGCGCGAGCCATTGCGCCGAAAGCGGCGGACAGGCGGCGCACACCGCGCTCACGTCGCGGAGCTTGTTCGCGGGCACGTCGCTGTGAGTGGTCACTTCGCAGATCAGGCCGACGACGTCGCGACGTCCGAACGGCACGCGCACGAGCATGCCGGGCTCCGGCGCGCTGTCGAGGCCATAGCGATAGTCGTAGAGCGCATCCAGTGGATGGTCCAGCGCCACGCGCACGTACTGCCCTGTCATGCCTCACTCCCAGGGAAGTTCCGTACGCCACCGCACAGACATGCAAACCTCAAGTAATACTTGAGATTTCGCGCTAAGTTTTGGATTCCGCAGAACAATCGCGCCCCCGAATCTGCGCCTGTGGATAACTTTGTTGAGAACTTCCCGGGCGCCGCCGCAGCGCGCCCGCGTGTCGTCGTTATGTGGGATACCGCACACAGCGCCGTGGAGCGCCGAAAGCCTTGTCTGTCAAGGGTCTGATTGATTCTGCGCAGACCTGAACGGGCGCCTGCGACAACCTTTCCCTCTTGCGCGCCGCAACGAGGCAAGTGTGTATAAGTCAAGTCTTGACAGGACCGCGATGGCGTCTGGATGGCCTCTTGAGCCCGGTCATACCCTGACGCCCGGAGCCCAGCTTGGTGCGGCGCATCAAAAACGTCACGCACCGGTCGCGCGGATCGCGCGGCTGTGGCGATGCACTTCGTCCACGAGTTCGGCCACGCTTTCGGGCGGCGTGAACTGCGAAATGCCGTGGCCGAGGTTGAACACGTGGCCCGGGTGCGCGCCAAAGCTGTCCAGTACCGCGCGCGCCTGCTCGCGAATCGCGGCCGGCGAAGCGAACAGCACCGTGGGGTCGAGGTTGCCCTGCAGCGCCACGCGCTCGCCCACGCGCTCGCGCGCGCGCCCGAGGTTGACGGTCCAGTCGAGGCCAACGGCGTCCACGCCCGTATTGGCGATTTCGTCGAGCCAGAGGCCGCCGCCCTTCGTGAAGGTGATCACGGGCACGCGCTCGCCGTCGTGCTCGCGCTTGAGCTGCGCCACGACCTGCGCGATGTACGCCAGCGAGAAGCGCTGGTACGCGCCGTCCGCGAGGGCGCCGCCCCAGGTGTCGAAGATCATCACGGCCTGCGCGCCGGCTTCGATCTGCGCGTTCAGATAGGCCGCCACCGCCTGCGCGTTCACTTCGAGAATGCGTTGCATGAGGTCGGGGCGCGCGTACAGCATCGACTTCACCGTGCGGAAGTCGTCCGAGCCGCCACCTTCGACCATGTAGCAGGCGAGCGTCCAAGGGCTGCCCGAGAAGCCGATCAGCGGCACACGCTGGTGCCCTTCTGCATTGGTGAGCGCGCGGCGAATTTCGCGTACGGCGTCGGTCACGTAGCCGAGCGTCGCGCCGATATCCGGCACGGCGAGCCGCGCCACGTCTTCTTCGGTACGCACGGGGTGCGCGAACTTCGGCCCTTCACCCGCCTGGAACGAGAGGCCAAGGCCCATCGCGTCCGGAATCGTGAGAATGTCGGAGAACAGGATCGCGGCGTCGAGCGGATAGCGCTCGAGCGGCTGGAGCGTGACCTCCGTCGCGTAATCGGGATTCTTCGCGAGGCCGAGGAAGCTGCCCGCGCGGCTGCGCGTGGCGTTGTACTCCGGCAGATAGCGGCCTGCCTGGCGCATCAGCCAGATCGGCGTGTACTCGGTCGGCTGGCGCAGCAGCGCGCGCAGGAAGGTGTCGTTCAGGAGAGTGTGGGCCACGTGCTGGATGCGCGAAGTCGCGCCAAGGTTCGGAAGCAAGCGGCCATTTTACCGGAGCGGCCGTCGCGTCATGCCCCTGATGGGCGGGATCAGAAAGCGCAATGCCACTGAAGTATAGGCCTGCCTACCCAGGTAAGTCCGCGCTTAACGGCCGCGTACGCGAGGACTATCATCAGACGGCTTTCCAAAACATTACATCAACCAAAACCAGATCTGGAGACACGATGAATAAAGCCGCCCTCGGCCTGACGATCGTTAGCGCCGCTTTGCTGAGCGCGTGCGCCACGAGCCAGTCCGCCGGTACCCCCGCCAACGGTGCGCAGAGCGCCACAGCCCCGTCGCGCCTCGACGAAATCATCGCGCGCGGCACGCTGCGCGCCTGCACGACCGGCGACTACAAGCCCTACTCGTTCTACAGGCAGGACGGCACGTTCGAAGGCATCGACATCGACATGACCCAGTCGCTTGCGAAGTCGCTGGGCGTGAAGGCCGAGTTCGTGAAGACGTCGTGGTCGAACCTCATGAACGACTTCCTCGCGAAGTGCGACGTTGCAGTGGGCGGCGTCTCCACGACGCTCGAACGCCAGAAGCGCGTGTTCTTCACCGAGGCCTATCAAGTCGACGGCAAGACGCCGATCGTGCGATGCGCGGACGTCAAGAAGTATCAGACCGTTGAGCAGATCAACCAGCCTTCGGTGCGCGTGATCGTGAATCCGGGCGGCACGAACGAGCGCTTCGCGAAGCAGTTCCTGCCGAATGCGAATCTCGTCATGTACCCGGACAACGTGACGATCTTCAAACAGATTCTCGCGGGCAAGGCCGACGTAATGGTGACCGACGCCTCCGAGACCATGTTGCAGCAGAAGCTCAACCCGGGGCTGTGTTCGGTGCATCCCGACAAGCCGTTTCAGTACGGCGAAAAAGCGTGGATGGTGCCGCGCGGCGACGTGGTGTTCCAGCAGTATGTCGATCAGTGGCTGCACCTTGCGCGCGCGAGCGGCGAATATCAGGCAATCTCCGACAAGTGGCTGAAGTGAAGTGTTGAATCGCGCCGCATTGTTATGGCCCTTCGAATTGCTACGATGAGTTGCAGAACATGGGGTCACACGAGGCACGCAAAGTTTGCATTCCACGCGCGAGCGCAATGCCGACGCATTGCGCATGTGCGCACCCGGTAAATCTGTACCGTACGCGTCATGCGTAAAAAGGCCCATGCGGTGGGCCTTCCTTCATGCGATTCGAATCCTCGCGCGCGAGTTGCGATTAAGGCTGTCAGGCAGCCTCGAAAAATAGCGGTAAAAATGACTTCCGCGAAACGCTCAGGATGGCAAAAAGCGCCGGAGAGCCTTATCTGACGGGCGTTACAACCTGAAACACTTTGTTACCGCGAACCTATCTTAATTCGCCCACAATGCCTTCAACGGTTTCAACACGGATGTGGCGCGGTGCCAGTGTGAGCGGACACAAAACACCAGCCGGTCGGCCCTACGCCGAAGCCCTCTCGAGGGGCATCCTTGTTGGAGCCGTGACCGGCGTCGAAGACGTTTCATGACCCGGCTCCTCCTTTGGTCTCCTCGCGCTAACCCCGTAGCGTGTGGTTTTTAGCGGGCTCCAGGCCCGCTTTTTTTTCGCCTGTACGTTTCGTTATTCAACAGGCATCGCTCCGCACCCACTCCCTCCAGCGTAAATAATCGTTCGGTTTCCCGACTATTTTGCGCGTTCTGCAATGCCGCAGCGACGCCTTGAATCGTCCGCCGCGGCATTGCATCGAACCTCGTATCAAGCCGTCTTCTGCTCGTTGATCTTGAGTTCGTCGATCATGCGCGCGCGCATCACGAACTTCTGCACCTTGCCTGTCACGGTCATCGGCAATTCGTCGACGAAGCGGATGTACTTCGGGATCTTGTAGTGGGCAATCTGCCCCTGGCAGAACGCCTGAATCTCCTCGGCCGTTGCCGCTTCGCCCGGGCGGAGCACGATCCACGCGCACACTTCCTCGCCGTACTTCGCATCGGGCACGCCGAACACCTGCGCGGACTGCACCTTCGGGTGGCGGAACAGAAACTCTTCGATCTCTCGCGGATAGATGTTCTCGCCGCCGCGGATCAGCATGTCCTTGAGGCGACCGACGATGTTGCAGTAGCCTTCGGCATCGATCGTCGCGAGATCGCCCGTATGCATCCAGCCATCGACGATCGACTCGGCCGTCTTCTCCGCGTCGCCCCAGTAGCCCTGCATCACCGAATAGCCCTTCGTGCACAGCTCGCCCGTTTCGCCCACCGGCACGATATTGCCGAGCGCGTCGACGATCTTCACTTCGAGATGCGGCTGAATGCGGCCCACGGTGGTCGTGCGCTTGTCGAGCGGGTCGGTGGTCGAGCTCTGGAACGACACCGGGCTCGTTTCCGTCATGCCGTAGGCGATCGTGATTTCGGCGAGATGCATCCTGGAGACCACGCGCTTCATCGTCTCGATCGGGCACGGCGAGCCGGCCATGATGCCTGTGCGCAGCTTCGAAAGATCGAAGCGTGCGAACTCCGGATGATCGAGCTCCGCGATGAACATCGTGGGCACGCCGTGCAAGGCCGTGCAGCCCTCTTCCGAGACGGCTTCGAGCGTCGCGCGCGGATCGAACGCCTCGCCGGGGAACACCATGTTCGCGCCAACGGATACGCACGCGAGCACCGCGAGCACCATGCCAAAGCAGTGATAGAGCGGCACCGGAATGCAAAGCGAATCCTCTTCGGTGAGGCGCATCGCCTGGGCGATGAAACGTCCGTTGTTGAGCACGTTGCGGTGCGTGAGCGTCGCGCCCTTCGGATTACCGGTCGTGCCACTCGTGAACTGGATGTTGATGGCCTCGTCGGGCGATAGCGTCGCGTTGATGGCGTCGAGCCACGCCGTGCCGTCGCGCGCGATGCGCTCGCGGCCCATCTCCACGAGTTCGCTGAAGCAGAGCATGCCGGGCGTGGCCGTGTCGCACATGCGCACGACCGCGCGCAGTTCGGGCAGGCGCGCGGCCTGCAACTGGCCGGGCGTGGCGCTCGCAAGCTCGGGCGCGAGCGTCTGCAGCATTTCCAGATACTTCGAGGTCTTGAAGCTCTCCGCCGAGACGATCGCCTTGCAGCCGACCTTGTTCAGCGCGTATTCGAGTTCGGCAAGACGATAGGCGGGATTGATGTTGACGAGCACCGCACCGATACGCGCGGTCGCAAACTGGGTGAGCAGCCATTCGACGCGATTGGGCGACCAGATGCCGACGCGGTCTCCCTTGACGACGCCTAGCTCGGCAAAACCGGCCGCGAGCACGTCCACTTCTGCGGCGAACTCGCGCCAGTTCCAGCGGATGCCCTGCTCGCGGAACACCACGGCGGGCCGCTCGGGGAAGCGGTTGGCGGTCTCCTGCAGGAACGTGCCGAGGGTCGCGTCGCTGAGTGGCACGTCGGACGTGCCTCGCACGTAGGAAAGCCCGTCTTTCGGCGCGATGAGCGGCTCATGTACACCGGGCGCGGCGCGCGCGCCTGCTGCGTCGATTGCCATGATGGCTGTCTCCTGGGGAGCGTCACTCCCGCGTTTGAAATGAATTTGAAAACCATTGTGCCACCGGCTTGACTGGGGGCGGCATCAAGTCTTACCCGCAGGGTCTGGGCCGGCTGCGAACGCATGATTTGGCATTACCTTTCCGTAAACGTCAAGTATGCCGGAGCGTTTTGGTCGACCTCCGTGGCTCACGGCATTTATGCCGCGTTTTTCATCGCGGTGCCATTGGGCCGTGCCCGCCCACCGGCGCGCACATGCAAAAAGGGCTCCCCAACCGGGGAGCCCTTTTTTGCTTCGAACGCGGCCCCACGAGGGGGCGCGTACGAGAACCCATTAGTGCTGGTTCATCTTGCGCAGGCGCTGGATCGCCGCGAGCTGCGCGACCGCGTAGGCCAGTTCGGCCTGGGCGGTGGCGTACTCGAGGTTCGAGCCGGCGTTCTGCAGTGTCTCTTCAGCGCGCTTGCGCGCTTCGGTGGCCTTCGCCTCGTCGAGATCCTTGCCGCGGATCGCGGTGTCGGCGAGCACCGTGACGGCGCCCGGCTGCACTTCGAGAATGCCGCCGGCGACGAACACGAACTCTTCACCGCCGTCTTCCGCCACGATGCGCACTGCGCCCGGACGAATACGCGTGATGAGCGGCGTGTGCCCCGGCAGAATGCCCAGCTCGCCCGCCTCGCCCGGAAGCGCGACGAACTTCGCCTGGCCGTCGAAGATGCTCTCTTCGGCGCTGACGACGTCTACCTTGATGGTTGCTGCCATATGTGTCGACTCCTTGGGGATTAATTGGCTGCTGTGGCGGATAAGTCGCGCGACTTATCCGCACTTCGGCAACTAACCCTTACTGGATCTTCTTGGCCTTTTCGAAGGCTTCGTCGATCGTGCCGACCATGTAGAACGCCTGCTCCGGCAGGTGATCGCATTCGCCGTCAACGATCATCTTGAAGCCGCGAATCGTTTCCTTCAGCGGCACGTACTTGCCCGGCGAGCCCGTGAAGACTTCCGCGACGTGGAACGGCTGCGACAGGAAACGCTGGATCTTGCGAGCGCGGGCCACCGTCAGCTTGTCTTCCGGCGACAGTTCGTCCATGCCCAGAATCGCGATGATGTCGCGCAGTTCCTTGTAGCGCTGCAGCGTTTGCTGCACGCCGCGCGTGATCGAGTAGTGCTCTTCGCCGATCACGTTCGGGTCGATCTGGCGCGAGGTCGAGTCGAGCGGGTCGACTGCCGGGTAGATACCCAGCGAGGCAATGTCACGCGACAGCACGACGGTTGCGTCCAGGTGGCCGAAGGTCGTAGCCGGCGACGGGTCGGTCAAGTCGTCCGCAGGGACGTACACGGCCTGAACCGACGTAATCGAGCCCTTCTTGGTCGACGTGATGCGCTCTTGCAGCTTGCCCATTTCTTCAGCCAGCGTCGGCTGATAGCCCACTGCCGACGGCATACGACCGAGCAGTGCCGACACTTCGGTGCCAGCCAGCGTGAAACGGTAGATGTTGTCGACGAAGAACAGCACGTCGAGGCCTTCGTCGCGGAAGTGCTCGGCCATCGTCAGACCGGTCAGCGCGACGCGCAGACGGTTGCCCGGCGGCTCGTTCATCTGGCCGTACACCAGCGCGACCTTGTCGAGAACGTTCGAGTCCTTCATTTCGTGGTAGAAGTCGTTGCCCTCACGGGTACGCTCGCCCACGCCCGCAAACACGGAGAAACCACCGTGTTCCTTGGCGATGTTGTTGATGAGCTCCATCATGTTGACGGTCTTGCCCACGCCAGCACCACCGAACAGACCGACCTTGCCGCCCTTTGCGAACGGGCAGATCAGGTCGATAACCTTGATGCCGGTTTCGAGCAGTTCCGCCGACGGCGACAGCTCGTCGAACGCCGGAGCCTTCTGGTGGATCGAGCGCGTCGTTTCGCTCACGATCGGGCCAGCTTCGTCGATCGGACGGCCGAGCACGTCCATGATGCGGCCGAGGGTCGGCTTGCCGACCGGCACGCGGATGGGGTTGCCCGTGTTCTTGACCACGGTGCCGCGGCGCAGGCCGTCAGCCGAACCCAGACAGATGGTGCGGACAACGCCGTCGCCCAGCTGCTGCTGCACTTCCAGGGTCAGTTCCGACCCTTCGAGAATCAGCGCGTCGTAGATCTTCGGCATGCTCTCGCGCGGGAATTCCACGTCGATCACCGCGCCGATGCACTGTACGATCTTGCCTTCTACCAAAGCAGTTGTACTCATCGATTTTCCTTTAGATACCTGAATTCTTCACTCGCTCACCGGCATACACCGGCGCGGTTTCGCAATCGGTTCGCGCTCGTCGCTTGATCAAACGGCTGCTGCGCCGCCGACGATTTCCGAAAGTTCCTTCGTAATCGCGGCCTGGCGGCTCTTGTTGTACGAGAGCTGCAGTTCGTTGATGACCGTCTTCGCGTTGTCCGACGCCGCCTTCATCGCCACCATACGGGCCGACTGCTCCGAAGCCATGTTTTCCGCCACGGCCTGATAGACCAGGGCTTCGACATAGCGCACCAGCAGTTCGTCCACGACGGTTTGCGCGTCCGGCTCGTAGATGTAGTCCCACGCCGACTTCGGCGTCGTGCCGTCGTCATCCGCTTCCAGACGCTCGGCCGACAGCGGCAGCAGTTGCTCGATTACAGGCTCCTGCTTCATCGTGTTGACGAAGCGCGTGTACGCGAGGTACACGGCGGAAAGCTTGCCTTCCGAGTACTGGTCGAGCTGCACCTTGATCGCGCCGATCAGCTTTTCGAGGTGCGGCGTGTCGCCGAGTTGCACAACGTTCGAGACGACCTTCGCGCGCAGACGATTCAGGAAACCGAGGCCCTTGCTGCCGATCGCAGTTGCTTCGATCGTCGTGCCGGATGCTTCCAGCTCCTTGAACTTCTGCAGCGTCGCGCGCAGCACGTTGGTGTTCATCCCGCCGCACAGACCCTTGTCGGTCGTGACGAGAATCACGCCTGCGACCTTCGCACCGGTGTTTTCCACCATGAACGGGTGGCGGTACTCGGGGTTCGCACGGCTCATGTGCGCAGCGATGTCGCGGACCTTGTCGGCATACGGGCGGGCGGCGCGCATGCGCTCCTGGGCACGGCGCATTTTCGACGCCGCGACCATTTCCATCGCCTTGGTGATCTTGCGCGTGTTTTGCACGCTCTTGATCTTGCCGCGAATTTCCTTCATTCCAGCCATTGCTTTGCTCCTTTGTCGACCCGGGTCAGCGCTTCATTCGGCACTTACCCGGGTCCCAGTCCGTTTATCGTGTTTGATTCCCGGACGGATCAATATGCGCCGGACTTCTTGAAGTCCTTGAGAGCCGCGTGGAGCGCGTTCTCGTCGTCCTTCGACAGGTCCTTCTTGTCCTCGATGCGCGCGACGAGGTCAGCGTGCTTCGACTTCAGGTATTCGCGCAGGCCCTTTTCGAACGGCAGGACGTCCTTGACGTCGATATCGTCGAGGTAGCCGTTGTTCGCCGAGAACAGCGCAACAGCCAGTTCCCACACTTGCAGCGGCTGATACTGCGGCTGCTTGAGCAGTTCCGTCACGCGGCGGCCGCGCTCGAGCTGCTTGCGGGTCGCTTCGTCGAGGTCCGATGCGAACTGGGCGAATGCAGCCAGTTCACGGTACTGCGCGAGGTCGGTACGGATACCGCCCGACAGCTTCTTCACGACCTTCGTTTGAGCCGCACCGCCCACACGCGACACCGACACGCCGGCGTTGATTGCCGGGCGGATGCCTGCGTTGAAGAGGTCGGTTTCCAGGAAGATCTGGCCGTCGGTAATCGAGATCACGTTCGTCGGAACGAATGCGGTCACGTCGCCGGCTTGCGTTTCGATGATCGGCAGTGCGGTGAGCGAACCCGTCTTGCCCTTCACTTCGCCGTTCGTGAACTTCTCGACGTAGTCGGCCGACACGCGCGCGGCGCGCTCGAGCAGACGCGAGTGGAGATAGAACACGTCGCCGGGGTAAGCTTCACGGCCCGGCGGGCGGCGCAGCAGCAGCGAGATCTGACGGTATGCCCAGGCTTGCTTGGTCAAGTCGTCATAGATGATCAGGGCGTCTTGACCGCGGTCGCGGAAGTATTCGCCCATCGTGCAGCCGGCATACGGTGCGAGGTACTGCAGTGCGGCCGATTCCGAAGCCGAAGCGGCAACGACGATCGTGTATTCGATCGCGCCCGTTTCTTCGAGCTTGCGCAGCACATTCTGGATCGACGAAGCCTTCTGACCGATGGCGACGTAAATACAGATGAGGTCCTTGCCCTTCTGGTTGATGATCGTGTCGACGGCCACCGCGGTCTTGCCGCACTGACGGTCGCCGATGATCAGCTCACGCTGGCCACGGCCGATCGGCACCATCGAGTCGATCGACTTCAGACCCGTTTGCACCGGCTGCGACACGCCTTCACGCCAGATCACGCCCGGAGCGATCTTTTCGATCGCGTCGGTCATCTTCGCGTTGACCGGGCCCTTGCCGTCGATCGGGTTGCCGAGCGGGTCGACCACGCGGCCGATCAGTTCGGGGCCAACCGGCACTTCGAGAATGCGGCCCGTCGTCTTGACGATGTCGCCTTCCGAGATGTGCTCGTACTCACCCAGAATCACGGCGCCGACCGAGTCGCGCTCGAGGTTCAACGCGAGGCCGAAGGTATTGCCCGGGAATTCGAGCATTTCGCCCTGCATCACGTCCGACAGGCCGTGGATACGCACGATACCGTCGGTCACGGAGATCACGGTGCCCTGATTGCGAACGTCTGCGCTCGCTTCAAGGCCCTGGATCCGGCTCTTGATCAGCTCGCTGATCTCAGAGGGATTGAGTTGCATTATTCGCTCCTGATGTTCAATTCTGTTGCGTGCCAGCCGCCGCGCCCGATTACTGGAATCGAGGCGCTCAGGCGGTCAACGCCGCCTGCATGCTGGCGAGCCGCGCGCGGACCGAGGTATCGAGCACTTCGTCGCCGACCGTGACGCGCACGCCGCCGATGAGCGAGTTGTCGATCTCGACGGTCGGCTTCAGCTTGCATTTGAACTTGCGTTCGAGGCTGGCGACGAGGTCGTTCAACTGGGCGCCTTCGAGCGGGAACGCGCTGACGATCACTGCGTCAGCAGCACCTGCCTTGGCGTTCTTGAGCGCTTCGAACTGCGTCTGGATTTCCGGCAGCAGCGCCAGGCGATGATTCTCGATCAGCATCTGCACGAGGTTCTTCACCTCGGCCGATTCCTTGACCGGCGACTTCACCGCCGCGAGCAGCAGCTCGGCGACCTGGGCATGGCTCACCTTCGGGCTCGTCGCGACCGACTGCACCTCGGGCAAGGCCGCAACCTGTGCCAGCTCCGAAACGAGCGTGGACCAGGCGGCGGTGTCACCAGCTTCGGCCACGCCAAACAATGCTTCTGCGTACGGGCGGGCGATGGTTGCAAGTTCGGCCATGATCAGAGCTCGGCTTTCAGTTGATTCAGCAGTTCGGCGTGGGCCGACTGATCGACTTCGCGCTTCAGGATCTGCTCGGCGCCTTGCACGGCGAGGGCGGCGACTTCGGCGCGCAGGGCTTCGCGTGCCTTGACCACCTGCTGGTCGGCGTCGGCCTTCGCCTGAGCGATGATGCGTGCCGCTTCGGCGTGTGCCTGGGCCTTGATTTCTTCTGCGACCGCCAGTGCGCGCTTTTCAGCGTCGGCGATACGACTTTGACCCTCGTTACGGGCCGTAGCGAGCTCTTCGCCGACGCGCTTGTGCGCCGCTTCGAGTTCCGCCTTGCCCTTTTCCGCAGCGGCGAGGCCGTCTGCGATCTTCTTCGAGCGCTCGTCGAGGGCGTTGATCAACGGCGGCCACACGAACTTCATCGTGAACCACGCGAGGATCAGGAACACGACCATTTGCGCAAACAGGGTTGCGTTGAGATTCACGGTGTTTCCTTAATCGTTGCTATTCCGGGGAATTGAAACGGCAAGGCGCTCATCGGTTGTGAAACTCGATCAGCGCCTCGTCTCCCGTTCCGCCATGCGCCCACTACCCGTTATAGGTCAGGCGCAACCTTCCAGGGAACTTAGCCCGCGAGCTTCGAGAGCAGCGGGTTAGCGAACGCGAACAGCATTGCAACACCAACGCCAATCAGGAACGCTGCATCGATCAGACCAGCCAGCAGGAACATCTTCGTCTGCAGCGGGTTCATCAGTTCAGGCTGACGTGCGCAGGCTTCGATGTACTTGCCGCCCATCAGGCCGATACCGATACAGGCGCCGATTGCACCCAGGCCGATGATGATGCCGATACCGATGGCCGTGAAACCCTGGATGTTGGCGATGAAAGCTTGCATGATCACTCCTTATTGAGATTTTCTGGAACTGGGGATTTAAAACTGCAAATCTGGTTTGACGAGCACTTAGTGCTTGTCGTGTGCCTGGCCGATGTACACCAGCGTCAGCATCATGAAAATGAACGCCTGCAGCAGAACGATCAGGATGTGGAAGATCGCCCAGACGCTGCCCGCAATCACGTGGCCGATGAAGCCAAGCACCGTCGTGTCCGCGCCGAAGCTCCACAGACCGCCCAGCAGCGCGATCAGCAGGAACAGCAGCTCGCCTGCATACATGTTGCCGAACAACCGCAGGGCGAGCGAAACCGTCTTGGCGACGAACTCGATGATGTTCAGTGCAAGGTTCGGGATCCACAGCAGCGGATGCGCGCCGAACGGGGCCGAGAGCAGCTCGTGTGCGAAGCCGCCAGGACCCTTGATCTTGAGGTTGTAGTAAATCATCAGCACGAACACGCCGAGCGCGATGCCGAACGTGCCGTTGAGGTCGGCAGTCGGGACGATGCGCTGGTGCGGCAGCGCTTCGGACAGGCCGAGCCAGCCGATCACGCGCGTGGGCAGGTCGACGGGAATGAAGTCGAGCGAGTTCATGAGCGCGACCCAGATGAACACGGTCAGCGCGAGCGGTGCGATGAATGCGCGGTTGCCATGGACGATGGACTTGGACTGGTCCTCGACCATCTCGACCAGCATTTCGATGGCGCACTGGAAGCGGCCCGGTACGCCCGGGGTCGCCTTGCGCGCAGCGAGGCGCAGGATGAGGATCGTCACGACGCCGCACAGAATCGACCAGAACAGCGTGTCGATGTTCCAGACGCTGAAGTCGACGATCGACGTCTGGTGCGAGGTCGCAAAGTTCTGCAAGTGGTGAGCAATGTACTCGGACGGACCCGGTCCGCTCGTTCCTTCGCTAGCTGCCATATCGTTAGAGCCACCCAAATTGTCGAAAATCGTTTTCGGCCGTTCCCGCCGCAATACTGTATTGCGGGAACGCGCCGCCGTGGATCGTGTCTTATCTGCTTCGCATCGGCCAGCTAACTTCCACCGTCATCGCTTCGACGCCCTGATTTGAGGCGGCGCGATGTTGGCGGGTCAGCGCCACGCGAGCGCGATCCAGTATGTCTTTAGTGCGATCAGGTACGTGACGAGCAGCGGAATCCACAGCACGTCGTGATACCAGAACGCGATGGCGACGAACATCGCAATCGTCGCCCCCATCTTGAAGGCTTCACCGAGCATCCAGTTAAATACGGTGCCCGCCCTGCTCAACTGCTTCAGGCGCGCCGCGAACAGCGCACCGGGTAACCAGCAGATCGCTCCGCCCAGGAAGGCCGACAACGCAGCACTGCCCGGCGGCTTATAAAACAGCCACCACGCCAACGTTGCAACCAGGGACAAAACCACTTGCGCCGCGACGACACGAAACGGCGTGACGCGCGATGGGCGACTCACCTGTGCGCCGAAAATTTGCTCGGCTTCGGCCCGGGTGAGCGGAACGATGTCGTTGTTATCTTGCTGGCTGGCGTCCAGTTCATCCCAGCGCGCGTTGTGATCCGCTTTGGAAACAACGCGTCCGGAAGTTCTTGCCGCTGCATCCTGCCCCCGGCTGGATGCTCCGGCTGCGCCCGGCGGTACATCGGGCCCTTCATGCGCCTGTGGCGCTTCGTCTGGCCTCTGACCCACCATCGCTTTATTCCGGAAATTCGCCTTGCACGCGTTTTATTACAGCGTACTTACGGCATCGCCAACCAAATAAATCCGGGCGATTGTAAGCGATAGTTGCAGGCAATTCAAGACTTTAGGCCCTTCAATAACACCCGTGAAATGCGACTTCATGATGCGGAAAACTCAGCGCCGCGAGGGTGTGACCGGTAACTGTAAGGGATGCAGCAGGCAACGCGCAATCATCAGGATGACCAGGTAATTTCGAGCCCATCTGGCGCGCAATCCGGGCTATGCGCCAGGATGTGGGACGGGGTGCCGTCAGAACAGATGCAGCAGCAGCGCGCCGCCCAAAAATGCCGCGATCCAGAACGGCACGGCGACCAGGTGAAACAGCAACCACACGCCGCGCTGGCCGGACAGACGCACGGCGATGAGGTTCGCCAGCGAGCCGATGGCCACCCCGAAGCCCCCCACGCTCACGCCGAACGCGAGCGCGCGCCAGTCATGCGTGAAACCCGCGAGCACAATGGCGGCCGGAACATTGCTAATCACTTGCGACAGCACCGCCCCTGCGGCAAAAGCGCGCATCGGCGTTTGCAGCGACAGTGACGTCAGCGCGTGATGGATGGCGGGCAGCGCGGCCACGCTGCGCAGGACGATGAACATCAGCACGAAGATCAGCAGCAGCAGCCAGTCGATCTTGAGCACGATGCGAATGCGCCAGATCACAAAGCCCGCGGCGACGGCGGCAAGTGCAACGCCTGCGTGGTGCGCATCGGCGAGCAGCACGAACGCGACGAAGAGCACAGCCGCCACGCTCGCAAGCGCCCGGTCGACGCGCTGCGGCGCGGCGTCTTTCGAGAGATCGAGCGGTATGGTCTTGAAAAGAAACGCTGTGAGCAGGATGAGCATCGCCATGAGCAACGCGCAAAGCGGTGCGAGCCCCACGACGAAGCGTCCAAACGATACCCCGCTCACCTGCCAGAGAAACAGGTTCTGCGGGTTGCCGAGCGGCGTGAGCACCGACCCCGCGTTCACGGCAAGCGCGATGACGATCACGAGGCGCTTGAGCGGCAGCGGCGTGAGTTTGTGCAGCGACAGCACGAGCGGCACCACGACGAAAAGCGCCACATCGTTGGTCACGATCATCGCCAGCACCGCGGCCAGCGCGACGAGCAGCAACGCGAGCCCGCGCTCCGAGTGAATGTAGTGGACGAGCTTGTGCGCGAGCCAGGTCAGCAGTCCTGAATATTCGATACCCTTCGTCAGAATGAGCAGACCCGCGAGGGTCATCACCGTTTGCCAGTCGACAAGTGCGGGCAGCGAGGCGATGGGACGAGGTGCGTAAATCTGCAACGCCACGAACGCCACGATGAGGATCGCGAGCACCGGCTCCGAAACGGCGAATGCGCCGATGCGGCGCAACAGGCTCAAGGGCTCAGGCGCGCCCTGCTCCGATTCGCGCACCGGATTTATGCGCCGGCGCGCGCGTTAGCCGCGGCGGCGCGCATCGTGCCCATCACGCTGCCGTCTCGCCGCGCAGGCGCAGCAGGATGCCGTCAAGCGCGTCGAGGTCGCCGAAGTCGACCGTGAGCTGCCCTCGCCCGCGTCGGCCGAGCTTGATCTTCACCGATGCGGCGAGCAGGTCCGACAATTCCTCTTCGAGGCGGCGCGTGTCGCGCCCGCCATCGTGCGCGGCCTTCGCCTTGACTGCCGGTGCGGCCTTCGTGGTGGCCGAAACGAGCTTCTCCGTTTCACGCACCGACATCCGCTTGTTGACCACCTGGTTCGCCAGCGTGATCTGCGTGGCCGCGTCCACGGCGAGCAGCGCACGGGCGTGGCCCATGTCGAGGTCGCCGGCCAGCAGCATGGTCTGCACGGGCGCCGCGAGATTGAGCAAACGCAGCAGGTTCGACACCGCGCTGCGCGAGCGTCCCACCGACTCGGCCGCCTGCTCGTGCGTGAAGCTGAACTCGTCGAGCAGGCGCTGGATGCCCTGCGCCTCTTCCAGCGGATTCAGGTCCTCGCGCTGGATGTTCTCGATCAGTGCCATGGCGGCGGCGGCCTGGTCGGGCACATCCTTCACGAGCACCGGCACTTCGGTGAGGCCAGCGATGTGCGCAGCACGGAAGCGCCGCTCGCCCGCGATGATTTCGTAGCGCCCCGTCGCAACCGGGCGCACGAGAATCGGCTGCATCAGACCCTGCGCGCGAATGCTCGCGGCCAGCTCCTGGAGCGCGCCCTCGTCCATGCGCGTGCGCGGCTGATACTTGCCGGCCTGCATCTGCGTGAGCGGCAGCGTGTTAGGCGCGCCGTCGATCTTCACCGCCTCGGTGATGTCCGCGCTGCCGCCGAGCAATGCTTCCAGCCCCCGGCCCAGCCCCTTCTTCCGTGCTACTGCATTCATCGTGCTTCCCCAGTCTCTCGTCAGAGTGCGCGCACGCGCTCGATCATTTCCGCGCCGAACTGCACATAGGCCTGTGCGCCGCGCGAGGCGCGATCGAACACCACGCCCGGCAAGCCGTAGCTCGGCGCTTCAGCGAGGCGGACGTTGCGCGGGATCACGGCGTCGAAGACCTTGTCGCCGAAGTGCTCTTTCAACTGCTCGGAAACCTGCTGCTGCAACGTAATGCGCGGATCGAACATCACGCGCAGAAGGCCGATCACCTTCAGGTCGCGATTCATGTTCGCGTGGACCTGCTTGATCGTATTGATGAGATCCGAAAGACCTTCGAGCGCGAAGTATTCGCACTGCATCGGGATAACCACGCCATGGGCGGCGCACAGGCCGTTGAGCGTGAGCAGCGAAAGCGCCGGCGGGCAATCGATGAGGACGAAGTCGTAATCGGCGTCGACTTCGGCGAGCGCGGCCTTCAGGCGCCGCTCGCGCTGCTCGACCGTCACGAGTTCCACCTCGGCGCCGGCCAGCTCGCGGTTGGCCGGCAGGACGTCGTAACCGACCTGTTCCGGTCGCGTGCGCGCGGCGTTCACCGTGACACCGTCGACGAGCACCTCGTAGACCGTGTTCTCGCACGCGGCCTTGTCGATGCCGCTGCCCATCGTGGCGTTGCCCTGCGGGTCGAGGTCGATGAGAAGGACACGTTGTCCCTGCGATGCGAGGCTCGCGGCGAGATTGACCGTTGTCGTCGTCTTGCCGACGCCGCCCTTCTGGTTCGCAACGCAGAAGATTTTTGCCATCTTTTGTGTGTCCCTTTTACTGCCTTAAGTAGTTTGCTTACGTTATGACGCAACTGCTTCGCGCACCTTTCGGCCGATTATCGCCGGATCGGCTCAGGCCGCGGCGACCGACTCAACCGACACTTCGATCAAGTGGCGCTCCGCATCGAGCATCGGCACGCTCAGGCGGATCGTGTTCAGCGCCCGGGTGCCGGCCGGCAGACGCTCGATCTCGCCTTCGGGGTGCACACCCTTCATGGCCCAGATCGCGCCACCCTCGGCAACGAGATGACGGGCCAGTGTAACGAAATCGGCGAGATCCGCGAATGCCCGAGACACGATCAAATCGAATTTTTTCGATACTTCGATGCCGGAACGCAGCGATTCGACCCGGCCGGTCACCACCGAGAGGTTCGCGAGTCCGAGTTCAGCCTTCGCCTGCGACTGGAACGCCGACTTCTTCTGCACGATATCGTTGAGCGTGACCTGCCAGTCCGGACGCACGATCGCGAGCACGATGCCGGGCAGTCCGCCGCCGGAGCCGACATCGAGCACCGTTGCGTCGGCGCGCGCCGGCAGGTGCGGCACGATCGAGAGCGAATCGAGAATGTGCTGGATCAGCATCTGGCGCGGATCGCGAATCGCCGTGAGGTTGTACACGGCGTTCCACTTCGCGAGCAGCGCAACGTAGTCGAGCAACTGCTCGTGCTGCCGCTCGGTGAGCTCGACGCCAAGCGCCTGAGCGCCCTCTTTCAGCAGACGAGCGAGCGCGTCGCGGTCCGCAATGCCGGGTTGCCTCGAGCGCCCCGTCATTGCGCCACCGGCGTCGAGTCGATGCCGCTTTCGTCTGCAGCACCCGGATTCTGGCGACGGCGGCCAAGGCCACGCTTGAGGTGAACCATCAGCAACGAAATCGCGGCGGGCGTAATGCCCGAAATGCGCGACGCCTGGCCGATCGTTTCAGGGCGGAACTGGCTCAGCTTCTGGCGCGCCTCGAACGACAGGCCACGCACTTCCGCGTAATCGATGCCTTCAGGCAGGCGGGTATTTTCCTGCGCGCCGTTGCGTTCGATCTCGTCGGCTTGACGATCGATATAGCCCTGATATTTGATGCCGATTTCGATCTGTTCCTTGATCTGGGCTAGCAAAACTTCATCCTCGGCGAGCGGGGTTTCCGGCGCACAAGCGCCTTCGCGCAGACCGCAAACGCCGTCATAGCTCACACCTGGGCGGCGCAGCAGGTCCGCGAGGTTGTATTCGCGGTCAATCGACTTGCCGAGCAATGCCGTCGCTTCTTCCGCCGAAAGCGTCTTGGGGTTCACCCACGTCGACTTCAGACGCTCTGTTTCACGTGAAACAGCATCACGCTTACGGGAGAAGGCGTCCCAACGGACGTCGTCAATCACGCCCAGTTCGCGGCCAATCTCCGTCAGGCGCATATCCGCGTTGTCTTCACGCAGGCTCAAGCGGTATTCGGCTCGGCTCGTGAACATGCGATACGGCTCGGAAACGCCACGCGTCACCAGATCGTCGACCAGCACGCCGAGGTACGCCTGATCGCGGCGCGGGCACCATGCGTCCTTGCCCTGCACCTGGAGGCCTGCGTTCATGCCGGCGAGCAAGCCTTGTGCTGCCGCTTCTTCATAGCCCGTCGTGCCGTTGATCTGGCCCGCAAAAAACAGGCCGTTGATCACCTTGGTTTCGAGCGAAGCCTTGAGGCCGCGCGGGTCGAAATAGTCGTATTCGATCGCGTAGCCCGGACGCAGGATGTGCGCGTGCTCGAGGCCGCGCATCGAGTGCACGAGCTCGAGCTGCACATCGAACGGCAGACTCGTGGAGATGCCGTTCGGGTAGAACTCGTTCGTAGTCAGGCCTTCCGGTTCGAGGAAGATCTGGTGCGATTCCTTTGACGCGAAACGATGAATCTTGTCCTCGATGGACGGGCAATAGCGCGGTCCCACCCCTTCGATCACGCCCGTGTACATCGGCGAGCGGTCGAGACCGCCGCGAATGATGTCGTGGGTGCGCTCATTCGTATGCGTGACCCAGCACGGAATCTGGCGCGGATGCTGTTCCGCGCGGCCAAGAAACGAGAACACCGGCACCGGATCGAGGTCACCGGGCTGCTCTTCGAGCACCGAAAAGTCGATCGTGCGGCCGTCGATACGCGGCGGCGTGCCCGTCTTGAGACGGCCCTGCGGCAGCTTCAGCTCCTTCAGGCGCGACGAGAGCGTCACGGCAGCGGGATCGCCAGCGCGGCCGCCCGTGTAGTTGTTCAGGCCCACGTGGATCTTACCGTCGAGGAAAGTCCCCGCCGTCAGCACGACTGCACGGCTGCGGAAGCGGATGCCCACCTGCGTGACGGCGCCTACGACGCGATCGCCTTCGATCATCAGGTCTTCCACGGCCTGCTGGAATAGCCACAGATTCGGCTGATTCTCGAGACGTCGCCGGATCGCCGCCTTATAAAGAATGCGGTCGGCCTGCGCGCGCGTCGCCCGAACCGCCGGGCCCTTGGACGAATTGAGAATGCGGAACTGGATCCCGCCCTCGTCCGTCGCAGCGGCCATGGCGCCGCCGAGTGCATCGACTTCCTTGACCAGATGGCCCTTGCCAATGCCGCCAATCGACGGATTGCAGCTCATCTGGCCCAGCGTTTCGATGTTGTGCGTGAGCAGGAGCGTCTTGACGCCCATGCGGGCGGCGGCAAGCGCAGCCTCGGTTCCGGCGTGACCGCCGCCGACGACGATTACGTCAAACTCTGTGGGATAAAGCATGGCGGGACCTCACGCAAGGACGAAACGACCGCGTGAGCCTTCTCGGAAAAGTGGTATGCGCGAATTATAACGGTTTCGGGTTTTCGGCCGTTCACACCCGAATTTTGTTCCCCAGACGCGCCGGCGTTGAACAAAAAAAAAGCGGCGTGTTTCACGTGAAACACGCCGCTCATTTCTACAGCGATAGACGAAGTCAGACCGGTTTCTTCGCCAACCCGAGATACGTTTCGATCACGCGCGGGTTCTGCGCCAACTCCCCCGCCGGTCCTTCTAGCGCCAGGTCGCCAGTTTCCAGCACGTAGCCGTAGTCGGAAATCTGCAGTGCAGCGCGCGCGTTCTGCTCGATGAGCAGCGTCGCGACGCCCGTTTGCCGCAGCGCGCTGATGATGTGGAAGATTTCCTTCACGATCAGCGGTGCGAGACCGAGGCTCGGCTCGTCGAGCATCAGAAGATCGGGCTTGCCCATCAATGCGCGGCCGACTGCGAGCATCTGGCGCTCGCCGCCCGAGAGCGTGCCTGCCGCCTGTGCGCGGCGTTCTTTCAAGCGCGGAAACAGCGTGAAAACAGGTTCGAGCTGGTCGAGGAAATTACGCTCACCGGCGCGCTTGCGGCGATACGCGCCGAGCACGAGGTTGTCCTCCACCGTCATCGAGGCGAACAACTCGCGCTTTTCCGGCACGAGACACATGCCGCGCGCCACGCGTCGCTCGATCGGCAGCGCGCCAATCTCCTCGCCCATATAAGCGATGCGGCCGCTCGCATGTCCCGTCACGGGCAGCGCGCCCATGATGGCGTTGAGCAGCGTGGACTTGCCCGCGCCGTTGGGACCGATCACGGAGACGATCTGCCCCGCGCCCACCCTGATCGCCGCCTTGTGCAGCGCCTCGATCTTGCCGTAGCGAACCGCGAGCCCGGAGACTTCCAGAACGGGTGCCGTCATCATTCCACCCCGCCCAGATATGCTTCCAGAACGGCCGGATCCTTCTGCACCTCTTGCGGCAAACCTTCCGCGATACGCGTGCCGAACTCCATCACCACGAGGCGGTCGGTGAGATTCATCACGAAATCCATGTCGTGTTCGACCAGCAGCACGCTCATCCCCTCTTCTCTCAGCTTGCGCAGCAATGCCGCCAACTGTTGCTTTTCCTTGTAACGCAGGCCAGCCGCAGGCTCGTCGAGCAGCAGCAAGGTCGGCTCGCAGCACAGCGCGCGGGCGATCTCGAGGATGCGTTGCTGACCGAGCGCGAGGCTGCCCGCTTCGTCATACATATGCTGTTCGAGGCCCACGCGACGGATCTGCTTTGCGGCCTCGCTCATGAGCCTGCCCTCTTCCGTGGCATTGAGTTTGGCCACGCTGCGCAGCACGCCCGCGTGACCACGCAGGTGCGCGCCGATGGCGACGTTCTCGAGCACCGTCATCGTCGGCAGCAGCTTGACGTGCTGGAACGTGCGGCCAATACCGCGCGCGACGATTTCACGTGAAGTGAGGCGGTCGATGCGCTCGCCGCGGAACGTGATCTCACCGCTGGTCGGCTGAAGCACGCCAGTCACGAGATTGAAGGTCGTCGACTTGCCCGCACCGTTGGGACCGATCAGGCCGATGATCTGCCCCGCCTTCACTTCGAAGCTCACGTCGTTCACCGCCACGAGACCGCCGAACTGCTTGCGCGCCTTGTTCACCGTCAGCAGCATTTCGCCGGTGGCCGGCTTGCTGCGCTGCGGCAAAGCCTCGGCATGCTCGGGCACATGCGCCTGCGGACCACGCGGGAAGAAGCGCGCCACGAACGGCCAGACGCCGCGCCGCGCGTATTGCAGCAGCAGCACCATCAGAATGCCGAACACGATGATCTCGAAGTTGCCGTTCTCGCCAAGCAGCTTCGGCAGCAGGGTTTGCAGCCAGTCCTGCAGCACGGTGAGAATCGCCGCGCCCAGCACTGCGCCCCAGACGTGCGCCACGCCGCCCACCACGGCCATGAAGAGATATTCGATGCCGTGATTCAGACCGAACGGCGTCGGGTTCACCGCGCGCTGCAAGTGCGCGTACAGGAAGCCCGAAACGGCTGCGAGCACGGCCGCATAGACGAAGATCACCACACGCATCCAGCCGGTGTTCACGCCCATGGCCTCGGCCATCATGCCGCCGCCGCGCAGCGCGCGAATCGCGCGCCCCATGCGGCTATTAAGCAGATTCTGAACGGACACCACGGACGCAAGCACCACTACCCAGATCAGGTAGTAGATATGGCGGCCCGATTCGAGGTCGATGCCCAGCACGTTCAGCACGGGAATGCCGTTGATGCCATCGTACTTGCCGAGCATGTCGAGGTTGCCGAACAGGAAGAACAGCGCGAGGCCCCAGGCGATCGTGCCGAGCGGCAGGAAGTGGCCCGACAGACGCATCGTGACGAGCCCCAGAACGAGCGCCACGAGCGCCGTGATCACCACGCCGACGATGAGTGCCAACCAGGGCGAAACGCCGTACTGCGTCGTCAGATAAGCAGTCGCGTAAGCCCCGAGCCCGACGAACGCGGCCTGCCCGAAGCTCGTCATCCCGCCGATGCCGGTGAGCAGCACGAGCCCGATCGCGACGATCGAATACAGGCCGATGTAGTTGAGCAGCGTGATCCAGTACTCGGGCACGTGCACCGGATGCGGCAGCACGGGCAACGCGAACATCACCACGAGGAACAGCCAGAAGAAGCGGTTGTGCATGACGAATCGTTTCATCGCGTCACTCCTCTTCCTCTTCGGCGTGCGGCGTCGAGAGCGAGCGCCACAGCAGCACCGGGATGATCAGCGTGAACACGATCACTTCCTTGTAAGAGCTCGCCCAGAACGACGAGTAAGACTCCAGCAGGCCCACGAGCACGGACCCTGCCGCAGCCAGCGGATAGCTCACCAGGCCGCCGATAATGGCGCCTACGAAGCCCTTGAGGCCGATCAGAAAGCCCGAGTCGTAGTAGATGGTGGTGAGCGGCGAGACGAGGATGCCGCACAGCGCGCCGAGGCCCGCGGCGAGCGTGAACGCGAGCCGCCCGGCCTGCGTGGTGCCGATGCCGACGAGGCGCGCGCCGAGCCGGTTCACCGAGGTCGCGCGCAGCGCCTTGCCCGAAATCGTGCGATCGAAATAGAGATACAGCGCGACGATCAACACGGCGGCCGTGCCGATCACCCAGAGGCTTTGGCCCGAGATCGACAGGCTGCCGATGTTGAACGTGGCGTCGGAGAACGCGTTCGTGCGCGAGCCTTCCGCGCCGAACATCACGAGCCCGAGGCCCACCATCGCGAAGTGCACGGCCACCGCTACGATCAGCAGCAGCAGCGTGGTCGCCTCGGCGATGGGCTCATAGGCGAGGCGATAGATGAACGGCCCCATCGGCACCACGATCGCAAGCGTGAGCGCGATCTGTACGAGCATCGGCAACTGCTGGCTCGCTACGCCGCGCGTGACCGCATAGAGCGCGATGGGAAAGAGCAGATACTTGCCGGCAAGCGTCACGAGCGTGCGCGCCGCGTGGCGCCGCCGTTCGGCGCGACGCACGAGCCCGGCGGTCTCGACCAGGAAGCACGCCGCACCGAGCGCGACGAGCAGCCAGCAGGTGGCCGGAAACTTCTGCGATTGCAGCGCGGCGAGCGTGAGCGCGCCATATGAAACGAATTCGCCCTGCGGAATGAAGATCACCCGCGTCACGGAAAACACCAGCACCAGGGCGAGCGCTAGCAGCGCATAGATCGCACCGGTGGTGATGCCGTCCTGCGCGAGGATCGCGGCGATCGATAAATCCATACTCCCCTCTTCCTGAAACCTTCTGGAACCTGGAAAAACAGCGGCGTCGAAAAACGGCAATGCGGGAAAGAACCGCCGAAGGCGCGGTTCGGCCTTCGGCTGTGAAAAGCCGGTGCGCAGCAACGGAGCTGCGCACCGGTCATGCTCGTACGTGATTCTCAGTGGCCAGAATGACGCTGTAACGCGCGCGCGTGTTCCACGGGAAAACGCACTGCGCTTTCCCGTGCGCCGCACGTTATTCGCTCTGCAGCTTCCACTTGTTGTTGACGATCTCGACGATCACGCGTGCGCGCTGGTCGAGGCCCGCATGATCCGTCGAGCTCATGTTGAAGATGCCGTGCGCGCCCGCCGCGTCCTGCGAGTTTTCGAGCGCGGCGCGCAGCGCCACGCGGAACGCCTCGGTGCCCGGCTGGCCCGCCTTCAGCGCGACCGGAATCGCGCGCTGGAGCAACTGGCCGGCGTCCCATGCATGACCGCCGAAGGTCGCCACCGTGCCAACGCCATAGGCCTTCTCATAGGCCGTCTTGTAGGCCAGTGCCGACTTCTTCACGGGGTTCGAATCGGGCAACTGGTCGGCCACGAGAATCGGGCCTGCGGGCAGCAGCTCGCCTTCGCAATCCTTGCCGCAGACGCGCAGGAAGTCGTTATTCGCCACGCCGTGCGTCTGATAGATCTTGCCCTTGTAGCCGCGATCCTTGAGCGTGGTCGCGGGCAGCGCCGCGGGCGTGCCGGAACCGGCGATCAGAATCGCATCGGGGTTCGCCGACATCAGCTTGAGCGCCTGGCCCGTCACTGACGAGTCGGTGCGGTTGTAGCGCTCATTCGCCACGATCTTGAGGTTGTGCTTGCCGGCCGCGCTGGTGAACTCCTTGAGCCAGCTGTCGCCGTAGGCGTCGGTGAAGCCGATGAAGCCCACCGTCTTCACGCCCTGCTTCTCCATGTAGCTCGCGAGCGCGTCGGCCATCAGGCTGTCGTTCTGCGGCGTCTTGAAGGCCCACTGACGCTTCGCGTCGATCGGCTCGACGATCGCGGCGGATGCGGCGAGCGAAATCATCGGCGTCTTGCCCTGCGCGACGACGTCGAGCATGGCGAGCGAGTTCGGCGTGACCGACGAGCCGATGATGGCGTCCACGTGGTCTTCGTCGATCAGCTTGTGCGTGTTCTGCACGGCCTTGCTCGTGTCCGAGGCGTCGTCGAGCACGATGTACTGCACGCTCTTGCCCGCGATCTCCTTGGGCAGCAGCGCGATGGTGTTCTTCTCGGGAATGCCGAGTGACGCGGCCGGCCCCGTTGCCGAGAGCGTCACGCCAATCTTCACCTGCGCGGCGGCGATGCCCGCCGTGCCCATCAGCGCCGCTGCGAGTCCGGCACTAATCGAGCTCAATACCCACTTCTTCGTTTTCATTGCGCGTCTCCAAACGCTTGGTCTGCGTGTTGTCGATTGATCCTGCGCCGATTACTAGGATGTTCGTGAATCGGCGCCGGCCTTTGAGTGTAGTAATCGGGATCGCGCGTGTAATGCATGGTTTTCCCTGCCTGCGGCGCCGCACAAGCCGCCGCGCGCCAGGGGGCGCTCTCCGCTTTGTCGCCTGCTCCCCTACTGCTGCAAAGCCGTTGTCACGGCAACAAAAAAGGCACCTCGATCGAGCGTGCCTTTTTCGTGTTTCGTGCGTCATTCAACCGGCGCTCAATCGCCGGCGAGTTTCCACTTGCCGCCGACGATCTCCACCATCACGCGGGCACGCTGGTCGAGACCCGCGTGGTCCGTCGCGCTCATGGTGAAGATGCCGTGCGCGCCTGCCACATCGTGCGAGTTTTCAAGCGCGGCGCGCAGCGCTTCGCGGAAGGCCTTCGAGCCCGGCTGACCCGCTTTCAGCGCGACCGGAATCGCGTGCTGGAGCAGGAGGCCTGCGTCCCACGCGTGACCGCCGAACGTCGAAATCGAGCCTGCGCCATAGGCCTTTTCATACGCGGCCTTGTACGCAAGCGCCGATTGCTTCACGGGATTCGAGTCAGGCATTTGATCGGCGACGAGCAACGGCCCTGCCGGTAGGTATGTGCCGTCGCAGTCCTTGCCGCACACGCGCAGGAAGTCGTTGTTGGCCACACCGTGGGTCTGGTAGTACTTGCCCGCGTAGCCGCGCTCCTTGAGCGTTTTCTGCGGCAGCGCGGCCGGCGTGCCCGCACCCGCGATGAGCACCGCGTCGGGGTGCTGCGAGATCATCTTGAGCACCTGGCCCGTGACCGAGGCATCGTTACGCGCGAAGCGTTCGTTCGCGACGACCTTGATGTTCTGTTTCGAACCGGCCGCGCTGAATTCCTTGTACCAGCTCTCGCCATAGGCGTCTGCGAAGCCGATGAAGGCCACCGTCTTCACGCCGTGCGCGGCCATGTGCTGCGCGATGGCGCCGGCCATCAACGCGTCGTTCTGCGGCGTCTTGAAGACCCATGAGCGCTTGGCATCCATCGGTTCGACGATGGAGGCCGCTGCGGCCATCGAGATCATCGGCGTGGACGTTTCCGCGGCCACGTCGATCATGGCGAGCGAGTTCGGCACGACAGTCGAGCCGATCAAGGCGTCGACGTGATCTTCGCTCGTGAGCTTGCGCGCGTTCTTCACCGCCTGCGTGGAATCGGTGGCGTCGTCGAGCACGATGTAATCGACTTTCTGGCCCGCGATTTCCTTCGGCAGCAGCGCAACCGTGTTCTTTTCCGGAATCCCGAGCGAGGCAGCCGGCCCCGTCGCCGACAGCGTCACTCCGATCTTCACATCTGCATACGCCCCGCCGGCCGTCGCCGCGAGCACCCCGGTCGCGACGCAAGCCGCCCCCATCCAACGCAAAACCAACTGCATCTCCACTCCTTCTATATTCGTTTTCTTTATTGCTACGGATTTGTGGCGCACCGCGGCCGATCACCTCATAGTCCAACCGATAATCGTCTGCGGGAAATCAACGCAAAAATGCTGACCGCATGGTCGGTGATTGGCGAGTGTAGCGGTCTGCGTATTCGGATGGCAAGCGCTTTCCATCTGCTTACAGTGAGCAGGATTGCGCGCGCGTTTTGCGTAATGCGCAAACGCTTGTGCAGTGGGCAAAGTGCTGCCGCGCGGCCTGATTTGCGTAATACGGGAAGGGATAATCGGTGCGTGCGAAGGTGCGTAAGTCGCATGCCTCGCAGCGGAAAAAAGATAATCGGCTCGCCGTTGAAAACAGGCGTAGAAATATAAAAAGCGCTGTTGGACTCTCATCCAACAGCGCTTCCTTGTCCGGGCACTTGGTGCCTCAGTTGTCTCCTCGTTCTCCACCTGCAAATTCGGTGCATCAGAACTAAGCGCAACTTTAAACTTCACCCCCCTCTGCAGCAACTAGCATTTACCCTAGTGGTGCAGTGCGGCACCGAAATGGGGCGTGGCGCCACAGGTTTGTCGCACAACGGGGCGCTGCGGGATGCCGCAGCGCGACGTCCTTGCGCGGGCTATGCCAGCTCGCGCCGACCGGCGATCATTCTATCGCAGTGCAGAGCAGTCCTGGCACGCCAGTTCGTCAAGCGCGCAAGGGCCGCACGCGCGCCACGACCTCGCCGACAATGCCGCGCCGGAACGCCAGCACGCAGGCAATGAAGATGATCCCCGTGACGATCGTTGTGGACTCACCGAGTGAGCGGAACCACTCCACGCCCGTCCCTCTCGCGAGCGCCGTGCCGATGTCGCCCAGCCGGTCCTCCAGCGCGACGATCAGCGTCGCGCCGAGCAGCGGCCCGAACAGCGTGCCCATGCCGCCCACGAGCGTCATGAGGATCACGAGGCCGGACATGGTCCAGTACGCGTCGCCGAGCGTTTCGAAGCCGAGTACGAGCACCTTGAGCGCGCCGGCCAGACCCGCGAGCCCCGCCGACAACACGAACGCGAGCAGCTTGAAGCGGTCTGTGTCGTAGCCGAGCGAGACGGCGCGCGGCTCGTTCTCCTTGATCGCCACGAGTACCTGCCCGAACGGCGAATGCACGATGCGCACGATCAGACCGAACGCGAGCACCATCACGACGAGCACGACGTAGTAGAGCGAGAGATCGGAACCGAGCGAAAGCACGCCGAACAGCTTGCCGCGCGGCACGCCTTGCAGACCGTCTTCGCCGTGCGTGAACGGCGCCTGCAGGAACACGAAGTAGACCATTTGCGCGAGCGCGAGCGTGACCATGGAGAAGTAGATGCCCTGCCGGCGAATCGCGAAAATGCCTACCACGAGCCCGAGGACGGTGGCCACCGCCGTGCCCGCGAGCACGCCCACCTCGGGCGTGAAGTTGAGCGACTGGATCGCATAGCCTGCCGTGTAGCCCGCGCTCGCGAGAAACATCGCATGGCCGAACGAAAGCAGGCCCGTGTAGCCGATCAGCAGGTTGAACGCCGCGGCGAACAGGGCGAAGCAGAGCACCTTCATCACGAAGAGCGGATAGGCGCCGGCGAACGGCGCGACGATCAGCCCGATCAGCAACAAACCATAGAGCGCTTTTCTTTGCATCATCGTTCCTTGCCGAAGAGACCAGCGGGGCGAATCAGCAGCACGATCGCCATGATTACGAACACCACGGTCGCGGAGGCCTCGGGCCAGAACACCCGTGTGAAGCCTTCGATCACGCCGAGCATGAGGCCGGTGAGGATCGAGCCCATGATCGAGCCCATGCCGCCGATCACGACCACGGCGAACACAGTGATGATCATCGGCTGGCCCATGAGCGGCGAGACCTGGATCACGGGCGCGGCGAGCACGCCCGCAAACGCCGCGAGTGCGACGCCGAAGCCGTAGGTCAGCGTGATCATGAGCGGCACGTTGATGCCGAACGCCTCGACGAGCTTGGGGTTCTCCGTGCCCGCGCGCAGATACGCGCCAAGGCGTGTTTTTTCGATCACGAACCAGGTCGCGAAACACACGGCAAGCGAAGCCACCACCACCCAGGCGCGGTAGTTGGGCAAATACATGAAGCCGAGATTGGTCGCGCCGGCGAGCAGGCCGGGCACATCATAGGGCTGCCCCGACGAGCCGTAGATCGAGCGGAACACGCCCTCCACCACGAGCGTGAGGCCGAAAGTGAGCAGGAGTCCGTACAGATGATCGAGCTTATAAAGCCAGCGCAGCATGGAGCGCTCGATCACGACGCCGAACAGGCCGACCACGAGTGGAGCGACGACGAGCATCGCCCAGTACGGCAGATCGAAGTACGCGAGCCCCATCCATGTGAGCATCGCGCCCAGCATGAACAACGCGCCGTGGGCGAAGTTGATCACGTTGAGCATGCCGAAGATCACCGCGAGACCGAGACTCAGGATCGCGTAGAACGAGCCGTTCACGAGCCCGAGCAGCAACTGGCTCAGCATTGCCGGAAGCGGAATGCCAAAAATCGTCATGAGAGCCGCCATGAATGCATTAACGGATTACGCAATCATGCCGCGCCCGGCGCACCCACCTCGGGGCGCCGGGCGCGGCATCCGACTGCAGCATTTACGCGCTCGCGCTTACTTCCACAGCGCGCACTTGCTCTCCTGCTTCGTCGTATAGGCCTGCTCGCCCGGGATCGTCTGCAGCACCTTGTAGTAGTCCCACGGCTTCTTCGACTCCGACGGCTTCTTCACCTCGACGAGATACATGTCGTGGATCAGCACGCCGTCCTGGCGAATGTAGCCGCCCTTGGTATAGAAGTCGTTGACCTTGGTCTTCTTGAGCTGCTCCATGACCTTGTCGGAGTCCGTCGTGCCGGCCGCCTGCACCGCCTTCAGATAGTTCGTCACCGCCGAATAGTCAGCCGCCTGCAGTTCGGACGGCATCTTCTTCGTCTGGTCGAAGTAGCGCTGCGCCCACTTGCGCGTGTCGTCGTTCTGGTCCCAGTACCAGCCGGTCGTCAGCACGAGGCCCTGTGTGGTGTCGAGCCCAAGGCTGTGCACGTCGGGCAGGAACATCAGTAGCGCCGCGGTCTTCATCGTCTTGTTGATGCCGAATTCCTTCGCGGCCTTGATCGCGTTGACCGTGTCGCCACCCGCGTTCGCGAGGCCGAGGATCTGCGCCTTCGAGGCTTGCGCCTGCAGCAGGAACGACGAGAAGTCCGACGCCGAGAGCGGATGGCGCACTTCGCCGAGCACCTGGCCGCCGTTCGCCTTCACGACGTCCGCGGTGTTCTTCTCGAGCGACTTGCCGAACGCGTAGTCTGCGGTCAGGAAGAACCAGCTCTTGCCGCCCTGCTTGAGCACCGCGAGGCCCGTGCCCTTCGCGAGCGCGACCGTGTCATAGCCGTAGTGGACCGTGTACGGCGTGCACTGCTCGTTCGTCAGGGCGTCCGTGCCCGCGCCCGTGTTGAAGTACACCTTCTTCTTCTCTTGCGCGACCTGGTTCATCGCCAGCGCCGTCGCCGAGTTCGTGCCGCCGAGCAGCATGGTGAGCCCGTCACGGTCGAACCATTCGCGCGCCTTCGAGGCGGCGATGTCGGCCTTGTTCTGGTGATCGGCGTACTCGATCTGGATCGGCTTGCCGAGCACCTTGCCGCCGAAGTCCGCGACCGCCATCTTGATCGCCGTGAGGCCGCCCTGGCCGTCGTCGTCGGCGTAAAGGCCGGACATGTCCGTGATGAAGCCGATCTTCACCGCGTCGTCGGCGGCCTGCGCGCCCCCCGCGCTGAACGCCATCGCAGCTGCCGAGGCGGCAAAAAGGCCCGCGAGCCGCGCGAACGTGGTTTTCTTCATTGCAGTCTCCTTCCTTGGTTGCGTAATTATCAGGAATACTCCATGAACATCGGAGGCAAAGCGATTCGCGCGGCGCTCATCTCACGCTCACGTCGCGCGCAAAACCAGACCAAAAAATTAAACGCCCAGCAGGTCGTGCAGCACCGGCATCTTTCCCTCGAGTTCGGCAGTGCCGAAGTGCTCGACGATGCGCCCGTGCTCCATCACGTAAAAGCGGTCCGCGAGCGGCGCCGCAAAGCGGAAGTTCTGCTCGACCATCACGATCGTGTAGCCGCGCGACTTCAGCGTGAGGATCATGCGCGCGAGCGTTTGAACGATCACCGGCGCCAGCCCTTCGGATATCTCGTCGAGCAGGAGCAGGTTCGCGCCCGTGCGCAGGATGCGCGCCACGGCGAGCATCTGCTGCTCGCCGCCGGAAAGCCGTGTGCCCTGGCTGTTGCGCCGTTCGGCGAGATTGGGAAACATCGCGTAGATCTCGTCGAGCGACATGCCCTGCGCCAACTTCGCCCCTTTCGTGCCGATGTGCGGCGGCAGGAGCAGATTCTCTTCGCACGAGAGGCTCGCGAAAATGCCGCGCTCCTCGGGGCAATACCCCACGCCGCAGTGCGCGATGCGATAGGTGGGCATCTGGATGGTCTCGCGCCCGCCAATCCGGATCGAGCCCGTGCGCCGGCCGGTGAGCCCCATGATGGCGCGCAGCGTCGTCGTGCGCCCCGCGCCGTTGCGCCCGAGCAGTGTCACGACCTCGCCGCGCCCGACGGACAGATCCACGCCGTGCAGGATGTGCGACTCGCCATACCACGCCTGCAGCCCCGCAATCTCCAGCGCCTTCGCGCTCTCGGTCGCGCCGGCGGCCGCAGTCGTTTCGCGTTCGGTGACCGTATTCATGCGTGCGCCCCCGTAAGGGCTGCGTCCGCACTGCCCATATAGGCCTCGGCGACGAGCGGGTTCTTCGAGACTTCGGCGTAGCTGCCTTCGGCGAGCACCTCGCCGCGCTGAAGCACCGTGATGGTGTCGGAGATGCCGGCAATCACGTTCATGTTGTGCTCGACCATGAGGATCGTGCGCCCGCTCGATACTTTCTTGATGAGCGCCGTCACGCGGTCCACGTCTTCGTGGCCCATGCCCTGGGTCGGTTCGTCGAGCAGCATCAGCTCGGGCTCCATCGCGAGCGTCGTGGCGATTTCCAGCGCGCGCTTGCGGCCATAGGCGAGCTCGACCGTGGGCACATCGGCGAAATCGGTGAGGCCCACCTGCGTGAGCAGATCCATCGCGCGATCGTTGAGCTCAGCGAGCGTGCGTTCGCTCTTCCAGAAGTGGTAGGCGGTGCCGAGCGAGCGCTGCAGCCCCACGCGCACGTTCTGGAGCGCCGTGAGGTGCGGAAATACGGCCGAAATCTGGAACGAGCGGATGATGCCGCGCCGCGCGATCTGCGCGGGCCGCTCATGCGTAATGTCGATGCCGTTGAAAACGATGCGCCCCGCGCTGGGCACGAGGAATTTGGTGAGGAGATTGAAGCAGGTGGTCTTGCCTGCGCCGTTCGGTCCGATCAGTGCATGGATCGAGCCGCGGCACACGCGCAGGTTCACGCCGTTCACGGCCGTGAAGCCCTTGAACTGTTTCGTGAGGTCGCGCGTCTCCAGAATCGTGTCGCCGAGAATCATGTCCCCTTCCGAGCGTGGTAAGGCGTAACACTGCAGACCGTCCGTGACTCGTGGTGCACGGTGAGGTCCGGCGCGGACGTGGCGGCGCGCCTCCCGATGCGCGCAACGCGCGCCTGCCGACTTTCGCGTCATTGTCTCGCCAATGATGCAGCGCAATCATTGGGATTTGCACTTAAGGGAGCGCCACAAGGACAGCGAACATTACAACCGGAAGTTGACGACAGTACGAAGAAAGATGCCCACACGTTAGGCGCACGATCACCGCAAACCCGTAACTCACAGACGTACAAAAGCACGCGAGCGGAAGCGCTTGCGCTCGCGTCCCACATAGTCTTCGAATCGACGCTATCTTGCGCGTCGCTCCATGCCCTCAGGCGATCGTCAGCGTGACACCGGCGGCGGCCTCCGTTTGGGCACGCGCACCCTCGCGGCGGTCGGCGCGCAGCATCTCGGCGGCGCGCTCCGCGATCATCAGCGTCGGCGAATTCGTGTTTCCCGAGGTAACGGTCGGCATGACCGAGGCGTCCACCACGCGCAGGCCCTCCACGCCGCGCACACGCAGGCGCGCGTCGACCACCGCGTCGGGGTCGTCGGCGCGGCCCATGCGGCAGGTGCCGACGGGATGAAAAATCGTCGTGCCGACGTTGCCCGCCGCCTCGCGCAGCTGCTCCTCAGTCTGGAACGCGAGCCCTGGCAGGATCTCATGCGGCTGGTAGCGCGCGAGCGCGCCCGAAGCCGCGATGCGCCGCGTGAGCCGTATCGCGTTGGCCGCCACGCGCAGGTCGCGATCGGTCGACAGATAATTGGGCGCGATCGCAGGCGGCTGCGACGGGTCCGCCGACACGGCGTGGATGCTGCCGCGCGACGTGGGCCGCAGGTTGCACACCGAGGCGGTGAACGCGTTGAAGCGATGCAGCGGCTCGCCGAAGCGGTCGAGCGAAAGCGGCTGCACGTGATACTGGAGGTCGGGCCGCGTGAGCGTGGGATCGCTCGGGTCCGATTTCGCGAATGCGCCGAGCTGCGAGGGCGCCATCGACATGGGCCCGCTCTGGAAGAACGCGTACTGCATGCCGATCAACAGCTTGCCCCACCAGTGCGCGGAGGCCGTGTTGAGCGTACGCACGCCGTTCACGCGAAACGCCATGCGCAATTGCAGATGGTCCTGAAGGTTCTCGCCCACACCGCGCAGATCCTGCACGACGCCAATGCCGAGCTGCGCGAGCCGGGCAGCGTCGCCGATGCCGGAAAGCTCGAGCAATTGCGGCGAATTCACGGCACCGGCGCTCAGGATCACTTCACAACGTGCCCGCGCGACGTAGTCGACGTCGCCGCGATACTCCACGCCCACGCAGCGCTTGCCTTCGAAGATCACCCGCTGCGTGAGCGCGCCGGTGACGACCGTGAGGTTGGGCCGCTTCATCGCCGCACGCAAGAACGCCTTCGACGCATTCCAGCGCACGCCGCGCTTCTGGTTCACTTCGAAATAGCCCACGCCGCTGTTGTCGCCGCGATTGAAGTCGTCGGTGGCGGCAATGCCCTGCTCCTGCGCGGCGTGCGCGAACGATTCGAGAATCTGCCAGCGCAGGCGCTGCTTCTCCACGCGCCATTGGCCACCCGCGCCGTGAAACTCGCTCGCGCCGCCGTGATGATCTTCGCTGCGGCGGAACACGGGCAGCACGCTGTCCCACGACCAGCCGGAATCGCCGGTCTCGCGCGCCCAGTTGTCGTAGTCTTCGCGCTGGCCGCGCATGTAGATCATGCCGTTGATCGACGACGAACCGCCCAGCACGCGCCCGCGCGGGTACGAAAGCGAGCGGCCGTTGAGGCCTTTTTCGGCGGCGGTCTTGTAGAGCCAGTCCGTGCGCGGATTGCCGATGCAATACAGGTAGCCCACGGGAATGTGGATCCAGTGATAGTCGTCCGCGCCGCCCGCCTCGATGAGCAGCACGGAAACGTCCGCGTCTTCGGTCAGGCGATTGGCGAGCACGCAGCCCGCGGTGCCCGCGCCCACGATCACGTAGTCGAATTCGCCTTCGAGGCGGCGCGCGGCCTGAGCTTCGCTCGGTGCAGGCATGATGTGTCTCCAGCGATGACTGCTCTCTTTATGTTGTATTTTTTGAACTGCGATTCCTGCGCCGGACGGCATCGAACGCTTCGGATTCCTTTCGAACCGCCCGGCTCCCGGCCGCCTACTTCGCCACCGGCATGGTGAACTCCGCGCCCTTGGCGATGCTGTCGGGCCAGCGTTGCATGATGCTCTTGTAGCGTGTATAGAAGCGCACGCCTTCCTCGCCGTACGCATGGTGATCGCCGAACAGCGAGCGCTTCCAGCCGCCGAACGAGTGCCACGCCATCGGCACCGGAATCGGCACGTTGATGCCGACCATGCCCACCTTGATCTGGCGCGAGAAGGCGCGCGCGACGCCGCCGTCCGAGGTGTAGCACGACACGCCGTTGGCGAATTCGTGTGCGTTGATCAACTCGACGGCGCTCGCGAAATCGGGCACGCGCACGACCGACAGCACCGGACCGAAGATCTCTTCCTTGTAGATCGTCATGTCGGTCTTCACGTCGTCGAACAGCGTGCCGCCGAGGAAGAAGCCCTCCTCATGACCATCCACCTTGTGGCCGCGCCCGTCCACGACGAGCTTCGCGCCCGCCGCCACGCCGGCCTCGATATAGCCCTGCACTTTCGCGCGATGTACGTCCGTGACGAGCGGGCCCATTTCCGAGGCGCCGTCCATGCCGCTGCCGATCTGCAGCGCCTTCACGCGCGGCGAGAGCCGCTCGACGAGTTCGTCGGCGATATGGCCCACGGCCACCGCCACCGAAATCGCCATGCAGCGCTCGCCGGCCGAGCCATAGGCCGCACCGATCAGCGCGTCGACGGCCTGGTCGAGGTCCGCGTCGGGCATCACGACGAGGTGATTCTTCGCGCCGCCCAGCGCCTGCACACGCTTGCCGTGTCTCGTGCCTTCCGTGTAGATGTACTCCGCGATCGGCGTCGAGCCGACGAACGACAGCGCGGTGACGTCCGGATGCGCAAGCAGCGCGTCCACGGCCACCTTGTCGCCATGCACGACGTTGAACACGCCGTCGGGCAGCCCCGCTTCCTTGAGCAGTTCGGCAAGCCGCACCGAAGCGGAAGGATCGCGCTCCGAAGGCTTCAGCACGAACGTGTTGCCGCACGCGAGCGCGATCGGGAACATCCAGCACGGCACCATCATCGGGAAGTTGAACGGCGTGATGCCGGCGACGACGCCCAGCGGCTGGCGCAGATTCCAGTTGTCGATGCCCCCGCCGATCTGGTCGGTGAAATCGGTCTTCAGCAGATTGGGAATGCCGCACGCGAACTCGACCACCTCGATGCCGCGCATCACCTCGCCCTTGGCGTCGGAGAACACCTTGCCGTGTTCGCGCGTAATGAGTTCGGCGAGTTCGTCGTGATGCTGGTCGAGCAGATCCTTGAACTTGAAGAGAATGCGCGCGCGCTTGATAGGGGCCATTTCCGCCCACGCGGGAAAGGCTGCCTGCGCGGCGGCAACGGCGGCGTCGACCTCCGCCACGGTGGCGAGCGGCACGCGCGCGCTCACTTTGCCGAACGCCGGATTGAAAACGTCGCCATGACGCTCGCTCGTTCCAGCCAGCGGCTTGCCGTTGACGAAGTGGGTCAGCATGCGGACGCCGGCTTCGTTTTGATGTGTCTCGCCCATGGGTGTGCCTCTTTTGTCGTGAAGCCTCGATCCAGCTAGCGTAATCGCGAGGCTGGGGCGCGATCCAATGATTAATGCTCAACAGCGATATAAGGCGGTTTAATATCAGGATATGGACCTGACCTTGCTCCGAGCGTTTGTCACGGTCGCGCGCGAGGGCAACCTCACGCGCGCGGCCACCCGTCTGCATCTCACGCAGCCGGCCGTGAGCCTGCAGATCAAGCATTTGCAGGAGGCGCTGGGCATCGCGCTCTTCACTCGCACCTCGCACGGCCTCGCACTCACGCGCGACGGCCAGGCGCTGCTGCCGCATGCCGAACGCGCGCTCGCCGCCGCCGGCGACGTGCAGCGCGCCGCTGCTGCGCTGCGGCACGAAGTCCGCGGGCGCTTGCGCATCGGCACCATTCTCGATCCGGCGTTCCTGCGCCTCGGCGGCTTTCTGCGCCAGCTCGTCGAAACCTGGCCGCAGATCGAAACGGCGCTGCGCCACGGCATGTCGGGCTGGGTGCTCGACCAGGTGCGCTCGCGCGAGCTCGACGTGGGCTACTACATCGGCCAGCCCGTGCCCGACCCCGACACCTTCCACGCCATCACGCTCACGCGCTTCCAATACCGCGTGCTCGCGCCGGCAGGCTGGAAAGACCGCGTGAAGGATGCGCGCGACTGGCGCGCACTTGCCGCGCTGCCATGGATCTGGACTCCGCCCGCCTCCGCGCACAATCGCCTGCTGACCACGCTGTTCGAGGCCGCGCACGCCAAACCGGTGAAGGTAGCCGAGGTGGACCAGGAACCGTCGATGCTCGACCTCGTCAAGTCGGGCGTGGGCCTCACGCTCGCACGCGATTCCACGGCCCTCGCCGAAGCCCACGCGCACGGGCTCACCATTGTCGAAGGCGTGACGGTGCCCACGGAACTCACCTTCATCACGCTCGCCGCGCGGCGCGACGAGCCCACCATCGCGGCGGCACTGAAGTCGATCGAAACGCAGTGGGCGATATGAGCCGCGCTCATGAAGACGCGCGCGCCCCGTTCATGTCTGACGTAAGCGCAGGCCTGGTCGCGTAACAGCGCTGTCGCCCAAGTTTTGATAGATTGGGAATCCGCTCCGCGTTTTCGGCACGCCCACGGGTGTGTTCACCCTGCGCGGCGCGTTTCCCCGCTTCTCCCATCGTTCCCCTTGTTCTCTTCGTTCGACAGGAGCCTTGCATGGCCCGCAACATCGAAATCAAAGCCCGCGCCCGTCAATTCGACGCCTTGCGCGACCGCGCTTCCCAGCTCGCCACCGAAGCGCCGCTGATCTTTCGCCAGCAGGACTTCTTCTATGACGTACCGCGCGGCCGCCTCAAGCTGCGCCAGTTCGACGACGGCACCCCGCCCGAGCTGATCTTCTATCAACGCGACGACCGCGACGGCCCGAAGGCCTCGTACTATACGCGCAGCCCCGTCACCAACGCCGAGGCCATGCACTCGCTGCTCGCCACGGCGCTCACCACGCGCGGCATCGTCTCGAAGGAGCGCCACGTGTATCTGGCGGGCCGCACGCGCATCCATCTGGACCGCGTGGATGGTCTGGGCGACTTCGTCGAACTGGAGGTGGTGCTCGGCCCCGAGGACGACGAGCAAGGCGGCGAAGCCGAAGCGCACGCGGTGTTCGCGAAGCTCGGCGTGGACGAAAGCGATCTCGTCGCGGTGGCTTACGTGGATCTGCTCAATACGGCCAACGCGGCCTGACATCTGTAATTGGCATAGCGGGCCCTTGCGGCCTGCTACGCCTTCCCTCCCACGCCACTCATGCCGCCGGCGCGCCCGGCTCCAGATGCCCGAGCGGCAGCGGCCCGTTGCGCTTGAACGTGGTGAGCACGATGTTCGAGCGCACGCTGTCCACGCCGGGCACGCGCATGAGCTTCTTCATGACGAAGGTCGAGAGCGCGTTCAGATCGGGCGCGACGATGCGCAGCAAATAATCGGCGTCCCCCACCACGGCATGGCATTCGAGCACTTCGGGCAGCACGTCGATCTGCTGCTGGAACTGCTCGATGATCGAATCCCCATGATGCTTGAGCTTGAGGCTCGTGAACGCGGTCACGCCCAGCCCCAGTTTTTCGGGGCGCAGCACCACGCGATAGCCGTCGATCACCCCTGACGCCTCGAGGCGCTGCAGCCGCCTGCCGATCTGCGAGGGCGAGAGCGGCACCTGCTCGCCAAGCTGCTGATGCGTGGCGCGGCCAAAGCGCTGCAGCACGTCGAGCAGCGCCAGATCGAAATGGTCGAGTTCAAGCATGAATGGAGTCCGCATTAATTGACTGTATTGCACTCGATTATTGCATACACCAGCCGTAACCCATGGAGTACGCGCACATCCCGCGCGCCATCCGCTCTAGACTTGCATGACAGCAAGCCTTTTTAGTGGAGCGTTACGAACATGGTCGCCGCGACCGCGAAACTGCAGGAGCAGTTCGACGCGGGTCTCACCACCCGCCCCGATTTCACGATCGACCAGCCGCGCGAGCGCTACGGCGCGGCCGATCACGCCGTCTGGGACCAGCTCTACCGGCGCCAGCGCGCCCTGCTCGAAGGCCGCGCCTGCGACGCCTTCATGGAAGGCGCGTTGCGCATCGGCCTGAACGTTGCCCACGTTCCGTCCTTCGCGCAGGTGAGCGAGCGCCTGATGGCTGCAACCGGATGGCGCATCGTGGCCGTGCCGGGTCTCGTGCCCGAGCGCATCTTCTTCGAGCATCTGGCGAACCGGCGCTTTCCGGTCACCTGGTGGATGCGCAGTCCCGACCAGCTCGACTATCTGGAGGAACCCGACTGCTTCCACGACCTGTTCGGCCATGTCCCTCTACTCACCGACCCCACTTTCGCCGATGCGATTCACGCCTATGGCCGCGCTGCGCTCGGCGTCGAGGAGCGCGCATTGCCGTTGCTCGCGCGGCTCTACTGGTACACGGTGGAGTTCGGCTTGATGCGCGACCCGAGTGCACCCTACGGCGTGAAGATCTACGGCGCCGGCATCGTCTCGAGCAAGGGCGAGACGCTATACAGCGTGGAGAGCGCGGCGCCCAACCGGCTCGCGTTCGACCTCGACCGCGTGCTGCGCACGCGCTATCGCATCGACATGTTCCAGAAGACCTACTTCGTGATCGACTCGTTCGCGCAGCTTTTCGACGCGCTGGGCGCGGGCATTGCTTCGCGTCTGGCTGATCCGGCGGCGCTCATCGCGGTGCAGCCGCACGCAGCCGGCGACGTGCTGCAAAGCGACACGATCATCACGCGCGGCACGCGCGAGGGCTGGCTCGACGACGGCGACGTCTGAACGACATGCGGGCTTTGCGCCGCAGCACGCGCGCGTTCCTTGATGCGAGCGCTCGCACGCGTGCCCCATACGTGAAAAAATGGCTGATCGGCTCACGGCGCACGCCGGGCCTCAAGCTCAATACAGGTGCAATGATGATCAACCGACTCACATCCGAAGAGCGCGCATCCGAACTCGCCGACCTGCGCGGCTGGCAGGCCGTCGCCGGCCGCGATGCGATCCAGCGCCATTTCCGCTTCGCCGACTTCAATGAAGCGTTCGGCTTCATGACGCGCGTCGCCATCAAGGCGCAGGAGATGAACCACCACCCCGAGTGGTTCAACGTCTACAACCGTGTGGAGATCACGCTTTCCACCCACGAAGCCGACGGCCTCACCTCGCGCGACATCGAACTCGCGCGCTTCATCGACTCGATCGCGCCGGGGCCGCTCAGCGCATAAGCAGCGGTACTAATCATGGGTACGCTGTGCGCACGGCGAGTGCACACAGCGAGCGCACAGCGCGCCGTGAAAGCATAATGCAGGGTGCGGGGCCTTCAAACCTTCAGCTTTGAAGGCTATTCTTGATGGATACGTAAGACTCCCAGGCAGCGCGGGCAATCGGGTCTAAACGTTCCGGTGATATGGTGTTCTGACGCTGTACAATCAGCAGCGCATAAGGCTTGGAGAGCGCACTTGCCTCCTGGCACAACGCGAGTTCATCGCCAATCGAAGGCGAGCGGTTGCGCCAGAAGTTGATCGCGGCTTCGAGTTCGGTGATTGAAATATCGGACATGTGGATCGTGATCGCGCAACCGTCGGGCTGTGCCTCGAGACCAGCAAGCGACGCTTCGCGAACTGCGTGCCTGAACGCTAAAACCCATTGTACTTGAGCGAATCCCATGCGACTCCTTCTGATCGAAGACGACCGCCCTATCGCACGCGGTATCCAGTCCAGCCTCGAACAAGCCGGCTTTACGGTCGACATGGTCCACGACGGCATCTTCGCCGAACAGGCCCTCACGCAGAATCGCCATGAGCTCGTGATCCTCGATCTGGGGCTGCCGGGCATCGACGGCATGACGCTGCTTTCGCGCTTTCGCCAGAGCAACCGGCATACGCCCGTGATCGTGCTCACCGCGCGCGACGAACTGAACGACCGCGTCCAGGGCCTGAATTCCGGCGCCGACGACTACATGCTCAAGCCGTTCGAACCGGCCGAACTCGAAGCGCGCATTCGCGCCGTGATGCGCCGCAGCGGGCCGCACGGCGACGTGCCGCGCCCCGAAGTGTCGCTCGGCGGCGTGCGCCTGTCGGGCGTCGATCGCCGCATCTTCAACGACGACAAGCCGCTCGAACTCTCGCCGCGTGAGTTCGCGGTGCTCGAAATGCTGCTGCTGCGTCACGGCCGCGTGGTGAGCAAGGCGCAACTGCAGGACCACCTCACGCACTTCGGCGGCGACCTCGGCGACACCGCGATCGAAGTCTACGTGCACCGGGTGCGCAAGAAGCTGGAAAACTGCCGTGTCGAGATCGTCACGGTGCGCGGCTTCGGCTATCTGCTGCAGGAAATCCGCCAGGCGGCCTGATCCGCCTCGTTTTTCTGGGCAGCCAGCGGCGGCGGAGCAATCCGCCGCCGTTTGCGCTTGTAAGCGCCGGCTTCTGGCGTCTCACTGGCGCATCAGCCGCCACGCCCGCGGCCCGCGTACAATGGATCGGTCCCGTGCCGCGCACGCCGCCGCACCTACGATTCATCATTCGCCCCGAAGCCATCATGCCCTCACCTGCCGCGACGAGCCTGCGGCGCACGCTGCTACGGCGCCTCGCCGCCCCGCTTTCGCTGCTCGCGCTGATGAGCGGCCTGATCGCCTATTGGCTCGCCTGGCAGTACACGCAGCACGTGGTCGACCGCTCACTCGCCGACCTCGCCACGGCCATCTCCCGGCAGATCCAGATCGCCGGCGACGATGCTGCCAATATCGTCCCACCGCTCGCCCAGGCGATGTTTTCCGACCCCGTCGAGGACCTCGTCTATCGCATCAGCAACGGCGAAACGGAAATCGCGGGCGACCATGACCTCCCGCTGCAGGGCACCAACGTGCGCCGCATGCACTACGCGTACGTGTTCGAAACGATCTATCAGGGCGTAACCGTGCGTGTCGCCCAGGTGCGCGTGCCTCAGGCGCATGGCAACCCGATCGTCGTGGAAGTCGGTCAGCCGGTGCACCATCGCTTTCGCATCGCGGCCGAGTTTCTCGTCGCGATCATGATGCCGTTGCTGCTCCTGCTGCTCGCCGGCTGGGTCATCGTGTGGCGCGTGGTCAACCAGCAGCTCAACCCGCTCACCGCGCTCGCCGACTCGCTCAACCGCCAGACGCACACGTCCCTCGAACCCGTGGACGAGACCTACGTGCCCGTCGAGATCCGTCCGCTCACGGGCGCGCTGAACGCGCTGCTCGGACGCCTGAAGACCGCGCTCGACGCGCAGCGCAAGTTCATCGCCGACGCCGCCCATCAGCTGCGTACGCCGCTCACGGCGGTGAAGCTGCACGCCGAGCAGGCCGTGAACGCGCGCGAGCCGCAGAAGGTCACCGACGCGGTGCGCGAGCTGCGTGCGGCCGCCGACCGCGCGGTGCGTCTGTCCAATCAACTGCTTTCGCTCGCGCGTGCGGAGCCGGGTGAACAGGCCGCGCGCTTCGTCGATATCGACATGGCCGCGCTCGCCTTCGAAACAGGCGCCGAGTGGGTGCCGCGGGCGCTGGCGAGCCACGTCGATCTCGGCTTCCAGCGCCTCGACGATCCCGAAAACGACACGCCGTTGATGGTGCGCGGCAACCCCGTGCTGCTGCACGAGGTCATCGCGAATCTGCTCGACAACGCGCTCAAGTATTTGCCGCCCGTGCGTCTCGAAGGCGCGCGCATCACCGTCACCGTTTCGCAGTCCTCCGCGGACGGCGTGCCGATGGCCGAGATCGTCGTGGAAGACAACGGCGGCGGCGTGCCCGCTTCGCAGCAGGCGGATCTCTTCAAGCGCTTCTTCCGCGGCGACGGTCAGAGCGAAAGCGGTGTCGATAGCGGCGCGGGCTTGGGCCTCGCGATCGTCCACGACATCATGACGCTGCACCGGGGAAGTGTGCATTACGAAGATGCGCCCGAAGGCGGCGCGCGTTTCATCGTGCGTGTGCCGCTCGCGCATCGCGGCATCCCTGGCGGCAAGGACGCCAAAGACCGCAGTGACAGCAAGGAGGCCGCCGCCTTCGAGGCCGCCCACCTGCATACGGTCGAGGCCGGCGAGGCGCCGCGCGAGAAGAAACCGAGCCACCAGGCGAGCATCGATCTCTGACGCTGCAGGTGCCGGGAAAACGACAAGGGCCGCTCATGCGGCCCTTATGCTTGATACGGTGCGACGCGCGCTGCGCCGTTTACTTCTTCTTTTTGCTCTTGCCTTTCGACGCTTTCGCGCCCTTCCCGGACTTGTCGTCGTCGGGCGGCGCGAGCATCGTGCCGCGACACTTGCGGGCGCCGCATCGGCATTCGTATTCGCGTTTGAGCTTCTTCGTCTGCTTCGCGTCGATCACGAGGCCGTAGTCGTAGAAAAGCTCCTCGCCTTCAGCGATATCGCGCAACGCATGAATATAGACGTGTCCTTCGATTTCCTCGGCTTCGCAATTCGGCGCGCACGAATGATTGATCCAGCGCGCGCTGTTGCCCTTCACCTTGCCGTCGATCACGTCGCCGTCGTCCAGCGCGAAATAGAACGTGTGATTCGGTTCGTCAGGATTATGCGGATGACGCCGCAGCGCTTCCTTCCAGGAGATGCGCTCGCCCTTGTATTCGATCAGTCGTTCGCCGGTCGCAATGGGGACCGCCGCAAACACGCCCTTGCCGTGCACGCCCGACTGGCGCACGACGATCCTGCGTTCACTCATTGAATGAATCCTTGTGAAGTACTGGGGGAGACTGTCCCGGTCATGACAGGCGGCGTGGAACCTGTCCCTCCGCGCGCCGCCCGCGGCTCTCTCATGAAGCCGTGCCTGGCGGTCTGCCTGGCCTTGCATCGGCCCTTGCATCCCGGCTCGTCGCGCTCCGTACGCAAACGCGGCGCCGATTGGGCGCCGCGCTCATGCGACGCCCGGCGCGCCACAGACGGCATCGTACACGCTCGCGCCTCTTTCGTTCAACCCATATGCGCCGTGTGAAACCGCCACGCGCAGCGTGTCTCAGCGCTGGCCGAGCGTCGTCTCGCCAAACAGCTTCTTCAACTCGCGCGGTTGCGAGCGCCAGTATTGCGGCGGCGCGCTCACGCTCGCGCCGAGTTGCGCCGCGGCGTGCCATGGCCAGCGCGGATCGTAGAGCATCGCGCGCGCCATCGCGATCATGTCGGCTTCGCCGTCTTCGACGATCTGATTGGCCTGCAAGGCGTCGGTGATGAGGCCCACCGCAATCGTCGTCATGCCCGTTTCGGCCTTCACCTTGCGCGCGAACGGCACCTGATAGCCGGGCTCGAGCGCGATCTTCTGCAGCGGCGACACGCCGCCCGACGACACGTCGATCCAGTCCGCGCCGCGCGCCTTGAGCGCCTGCGCGAGGACGACGGTGTCCTCGGGAGTCCAGCCGCCATCGACCCAATCCGTTGCCGAAACGCGCACGCCGATCGGGCGATCGGCAGGAAATTCGGCGCGCACCGCGTCGAACACTTCGAGCGGAAAGCGCATGCGGTTTTCACGCGAGCCGCCGTATTCGTCGCTGCGCTGGTTCGCGATCGGCGAGAGAAATTGGTGCAGCAAATAGCCGTGCGCCGCGTGGATTTCGAGGGCGTCGATGCCAAGACGCGCAGCGCGGCGCGCCGTGGCCACGAACGCATCGCGCACGCGATTCAGACCCGCGACGTCGAGTGCGAGCGGCGGCGCCTCGCCTTCCTTGTGCGCGAGCGCCGAAGGCGCGTGCGGCAGCCACCCGCCGTCGGCGACCGGAATCAGCTGGCCGCCCTCCCAGGGCACATGACTCGACGCCTTGCGACCCGCGTGCGAGATCTGCATGGCGATGCGGATCGGCGAGTGGCGGCGGATGGCGGCGATCACGGGCTCGAGTGCGGCTTCGGTCACGTCGTCCCACAGGCCGAGACAGCCCGGCGTGATGCGGCCGTCCGGTTCGACGGCCGTCGCTTCGATGCAGAGCATCGCGGCGCCCGAAAGCGCCAGGTGGCCGAGATGGATCATGTGCCAGTCGTTGGCTTCGCCGCGCTCGGCGGAGTACTGGCACATCGGCGAAACGACGATGCGATTGGGGAGCGTCACGCCACGCAGTTCGAGCGGACTGAAGAGCTTGCTCATGGGAGGTCCCCGGACGGTTGGCAGAAGCGTCCGAGAATAGCACGCGCTTTTTTCACGCGTTCGACAAGGCACACGACGCGTGCGCCGGCGCGAATTGGATCAGGCTCGGTTCAGGCGCGCGTCAGGGTTGGCGCGCGGCCATCTGGGCGTCGACGGCATCGAGCCATTCGCCGAACATGCGGCTCGCCTGCGCTTCGAGGAGCGGCCCGTGGCGCGCCGTGTCGTCGCGCAGCGCGTTCACGTCCACGCCCGCGCCGGCGATTTCGGCGGCATGACCGATCAGCCAGGGCTCGAAGCGGTCGGCGCGCACTTCGGGGTGGCACTGCAGGCCGAGCACGTTATCGCTCCAGGCAAACGCCTGGTTCTCGCAGAGCGGCGTGGAAGCGAGCCGCGTGGCGCCCTGCGGCAGATCGAAGGTATCGCCATGCCAGTGCAGCATGGAGGTCGCCGCGCCGTCGAGGTGCTGCAGCGGCGAGCCGCGGCCGGCGTCGGTGAGCGTGAGCGGCGTCCAGCCGATCTCGGGCTGGGGTCCCGCATACACGCGCGCCCCGAGCACGCGCGCAATGAGCTGCGCGCCGAGGCAGATGCCGAGCGTAGGCAGACCCGCCGCGATGCGCTTTTCGATCATCGCGGCAAGGGGAACGAGGGTGGGATAGCGCGCATCGTCGCACGCGTTGATCGGCCCACCGAGCACGACCATGAGCGACGCCGACAAGGGATTGAGCGCGCCGACGCGGGCGAAGCCGACATCGACGTAGCGCACGGGGCGGCCGCGGTCGCCGAGCACGCGCTCGAAGCTGCCGAGGTCCTCGAAATAGACATGGCGCACAGCCAATACTTCGCGATTCATCGGCACATTCCCGGGTCGGCTGTGGACGGCATGCACGTCACCGCTTTTTCACGGCGCCTGCGAACGTTTGCGCCAACGGTCGTGACAAAAACTTGTGGCAAATACTTGTGGCAAATACTTGCGAGAACTACGCAAATTGCCATGCACGCGTTTGATGCACGCAAAGTCCGCACGCCAACGACCGCGCGGTGCTTTGCATTACCGTGCATTACATGCGTTGCGCGCGCCGCCCGCATGGGGGCGGCGGCGCAGCTTCGGCCTTAAACCGCGAAGATCTTCCAGTTTTTCTTCTGGGTCGTCACGTCGGCCTGTTCGTAGACCGAGCAATCGAGACGCAGATCCGTGTCAGCCATGTCGATATTCAGGAGCTGGCAGTGATGCGGCGTCTTCTTCGGGTTCTTGCTCGGCTCGAAATGCGAGCAGGTCAGGCACATGCGGTGCTGCGGGCTGGTTTCCTGCGATTCGAGCAGATAAACCGTCTTGAGCAGCGAGCGATACAGCGTGGACTGCTCGTCCGCCTTCAGCGTGCCGACCGCCTTCGACAGGAAGTCGGGCCACTGCGAGGCCTTTTTCGCCGCCGTGCGGCCGCGCGAGGTGAGACGCACCGCGAGCGCGCGGCCGTCGTCGAGCGCACGGCGCTTTTCGACGAGCCCCTTGGTTTCGAGCGTGCTCACCGCATCGCTGGTGGTCGCGGCCGTGAGGGCCGTTTCACGCGCGATCTCGCCGAGGCGCATCGGCCCCTTACGCTGCATCAGCAGCACGAGAATTTCGCCCTGGGTAGGCGTGAGGCCTGCCCCTTCGGCCCAGTCCCACGCCTGGCTCCGCATTGCCGTGCTAAGTCGCAGCAGGCTATGGGTCACCCGCCCGGCTGCCTGCTCTCCGTATACGCCTTCGCTCATAGTCTTTCGCTGGTTATTGGCAGCTTGCGCTGCATCGTCAGCCGCCGCTTTGACCGACGGCCTGTGGGAACGCTGGCGCCCGGTTCCCCGAGCGCCGCACCATCTCAAAAAATCCTGCTTCGCATACGTCATCGTATGCGTTGCACTGTCATGTTTCTTGCCGCAGGCCCCGAAAACATCCTTCAAGTCCCGACGCCAGTGCAGCAAACCGACATTCTATGCGAGAGCGGCAAATCGCACAGCTAACTTATCCAACGTGAATTGTGGATAACCCGTTGATAAGCACGCTATTGCCTTGTGTACAGGTTCCTCGCTGCTCGCCGTCGTCGCCCCGCGACCCATGCAGGTTATCGCGGATTTCTGTCTCGAACGCAACTGGAATCTGCCCGATCGGGCCTAACCAATCATTACGTAGTCCATTGAGTTTGCAGGGAAAACGAAGGTTACCCACAAAGGCCTGGGCTATTTGTCCTTGAATATGGACCATGTCGGGACTCAGGTCAAAAAAATAAGAACCCCCAGGTACCTCGAAGGCGGCAAAAAAATTTTCGTGCACTTCGAAAAAAGTGGCGTGCGGAACCAACGCAACCCGTTTTTGGCCCGCTTTTCACACGCTGCCTACCGGTTTTCCGGTCCCCCAAAGCACGAAGGGCAGCCCGAAAGCTGCCCTTGCATCCTGTTTTGCCGGCGCGGGGCGTGCTTCCGACACCTCCTGCCCCCCGCAAAAATCGGTCAGTGGTCCTGTCTGTCCGCCGGCTCCCTCTTTTCGATTCCCATCAGGCGCGCCAGCGCAGGCACTGCTGGCGCACCGCTTCATGCAGCGATTTTTCCTCGGCCACCACGCTGCGCAGCCACGTGGCGTCGTTGTTCTGCGCACGGGCGATCGTGCCGATTTCGGTGAGCGCGCGCGTCGAGCCGAGCACTTCGCCGTGCGGGGCGATCCGGTCCAGCGTTTCGAGGATGTCTTCGGAAATCGTGCGGCGCTCGCCCGTTTGCGGATTCACGCAGGTGCCGGCGAGGCCGAAGCGGCACGCCTGGAATCGGTTGAACGTGTACACGAGGTAGTCGTCCTCGAGCGGCGCGATCGGTCGATCGGTGAGCAGATGGCGCGCGAGCGTCTGGATGTAGCAGGCGATCGCGGCGGCGCGCTCCACCGAAAGCGGCGTGTCCATCACGCGCACCTCGATCGTACCGAAGCCGGGTTTCGGGCGGATGTCCCAGTAGAAGTCTTTCATGCTGTTGACAACGCCCGTGTGCACCATCTTCGAGAAGTACTCCTTGAACTCCTCCCAGCTCAGCACGAACGGCGCGCGGCCCGACAGCGGAAACGCGAACACGGAATTCAGTCGTGCCGAATGAAATCCGGTGTCCACCCCCTGGACATAGGGCGACGATGCCGAGAGCGCGATGAAATGCGGGATGAAGCGCGAAAGCGAGTGCAGCAGGAAGAGCGCGCTGTCCGCATCCGGGCAGCCGATATGCACGTGCTGGCCGAACACCGTGAACTGCTTCGCCAGGTAGCCGTACAGTTCGGACAGATACTGAAAGCGCGGCGTATCGACGATGCGCCGGTCGCTCCATTGCTGGAACGCGTGGGTACCGCCGCCGCACAGGCCGACGTTGAGACGATCGGCCGCGGCGACGAGCGTGTCGCGAATCTTGCGCAGATCGGCCACAGCCTGCTCGTGATTCGTGCAGATGCCGGTGGAGAGTTCGATCATGCTTTCGGTGATTTCGGGCGTGATGTTGCCCGGAATCTCCTGATCTTTGACGAGGCGCATGAGGTCGCTCCCCGCCTTGGTCAGATCGTAGTCGTGCGTGTTGACGATCTGCATTTCGAGTTCGACGCCGAACGTAAACGGCTTCGAATCGACAAACGTTTCAAGTGACATGGCGTTTCCTGTCGGGGCGTCGCGCGCAAGCCGCCGGCCGCGCGCGCCGCGAGATTCATTTTTCGCCGCGTTCGCCGACGAGCGCGAGCGCGCGATAGACCACCCAGGGGCCGAAGAGCTGCAGCACGACGATCGAGCAAAGAATGATCGCGCGCAGGCGCGGATCGAACGTCGGATAGAGCTCGTAGGTGTCCTCGACGAGCAGCAGCGCGAGTGCCGACATCGGCGTCAAGGCAAGGCCGAGCGCCACACCCTGCTTCCAGTGCAGCCCGCTCGGCTTGGCGAACATCAGCACGCCGACGAGCTTGGCCGCGACACGGGCGACGATCAGCCCCGCCGCCGCCGCGCCGCCCACGAGAATGTCGTGCCACTCGAAGGCGGTGAGCGTGAGCACGAACAGAATGACCGTGAGCAGCCATCCGGCCGTGCCGAAATGCTGCGGCCACAGCTGCGGACGCGGCTCCAGATTCTTCACGATGATGCCCGCGGCAAGCAGGCTCAGGATCGTCGAGAGCTTGAGCAGGTGCGCAATGGCGATCGCCAGCAGCACGAGGCCGAAGAGCGCGACGAACGAGTGCTCGTCCTGCGGGCTCAGCCGGCGGTAAAACAGCGTGCAAGCACGGGCGAGCACGAACGCGAGAATCAGCGAGCCGATCAGCAGATAAAGCGGCTGCAGGATCGTCGCGAACACGTTGCCGTACATCTCCTGATGCAGCCAGGTCGAGGCGAGCTTTTCCACGATCACCGCATACATGCTGTTGAGCGCCGTGAGCGTGAGCAGGCGCTGCGTGACCTGGCCTTCTGCGCGCAGCTCAGTCTTGAGCTGGATCACCATGGCAGGCGACGTCGCCATGGCGATCGCCGACACGACGAGCGCGATCATCGTCGGCACGGAAAGGAACAGCAGCACCGCGAGCACGAGCACGAAGGTGAGCGAGGACTCGGCAAGGCTCGACAGGATGAGCCAGGGATTGCGGCGGATCCAGCGCAGGTCGAGACGGCTGCCCAGTTCGAACAGCAGCAGGCCGAGCGCGACGTCGAGCAACGGCCGCGCGGCCGTGCCGACATCGGCGTCGATCACGCCGAACCCGGCCGATCCGGCAATGAGCCCGATCACCCCATAGCCCGAGATCCGCGGCAAGCGCCACGCCCGATAACAAAGCTCGCCGCACAAACCGGCGGCGAGCAGCGCGAGCCCGGCCCAGAAAATTCCGTCGAGCTGCAACGGCCAGGCGGGAAAAAACGAAAACGCCGACTTCATCGTGGTGGCTTCTCCTTGGCAACGACATCTTGCGTGGGATCGAATCCGGCTGTCCGACGTTGGATCGACATACGACCGGCTAACAGGCAAGCCGCGTGCCGCACGAGGCGAACGACACCTCTACTCCCCGTCCGTTGTCGGCTTGCTCTGCGCCTGGCGCTGCGCCAATCGATGCAGCCGGCTGGCCCGACGATATGACGATTGGGCGAGCTGGCGCGAATACGCGCTTCCTGCGGCGAGTGCGGACGAACAGTGCGGCAAAACGCTGCGACAAAGCAGCCGGCACATGGCGGTGCGGCGAACAGCCGGTACGGGCGCTTGCGTGTGGTGTGGCTGCGCCCGCGTTGGATGAACGAACGCTGCCGTCTACCCTGAGCACTCAGATTCAGGATGAGGGGCAACCGTTCCTTGGATGCGTCGACCGTCTGCTGCGGCATTTGACGCGGAAAGAACGGCGATTGTGCCATAGCTTTTTTGCAATTGCCCCACCGCATCGAAAGCATCGACAAAGACGGTAATAGCGTCCTCATTGTGCGCTTTTGGCGACGTATGCGGAAAAAATGACCGCCTCGGGGGGCGGGCGGCTTTCGTCTGGTTTTTCAAGCCCGGCTGGATCGTCCTTGCCGACAGCGATGGCGCTAGCTTGGGGTTTACTGTTTACCGTATGTATACGTAGTAGAAGTTAACAAGGGCCTGGATTTCCTGTGGATAACCGGGGTTTACTGAAAGGAATCCGGGAGTTGGCGTTCGCACAACCGCGCGCAAAGCATGTGCGGTCCATGCGCACTTCGAAGAGTAACTTTTGGGCCTGGAACGGGGCGTGCTGAGTTACCCCGTTTACGTCCACACCGCTTCCACACTCGATTCGCTGGCAACTCGCGCGGTTATCCACAGATTGGCGTGGATAACCCGGGCGGCGCTTTCCCGTGTGGGGGCGATCAAAGACTGCGCTGGCGCAAGGCGCGCTGGAGGAAGCGCGCCGGATCCAGCTGGTCCGCAAGTTCCCGCTCCAGCGGCCAAGGCTCGCCTTCCAGCTGGGACGCGATCAGCTCCGCCCCCAGTCCCGCCCAAACGAGCCCGCGCGAGCCAAACGCGTACGCGCCGTAGAGGCCGCTTGCGCGCGGCAGGTCGAGGGGCCATGCGCCGGCCAGACGCGGGGCGTCGCGGCGGGCGGCGTCTTCGTCGGCGAGCGGGCCGAGCATCGGCATGCGGTCGCTGGTGACGCAGCGGAACGCCACGCGGCCCGCGAAATCGCGCTCGCCCTCGCGCTGGGCCGCGGCAAGCCCGGGGAGCATGTGCGCGACACGTTCGATGTTCTCGGTATGGCCGGCGGCGCGCAGCGCGTCGTCGGCGTCGTCGACTTCGTAGGTGGCGCCCGCGAGCGTAACGCCGCCGTCGAGCGGCACCGCATAGCCCTCGCCGATCACGGGTACGCGCAGGTTCGCGAGCGGGCTGGGATCGACGAGCGTGAGCTGGCCGCGCACGATGCGGGTGGGCGCATGCGCGAGCGCGGCGGCGCGCGAGGTGTCCTGGGCGTTGGCGAAGATCACCGCGGCTGCCTGGGCGACGAGCCGTCCGGCATCGTCGAACACCTGCCATTCACCGGATTCCTGTTCGCCGGCGCGGGCAATGTGACCGATACGCACACCGAAACGTGTCTCGACCTGCGCGCCGGGCAGCGCGGCGGCGAAGGCGCATTGGGCGCGGCAGAGCGTTGCCGGGTCGATTGCGCCGCCCTGCGGATAGAACCACCCGCCCTGATTGAGCGCGATGCCGGCCAGCGCCTGGGCTTGCTCGCGCGTGACGGCGCGCACGAATTCTTCGGGATAGCCGAACGATTCCAGCGCGGCGGCGACGGCGCGCGATTCGTCGTCAGTGGCGAGATGGAGCAAGCCGGCGTGCGAGCGCCTGGGCGCGTGGCCGGCGGCTTCGAGCGCGGCCCAGCGTTGCAGCGCGTAGAGAAACCCGGCGCGCGTGATGCGCGACGCGCTGCTGTCGTCACGCGAAATCAGCGGATGAAACACGCCGGCTGGATTGCCCGATGCCTCGAGCGCGGGCGCGGCGTTGCGTTCGACGAGCGTCACACGCCAGCCGCGCACGGCCAGCCGCTCGACGAGCGCGCAGCCGGCGAGTCCCGCTCCCACGACGACGGCGTGCCGCTCGCGCAGCGCAAGCGGCAGCGGCGGCTCGTAGCGGCGCACGCGCCAGCGCGGCGCGAAGCGTCCGACCAGCATCGCCCACTTGCCGTTGAAGCCTTCCACCTTGCGGTATTCGAAGCCGTTTTGCTCCAGCGCGCGCTTGACGTCGCCCGAACTGCTCCAGGTCGCGAAGGTGGCGTCCTCGCCGGCGATGCGCGCGAGCGCCTTGAAAACGACCGGCGACCAGAGGTCGGGATTCTTCGCCGGAGCGAAGCCGTCGAGGTAGATCGCATCGGCGCGCATCCACATTTTGGGAAATTCCTCGAGTGCATCGCCGAAAGCGAGCGTGAGCGTGACGCGTCCGCCCTCGAATTCGAGGCGATGGGTGCCCGGCACGAGCATCGGCCAGGCGTTCACGAGTTCGTGCGCGAGCGGCGCTTCGCGTGCGTGTGCAACGACTGCGTCGAGCGCACTTTTCAGGTCGTTGCGCGCGAACGGATGCTTTTCCACCGAAACGAAATGCAGGCGTTCGCAGCGCGCCGGGTCGTCGCGCCATGCCGACCACGTGGCGAGAAAGTTCACGCCCATGCCGAAGCCGGTTTCGACCACGGTGAAGATCCGCCTGTCTTGCCAGCGCTGCGGCAGCGCGTTGCCTTTCAGAAAGACGGCTTGAGCCTGTGCGAATGCGCCGGCAGTGCTGTGATAAACGTCGCCATAGATGGGCGAAAACGGCGTGCCGTCTTCCCGGAAGGCGAGCGTGGCGGGTGTCAGGGTGGCGGTCATGAGGAACGCGAAGCCAGAGGTGAGGAGAAAACGGACAAGCAGCGCGGCTGGAAAAAGCGTGTGACGAAGGCGGATCGCGTTGCCGCAAACGCTTGCCGGGCCGGCGTTTGCGCGCATGCTGCGTTGGCGCGGCGCAACGCGTGCGGCGGGAAAAACGTCGCAGGCGGGGGGATTTGCGGTGGTGGGCACCCCAAAAAGGTCTACAAGCTCCAAAAAACCCGCATTTCCCGCGCGAAATCTTCGAAACCCTTGTCGTTATTGGGTTTGCGCTGCGCTATCATAGCAAGCGCCGCCCAGGGAAGCGGCAGCACGGACGTTGCGGCATCAGACACACGCTAGTCGCCGCAACGCGAAAACGCCGGGGTGCTCCGGGTCCGTCGCTGCTCGACGGCGCGGCACGCGTCCGTATAATCGGCGCGTTCGCGCTGTTCGTGTCAACCTAAACACAGAAAGGAACTTCTCAATGAATAAACAGGAACTGATCGACGCCGTCGCAGCACAGACGGGCGCTAGCAAGGCACAAACCGGCGAGACGCTGGACACGCTCCTCGAAGTGGTCAAGAAGGCTGTGTCGAAAGGTGATGCGGTTCAGCTGATCGGCTTCGGCAGCTTCGGTTCGGGCAAGCGCGCAGCCCGTACGGGCCGTAACCCGAAGACCGGCGAAACCATCAAGATTCCCGCTGCCAAGACCGTCAAGTTCACGGCTGGCAAGGCGTTCAAGGACGCCGTCAACAAGCGCTAAGGCATTGCCGCTTTAAGTTGACACCCGCCCCTGGCGGGTTTTTTTTCGCCTGCGCGGTGCATGCATCGCTGGCGAAAAAGCAAACGGCGCCGCATTTTTGCGGCGCCGTTGTTCGTTGAGCGCGTCGTTCCGGTCAGGCGGGACGGTGGACGATCTCGTCGTGATCGCCGTGATCATGATCGTGATCGTCGTCGTCGAGCTCCCACGACGGGAACGGGTCGGCGTAGCCCAGCCACGCTTCGGGGCCTGCCGCGTATTCCGCATCAGTGAGAAGGCAGGCATCGAGCTTCGCGCGCCATGCGTCGCGCTCGAGATCCACGCCGATCATCACCAGCTCCTGACGGCGATCGCCGACGCTCGGGTCGTCGAGATCGCCTTGCCAGTCGGCGGCGATTTCCTTTTCGAGTTCGGCGTCCTGCGGCCATTCCTCGCGCGGCAGCGCCGCCCACCACGTGCCCGCGGGACCGTGACGACACACGCCGCCCGCCTGCGAGAGCGTGCCCGTCACGTCGTTGCGCGTGGCGAGCCAGAAGAAACCCTTCGAGCGCAGCACACCCTTCCATTCCTGGTTGAGCAGCGCCCAGAAGCGCTCGGGATGAAACGGGCGGCGTGCGCGATACACGAAGTTGCTGATGCCGTATTCGTCGGCTTCGCTGCGCGGCGCATGCGCCAGATCGTGGCAATGCGCCGGGTCTTCGCAATGGTCATGCTCGTGCAGCGAGGCGAGCCAGCCCGGCGCGCTCGATGCCGCATCGAAATCGAAGCGGCCGGTGTTGATCACCTCCTCGAGCGGCACGTTGCCGAAGCGGCTCACCACCTGCACCGCGCGCGGATTGATGCGCGCGAGAATGTGCTGCAAGCGTGCGAGTTCGTCGTCGCTTACGAGGTCGGCCTTGTTGAGCACGAGCACGTCGCAGAACTCCACCTGATCGACGAGCAGTTCGACGATCGCGCGGTCGTCTTCCTCGCTCGCTGCCACGCCGCGCTGCGCAAGCTGGTCGGCGCTCGCGTAGTCGCGCAGGAAGTTGAATGCGTCGACGACGGTGACCATCGTGTCGAGACGCGCGAATTCATCGAGCGCGATGCCGTCGTCGCCGGCGAACGTGAAGGTTTCCGCGATCGGCATGGGCTCGGCCACGCCGGTCGATTCGATCACGATGGCGTCGAAGCGCTGGCCGGCGCGAGCCGGATCGGCGAGGCGCTGGATCTCGGTGAGCAGGTCGTCGCGCAGCGTGCAGCAAATGCAGCCGTTCGACAATTCGACCACGCGCTCTTCCACGCGCGAGAGTGCCGAGGCGTCACGCACGAGCGCGGCGTCGATGTTCACCGAGGCGAGGTCGTTGACGATCACCGCCACGCGCAGGCCTGCGCGGTTCGACAGGATATGGTTGAGCAGCGTGGTCTTGCCCGCGCCCAGAAAACCCGAGAGCACGGTGACGGGCAGTGGCGGCTGGTTCATCGCAGTTGTGGTGCAAAAAGTGAGTCGGGAGGCGCGCCGCGCGAAAGGACCGAAATCCTCGTCAGGGTGCGGCGTCAGGCAGCATTTTGCACCATGTGCGCGCGCCACGCAGGGCACGCATGCCGCCGCATTCAGGGCGCGAGCACGCTGTGAGCGCTCAGCACGCGCTCAAGCGCGCTATTGCATGAGATGCCACTTGCGCAGAATGTCTGCGATCTGCTGCGCGTAGAGGTCGCGCAGCGTCGGCGTTTCGGAATGGTAAGCGCCGACGGCAGCCCACGTGTTGCCGTACTTGTTCATCTTCTGGCGCAGATGCCACGCGGCGATATAGACGTTCTTGCACGGCTCCATGAGCGTGCTTTGCGAAATGCCGTACTGCGAGAGCACGGGCAGATGCACCGAATTGATCTGCATGACGCCGTAGTCGATCGAACCGTTCGCATTCCTGTGTACTGCGTCGGGACGGTTGTGCGACTCCTGCCAGGCAATGGCGCGCAGGATCAGCGGATTGACCTTCTGGTAGCGCGCGGCCTCGTCGAAACAATCCGCGTGCGCGAGCGTGCTGACGCTCGCGGTGACGAGCACCACGGCGGCGGCAAGCGTAGCGGACCAGACGTTAGGCATGGCGACTCGCGCGGAAACTGACAAAAGGGCAAGCAAAAGACAAGCAAAAGGACAAGCCCGGAGACGAACGGCACAGCCTGCAGAATGACGCAATCTCTCGCGAGCCGGTCTGATTTCTGGCGCGCAATGCGGGAATTCCCACATAAAGACAGGGGGAAACGCGCGTTGGCCATCCTTCGGGCCGCTCGTATGATACCGGTCACTGATGACGCGTCAAGCTGGCTGCTCAGACAAGGCGCAGCGCTTCGAGCCAATTGAAGTCCACGCGCTCTCGCTCGCGAGGCATGCATGCTTACAAACAGCTTGGGATTACCGGCTGGCGCGGCTCGGCGATTAGAAGAATTCCCCGGAGAGCCATTTTTTGTGACAAATTCGACACGAAAAACTGCTACTGTTTCATCTTTTGTTGACTGACGGACGTCCGGGCCGAGGAGAGCCGGCGTCGGCACTAGTCAGGAAAGCACAGGCGAATCGGCCCCACAGCCGTACGTCGAGGACGAATAGCCGCGCGCGTCTGCCGCTGGCTTCGATAAGACACCCATGAGAAGAAATCGTATGGCTTTGCGTCGCGTCGCCACGGCGCTGCTCGTGAGCGGACTGATTACGGCACAGCTTGCCTATGCGCAGGTCACGCTCAATTTTGTCAACGCCGACATCGATCAGGTGGCGAAGGCAATTGGCGCCGCCACCGGCAAAACGATCATCGTCGATCCCCGCGTGAAGGGGCAGCTCAATCTCGTCTCCGAAAACCCCGTACCTGAAGACCAGGCGCTCAAGACCCTGCAGTCGGCGCTGCGCATGCAAGGCTTCGCGCTCGTGCAGGATCACGGCGTCCTGAAGGTCGTGCCGGAAGCCGACGCCAAGCTGCAGGGCGTGCCGACCTACGTGGGCAACGCGCCGACCGCGCGTGGCGACCAGGTGGTAACCCAGGTGTTCACGCTCAGACACGAGTCGGCGAACAACCTGCTGCCGGTGCTCCGCCCGCTGATCTCGCCGAACAACACCATCGCCGCCTACCCGGCCAACAACACGCTCATCGTGACCGATTATGCGGACAACGTGCGCCGCATCGCTTCGATCATCGCGGGTGTGGACTCGGCCGCCGGCCAGCAGGTGCAGGTAGTACCACTGCACAACGCCAATGCGCTCGACATCGCGCCGCAAATCGCGAAGATGCTCGACCCGGGCGCGATCGGCGCCTCGGACCCGTCGCTGAAGGTGTCGGTCATCGCCGACCCGCGCACCAATTCGCTGATGCTGCGCGCCTCGAACGCGCAACGCCTGGCCTCGGCGGTCCAGCTCTCGAAGCAGCTCGACGCGCCGACCAGCATGCCGGGCAACATTCACGTCGTGCCGCTGCGCAATGCCGACGCTACGCAGCTCGCCAAGACGCTGCGCGGCATGCTCGGCAAGGGCGGCAACGATACGTCGTCGTCCGGCAATGCGAACGGCTTCAACCAGGCAGGCAACAGCGGCGGCGGCGGCGGCATGTCGACCGGCACCTCCGGCACGCCGCCGCTGCCGTCGAGCTCGCTCAGCGGCGGTACGTCGTCGGGGAGTTCACTAGGCGGGGGCAGTTCGTACGGCAGCGGCGGTGGCGGCAGCAACGAAGCCCCGTTCCTCGGCGGCGACAAGGACAAGGGCGACGAGAACCAGCCGGGCGGCATGATCCAGGCCGACGCGGCGACCAACTCGCTGATCATCACGGCGCCGGACGCCGTGTACCGCAACCTGCGCGCCGTGATCAACCAGCTCGATGCGCGGCGCGCGCAGGTCTATATCGAGGCGCTGATCGTCGAACTGAACTCGACCACCAACGCCAACCTGGGCATTCAGTGGCAGGTGGCGAATGGCAATTTGTACGCCGGCACCAATCTTTCCACCGGCAGCGGCAACAGCATCATCAACCTGACGGCCGCTGCGGCCGCCGACGCCAGCACCGGCGGCCTTGCAAGCGCGCTCGGGGCTTCCGGCCTCCAGCAGGGCTTGAACGTGGGCTGGATCAAGAACATCTTCGGTGTGCGGGGTCTCGGCGCCTTGCTGCAGGCGCTCTCGCAAACCGCCGACGCCAACGTGCTGTCCACGCCTAACCTCATTACGCTCGACAACCAGGAAGCGAAGATCGTCGTCGGTACGAACGTGCCGATCCAGACGGGGTCGTATTCGAACCTCACGAGCGGCACGGCGAGCACGGCGTTCAACACCTACGATCGTGTGGACGTGGGCCTGACGCTGCACATCAAGCCGCAGATCACCGACGGCGGCATCCTGAAGCTGCAGCTGTACACGGAAGACTCGGCGATCGTGACGGGCACGACCAACGCGACGACCAATCCCGCCGGCCCCGAATTCACCAAGCGTTCGATCCAGTCCACGGTGCTGGCCGACAACGGCGAGATCATAGTGCTCGGTGGCCTGATGCAGGACAACTACCAGGTCGCCAACAGCAAGGTGCCGCTGCTCGGCGACATTCCGTGGATCGGCCAGCTGTTCCGCTCGGAAAACAAGACCCGCGAGAAGACCAACCTGATGGTGTTCCTGCGTCCGGTGATCATCAGCGACCGCGACACGGCGCAGGCGGTCACGTCGAATCGCTACGACTATATCCAGGGCGTGACGGGCGCATACAAGTCCGACAACAACCTGATCAAGGATCGCGACGACCCGGTCGTGCCGCCGATGCCGGTCGGCCCGAGCCAGGGCGGCTCCGCGCTGAACCTGTTCGACCTCGACCAGATGCGGCGTCAACAGGCGCTGGGCGTGCAGCCCGCGGCGCCCGCGAATCCGGCAAGCGCCGTGCAAATGCAGCCCGCCGCACCCGTGCAAACGGCGCCGGTCGAAACCACGCCGGTGCAACAGGCGGCGCCTGCCACCACGCGGGTGCAGCCGTGAGCACGCCGCACGCGCCTGCGGCCAACGGCGGAGCGGAGCGCGAGCCGCCCTCGCCGCTTGCCGCGCGCCTCGTGCCGTACGGCTTTGCGCGCAGCGGCCAGATTCTGGTCGCCCAGCAGCGCGCCGAAGGCCTCGAAGTGTGGATCAGCGAGCGCACCTCGCAGGCCGCCATCGCCGAGGTCGCGCGCAACTTCGGCGCGTTCGCGCTCGTGCGCGTACCGGCCGACGAACTCGCGCAGGCCATCAACCAGGCGTACGCGCGCCAGGACGGCAGCGCCGCGCAGGTGGTGGGCGAAGTGGAAGGCGAAGTCGATCTCTCGCGCCTCATGCAGGACATTCCCGAAGTGGAAGACCTGCTCGAGTCCGAAGACGACGCGCCGATCATCCGTATGATCAACGCGCTACTCACGCAGGCCGCGCGCGAGCAGGCATCGGACATTCATATCGAGCCGTTCGAGAATGCATCGGTCGTGCGCTTTCGCGTGGACGGCACGCTGCGCGATGTCGTGCGCCCGAAGAAGGCGCTGCATGGCGCGCTGATCTCGCGTATCAAGATCATGGCGCAGCTCGACATCGCCGAGAAACGCCTGCCGCAGGACGGCCGCATCACGCTGCGCGTGGGCGGGCGTCCGGTGGACGTGCGCGTGTCCACGCTGCCCACGGGCCACGGCGAGCGCGCGGTGCTGCGTCTGCTGGAAAAAGACGCGCAGCGCCTGAACCTCGAAGCGCTCGGCATGGCCGGCGACACGCTCGGCAAGTTCGACCAGCTGATCGCGAAGCCGCACGGCATCGTGCTCGTGACCGGCCCGACGGGCTCGGGCAAGACGACCACGCTCTACGCCTCGATGTCGCGGCTCGAAACGGCTACGACCAACATCATGACCGTGGAAGACCCGATCGAGTACGACCTTTCGGGCATCGGGCAAACCCAGGTGAACGAGCGTATCGGCATGACGTTTGCGCGCGCGTTGCGCTCGATCCTGCGTCAGGACCCCGACATCATCATGATCGGTGAAATCCGCGACCTCGAAACCGCGCAGATCGCCGTGCAGGCGTCGCTCACGGGCCACCTCGTGCTCGCCACGCTCCATACCAACGACGCCGCCTCGGCGGTGACGCGACTGACCGACATGGGCGTCGAGCCGTATCTGCTCGCGTCGTCCCTGCTCGGCGTGCTCGCGCAGCGCCTCGTGCGCCAGCTCTGCCCCGTGTGCAAGGAAGAACGCGTGGAAGACGACGGCAGAAAGCGCTGGCATCCGGTGGGATGCGATCGCTGCGGTCATTCGGGCTACGCGGGACGGCGCGGCGTGTACGAACTGCTGCTCATCGACGAGCCGATTCGCGCCCTCATCCACCGCAATGCCGCCGATGCGGAGATCTTCGCGGCCGGCCGCGCACAAGGCATGCGCACGCTGCGTGAAGACGGCGAGCGTTGGGTGGAAGCGGGCAGGACGTCGCTCGAGGAAGTGCTGCGCGTGACGGGCGGCGCGTAATGCGCCGCACGACGGGCCGCACGATGAACCACCAGATGGACGCTCAATAAAAGCGAGGGCGATCAGCAACATGCCGGCATTTCGCTTCGAAGCCATCGACGCCACGGGTAAAGCGCAAAAAGGCGTGCTCGACGCGGACAGCGCTCGCGGCGCGCGTGCGCTGCTGCGCGGCCAGGGCCTCACGCCGCTCGTGGTCGAACCCGCCGCGAGCCGCACGCGCGGCGCGCGCCAGCAACGGCTCGCGCTCGGGCGCAAGCTCTCGCAACGCGAGCAGGCGATCCTCACGCGCCAGCTCGCGAGCCTGCTGGTGGCGGGACTGCCGCTCGGCGAGGCGCTTGCGGTGCTCACCGAGCAGTCCGAGCGCGACTACATCCGCGAGCTGATGGCGGCCATTCGCGCCGAGGTGCTCGGCGGCCATTCGCTCGCCAGCGCCCTCGAGCAGCACCCGCGCGACTTCCCGGACATCTACCGTGCGCTCGTGGCCGCGGGCGAGCATACCGGCAAGCTCGGCATCGTGCTGTCGCGCCTGGCCGACTACATCGAGCAGCGCAACGCGCTCAAGCAGAAGATCGTGCTCGCCTTCACGTACCCGACGATCGTCACGATCATCGCGTTCGGCATCGTCACGTTCCTGCTCAGCTACGTGGTGCCGCAGGTGGTGAACGTGTTCGCGAGCACGAAGCAGCAACTGCCCTTGCTCACCATCGTGATGATGGCGCTCTCGGGCTTCGTGCGGCAGTGGTGGTGGGCGGTGCTGATCGCCGTGGCCGTGGTCGCGTGGATCGTGCGCTCTACCTTGCGCCGGCCCGGCCCGCGTCTCGCATTCGACCGCTGGATGCTCACCGCGCCGCTCGCGGGCAAGCTCGTGCGCGGCTACAACACGGTGCGCTTTGCGAGCACGCTCGGCATTCTGAGCGCGGCGGGCGTGCCGATCCTGCGCGCGCTGCAGGCGGCCGGCGAAACGCTCTCGAACAAGGCGATGCGCACGAACATCGACGAAGCCATCGTGCGGGTGCGCGAAGGCACGTCGCTGTCTCGGGCGCTTGGCAACACGAAGACGTTTCCGCCCGTGCTCGTGCACCTGATCCGCTCGGGCGAGGCGACCGGCGACGTAACGACCATGCTCGACCGCGCGGCCGAAGGCGAGGCGCGCGAACTCGAGCGGCGCACGATGTTCCTCACGAGCCTGCTGGAGCCGCTCCTGATCCTGGCGATGGGGGGCGTGGTGCTCGTGATCGTGCTCGCGGTGATGCTGCCGATCATCGAGCTGAACAACCTCGTGCAGTAAGGCGTACGAACCGCACGAAGTCGCGTGAAGGCAGGCGCGCCGAACTCAGCGCACGTAGATGGTGGGACCGGCTGCGTTGGGCGGCAGGAAGATTTCGGAGTGCACGCCGTGGCGGTCGATGAGGATCGAGCGGGGGCGCACTTCGAAGAGTTTGGAGTTCTGGTCGATCGGGCCGCCGAGCGAAATGGCCCGCGGGGGTTCGCCGCCCACGCTGACGATGGCCGCTGCGCCCTGCGCGAGCGAGAGGATGCCGAACAGGTGAATGTCCTGCACCGGGTTGCGCTCGAGTCTGCCGCCGAACAGCGTGCCGGCCTGATCGAGCGAAACCGGCACCCGGGCGGCGGCGGCCTGCACCGGCGCCGCGCGGTTCGTGGCGAGGGTGATCGTCCACCACGTGGCCGTGGCGCAGAACACCGCAAACGCGGCGAGGGAAAGAAGGCGGATTTGCAGTGGGCTCATGCGCTCATTGTACGAAGGTTTATGAAATTTTTGATGTACGCGTTTGCCATGCCCGCAAGGCGTCGGAAAGGCGTCATCGTGTGACATTACAATGACCCGTCATGCGTGCGAGGACACGGCCGATACAAGCGGCGGGTCCGATCGCAGGCGGGACGAAGCGCGGCGCACAGGCGTGCACCGCAACCATATCTAGCGAGGGAGGAAAGAACTCATGTCCATGTGGGCCAAACGCCGTGCCGAAATCGAAGTCACGCGCGCGCGCCGCCAACGCGGCTTCACGCTCATCGAAATCATGGTCGTGATCGCGATTCTCGGCATTCTGGCCGCGTTGATCGTGCCGAAGATCATGAGCCGCCCCGATGAAGCGCGCCGCGTCGCCGCGCGCCAGGACATCGGCACGATCATGCAGGCGATGAAGCTCTATCGCCTCGACAACGGCCGCTATCCGACCCAGGACCAGGGGCTGCAGGCGCTGGTGCAAAAGCCGACCACCGAGCCCGTGCCGAACAACTGGAAGGACGGCGGCTATCTGGAGCGTCTGCCCAACGACCCGTGGGGCAACGCGTACCAATACCTGAACCCGGGCGTGCACGGCGAGATCGACGTATTCAGCTACGGCGCCGATGGCAAACCCGGCGGCGAGGGCAACGACGCCGACGTCGGGTCCTGGCAGTAAGTCGTCCGCCACGGCGTAGCCATGCAACCGAGCCGCCTCGTCCCTTGCCGGGACCGCCGATCGACACGCACCGCGCGCAATTCGCGCGCGGCGGGCTTCACGCTGCTCGAAATGCTCGTGGTGCTGCTGATCGCGGGGATTCTCATCTCGCTCGCTTCGCTCACGCTCACGCGCAATCCGCGCACCGACCTGAACGAAGAAGCGCAGCGACTCGCGCTCCTGTTCGAATCGGCCGGCGACGAGGCACAGGTGCGTGCCCGGCCCATTGCATGGCAGCCGCTCGCGGGCGGGTTTCGCTTCGATGTCCATACCGAGGACGGCTGGCGTCCGCTGCGCGACGATCTGCTCGGCCCGCGCAACTGGGAAGGCGGCGTGACCGGCGTGGCGATCACCTACCCCGGCAGCGACGACACGCAGGCCAACCGGCTCATTTTCGGCACGGAAGCCGTGGACGTGCCGGTGCAGGTCACGCTCTTCTCGGCAGCCGGCCAGGCGACGATCGTCGGCACCGGCACTGGCCGCTTCGAGGTGCGCTGAGATGCGGCGCTCGATGCATGGGGGAAAGCGCGGCCACGGTGCCCGCGTGAATCGTCCGGCTCGCCCGCTGCGCGAGCGCGGTTTCACGATGATCGAGGTATTGGTTGCGCTCGCAATCATCGCGATTGCGCTGGCCGCGTCGTTGCGCGCTGTGGGCAGTCTCGCCGCGAGCGAGGCTGATCTGCACGACCGCCTGCTCGCGGGCTGGAGTGCGGACAACACGCTCGCGCAACTGCGTCTCGCGCACGCGTGGCCGGACCTTGGCGAGAGCAGCTTCGACTGCTCGCAGGGCAATCTGCGGCTGACCTGCACGCAGCAGGTCGCGACGACGCCCAACCCCGTCTTCCGGCGCGTGGAGGTGTCGGTGACGACGCCCGGCCGTTCCGGCAATCTCGCGCAACTCGTCACGGTGCTCGCCAATGAGACGAACCGCTCGTTGTGACCGCGCGCGCGTCGCCGCGTCAGCGCGCGGCTTCACGCTGATCGAGCTGCTCGTGGCGATCGCCATCATGGCCGTGGTCGCGATCCTCTCGTGGCGCGGCCTCGACGAAATCGTGCGCGGGCGCGAAACCATCACGCGCTCGATGGCTGAGGAACGCGTGTTCGCGCAGATGTTCGACCAGATGCGCATCGACTTGCGCGCAGCGACCTCCGATGACGAAGCGGGCGGCGTCGCGATCTCGCTCGACGGCGGCGCGCTGCAGGTCGTGCGCGCGTTCGCGGTGCCGCCGGGCGCCGCGCCGCGAATGCAAGTGGTGCGTTACCGCGTGTCGGGCGGCCAGGTGGTGCGCTATGCGTCGCCCCCGCTTGCCAATCTCGGCGAGCTGCGGCGCGCGCTGCGCGGCGGCGAAGGCGACAACTGGGGCGCGTTGCCGATGATGAGCGGCGTGGACGTCATCAACGCGCGCCTGTACGTGCCGAAGACAGGCTGGACGGCGAACATGCAGGACGTGCGCTCGCAGGTAAGCGGCTACAACAACGATCTCAAGGTGCCGCAGCTCGGCAACGCCCCGTTGCCGCGCGCGGTGACGGGCGTGCAGGTGAGCGTGGGTTCGCATTCGCTCGAGCGGCCGGTGGCCCGCGTATTCATGGTGGGGGAATGACGTTGCGTACACAACGAACCTCCACTCGGCGAACCGGACGATTCGGCCGCTCTACGCGCGCACGGCGCGGCGCGGCCATCATCAGCGCGCTGCTCGTCGTGGCGCTGTCGGCGATCCTCGTCGCGGGCATGTTGTGGCGCCAGCAGGTGCAATTGCGCCGCATCGAGAATCAGCGTCTGCTCGCGCAGGCGCAGTGGATTGCGCGCGCCTCGCTCGACTGGACGCGCCTCGTGCTGCGCTCCGAAGCGGATACGTCGGCGGGCATCACGTATCTCGGCGGCGCGTGGGGCGTGCCGCTCGCGAGGACGCGCCTGTCCGACTTTCTCGGCCAGATCGGCGAGGCGCGCGCGCAACAGGGCACGGACACCTGGCTCTCGGGCTCGATCGAAGACGCTCAGTCGCGCTTCAATCTGCGCGATCTGGTGGCGTCCAACGCGCCGGGCTCGCTGCAGCTGAACCTGACCGAAATCGAAGCGTTCGCGCGCTTGCTGCAGATTCTCGGCATCGACCAGCAACTCGCCAAGAACACCGCGGTGTACCTGCGCTCGGGCCTCTCCTACTCCGCAACGCGCTTCCAGACGCAAACCGCCACGACGAGCGGCACCTCGCAAACCGAGGTGCTCGCCGGCGGCGGCTCGACTGGCGGCGGCAACTACACCGACAACCCGGGCCTCTCGGACAGCGACAACAACAGTGGCGTCGCGCCGCTCCTGATGACGAGCGTCGATTCGCTGCTCGACGTGCCCGGCTTCACGCCCGACGCCGTTGCGCGGCTGCGCCCGTTCGTGACGATCCTGCCCACCGTGACGCCCGTGAACATGAACACGGCGAGCGCCGAGGTGATCGCCTCCGTCGTAACGGGCATGAGCCTGTCGAACGCGCAGGCCCTCGTCGCGCGTCGCCAGAGCGTGTTTTTCCGCAACGTGAGCGACGTGCAGCTCGCGCTCGAAGGCGTAGGCGTAAAGCAGGCCTCGATCGACACGACGCAGATCGACGTCAACACGAGTTATTTTCTCGTCCATGGGCGCGTGCAGCACGAGCGCGCCGAGGTGGACCGCACGACGCTAGTCTGGCGCGACCCGCTCACTCATACGACGCGCATCGTGCGCGTTCGCGACGAACCATGAATCCGTCCCCGACCAACATCGAAAAGAGGTGCGTTTGAGCACGCTGATCGTCCTCATGCCGCCCCGCGACCCGGCGGTCCACTCGCAGGAATGGCAGCTGCCGGAACTGCCGTTCGTGCTGCTCGACAAGACGGGCAACACGCAACGCGCGGGCCGTTCGGCGCTCGGGCTGCTGCCGAAGGCCTCGGCCACCATCCTGATGATCGCCGCGCGCGACCTGCTCACGCTCGCCGCCACCGTGCCGCCGCTCAAGGGGCCGCGGCTGCGTCAGGCGCTGCCGAACGTGGTCGAGGATCATCTGATCCAGGATGCGCAGACCTGCCATCTGGCGCTCGATCCCAAGCGCCTGGCCGACGGCCGCCAGGTGGTGGCGGCCATCGATCGCGGCTGGTTCCGCTTTCTGCTGGAAGGCTTCACCGCCGCGGGGCACCGCAATCTGCGCGCCGTGCCGGTGGCGCGCTGCCTCCCGGCCGCGCAGGCGGTGGAAGCGGTTCAGGAGGTTCAGGTGACTGAACCGGCCGAGCCCGCCGAGCCGGGGGCAGCGCCCGGCGCCGCGCCTCCCGCGCCTCCCGCGCCCGAACCCGTGACCGCATGCGTGCTAGGCCATGTCGTCGCGACTGCACCCATGCTGCTGCCCGGCGTCGCGCCCGAGCCGGCGGCAGCCACGGCGCAAGCGGCGCTCGAACTCGCGATCGTGCGCGGCGCGCTCGCCGAGGGCTTCGCGGTGCCTGCCGCGAGCGTGGCCGCTACCGTCACGGCGCTCGCCGGCGGCGCGCCGGTTTCGGGCTACGTCCTCACCAATTTGCCGGGCGAGCCCGTGAGCGCCGCCGCACGTGCGTCGCTGGCAGCCGCATTGCCGGGCGCGCAGCCGCTCACGTTCGAGGCGCTCGCGCGCCGCGCGCTCGCCTGCCGCTTCGACCTCTGCCAGTTCGAGTTCGCCTCGCAGCCGTGGCGGCTCGACCGCGCGACGCTGCGCCGTCTGCGCGTGCCGATCGTGCTCGTGGCGGCGTCGCTCGTCGTG
>NZ_JBMIQH010000013.1:0-203353 GCF_056155635.1 Paraburkholderia sp. BR10141 | reverse complement strand
TCTTTGCCTACTTTCTTTGCCGCCGCAAAGAAAGTAGGTGCCGCCCCGCACAGGGTAATTTACGGGAAATGACGCTGTATCGCTGGAAGGCTTGTCAGGAAAGGATTTGCGCGATATGCGCGCTTGCAGAAAGGACGCTTTTATTTGCGTTCAGGACAATCGGCGGACAAGTTGGGCGCGTTTTCCGCGAACCACCACAAAAAAGGGCGATCCGAAGATCGCCCAAGTCGAGGACGACAATGGCAATCACCGCAACATGTTCGGCTTGCGCCCGGCCCTGTTGCCAGCCGCGATACCCTCAGAGCATGTCGAACACTTCGGCCACGCCTTCCACGAACCCGCGCACCAGCGCATCGGGTGCCTTGCCGTCGCTGCGGTTCATGTACTTCTCCGCGAATGTCTCCACGTCGCGCCAGTCGGCATTCCCGATTTCGTCATCGCCGCTCGCGACGCTCACCAGGTGCCGCAACGACGAATAGCCCTCATCGGCATGGACGGTGCCGTCTGCAAAGGCGCCGTCTCCTGCTAGTGCCGCGACGCGCTCCACCTCATCGGCATCGGCGGATTGCAATGCCCACGTCTTGCCGAGTCCCACGCCGACGGCGTTCAATGTCTCATCGTTTGCGTCGCGTGACGCGCGCAGTCGTGCCAGCCCTGCCTCTACATTTCCCACATTGGTGCGTGCTTCCTCATGCATGATCGCTCTCCGAAACGCGGCCTGCGCGACTGCAGACCAGTTGATGTCCCCGTATTGCTCCATTTGCTCCCGGAGATCGTCCGGGACCGATACGGTCACTCTCGCCATATCCACCTCGCTTCGTTTGTACGTACTATAGTAACGCGATGCATAACATGCAAGGCGAGTATGTATCGTTGCGGATTGGTGTTTACTCGGGGTGCCCGCTCTCGCTGCCGCTGCACGCGCGCATAATCCTCACGTCAAGTGCGGAGATCATCATGAGCAGCGGAACCGGGTTTGCAGCACCGCAGGTTGTGTGGGTTTGCGATGCGACGCGCGACAAACTGCGCGAGGTGTGCGAGATACGCGGCGTGAGTGTCGAACGCTTCGCCGGTCGTTTGCTGGATCAGGCGGTGCGCGACTACACGCCGAGTGCACCAGACGAGACAGCGAAGGCATCGCCGGTCGATCCTGGCGACCGTTGAAAGTGTGCTTGGCCGATTTCCGCGGAGGATAGGCAATTCCGGCTCAAGTCGGCCAAGGACGGTCGGTCGCAGATTGTTTGCGGACGTCCGCTGAGGAGCGACGAGCCGCATTTGGCGAGGTCATCATCTGACGCACTGGCCACCGGTGCTACATATCAATGGTGATGAAGATTTTCGAGGTGCGCACGCTCCGCTACGTTCTCTCGCATTCATCGTACAAAGCCGTGTATGATTTTGCGTCCATTGCATCCTTAACCACCTTGAGGCGACGATGTCAATAATAAAAGAACTGAATCTTAATGATAATCCTTTCGAACATTATACTGCGGAAACGGAGCCGAATATCGCAGTCTACGCGGTAAGGCCGCCATATTTACAAGCGATTTCGGATAGGGCCAACAAGCTCAGTTCGTTTATTTTGTTCGGCGACAGAGGCGCAGGTAAAAGCGCAACGAGAGTTACTGTATATAAAGAAATATGGGAATCCCTTTCACGTTCACAGTCGGCCGACAAAAAGCCATTCGTAGTGAACCTGACCGATTTTTCCGATATTTTGACCGCTTTCAAAAAGGACAAATTAACTGAGCGCGAAATTGTTTGGATTGTAGCATTCGCCACCATCGAACAAATGTTTGTATGGCTGTCTTCGTTAGAAGAAGAGGATCGTCAAAAATTTACAGAGAATCTAGACGAAGCTGAGCGAAATTTGGTAATGGCGCTCTTGAAAGGATTTTATCTTTCGAAACCCGAACTTGATAGGGAACACTCCACATCGGAGGCGCTGAAGCTTCTAAATAGTGCGTGGACGACTAAAAGTGTTGTTTGGACATCACAGAGATGGGATAGTCTTAGTAAAATAGTCGCGTCAGCAATCAACATTTTTGCCAAAAAAACAGTTGATGATTCTGTGGATATATCGGGGCCAGCGGAATCTATTCTTAAAAGTTTGGTTGGCGAATCGCCAAGTGCACCTCGCGCCATTCTAAGCAAACTCGTAGAATTTTCCAAATCTTTTGGATTTTCAGGCGTGTGTGTTTTGGTCGATAAGCTTGACGAGACATCCGCAACGTCGAATTCTGCGGAGTCTACCGCTAAATTGATTCATCCGCTTCTTGCACATATTCAATTGCTCGAAGTAACGGGTTTCTCGTGGATTTTTTTCCTATGGAGCAACGTCAAAGCGCATTTTGACAATAAACATCCGGTGCGTCTGGACAAAATCGCTCACGCCAATATCACATGGGACCATGAAAGTCTTCAGAAGATGGTGGACAAGCGGATAAAATTCTTTTCTTCGAACGCGCTGCTGTTTAAGGATTTGTTTTCAGAGGAATTGGGCACGGGCGACACTTTCAAGGAGCTAGTCGAAATCTCCGTTAGCTCTCCGAGAGAACTGATAAAGTTGATGGATATAATATTTCGAGAGCACGATGCGCGTGGTGCTACTGGGCCATTAGACCGGACCACCGTGGAGATAGGTCAGGACAAATATTGCACCGAAACGATTGGATCGTGGTACGCAAAGTCACCACTGCAGCAAGTATTTCGCGTTGGAAAGGTGGAATTTGTTAACAAGGACGTACAGTCCGTGTTCAAAATAAGTGACCAAGGTGCGCGGGTAAAAATTAGAAGCTGGGAGGATGCTGGTCTGGTTAAACAAGACGGCACGGTACCTAGTGATGCCGGCGGAAAACCAGTTTATCGATACGTTGTTGCCGACTCGCGAGTCCGACGAATCATAAAGAATAAGCTTGATTCCATAGTTGGGGCCGAGATAGCGGAGTCGGAAATGGACGAAAATTCCGGCGACTGAATAGCAAAGGAACGCCGCCGATATTTCCGCGCGCGGCGGCGGCGCACGAGGACTTCAGTTCTCTCACACGCAGCCGCCAGAATCGCCCAGGTGCCTTCCATACCCCAGGCTGGCTGTGATGCCAGCCGGGTCTTGCCAGCGTTGCGGCGGCGTTCCTGGCCAGTGCCTGGGCCGACCCCCGGCAGTTGATCTGCGCATATCCGGACAGATGACCGGGAGCGCTGACCGCTCACGCTTCTCTCGCGCGCGATCTGGCCCCCGACCTGTCCCCGCGACCCGGTGCCGCGATTTCGCGCGACGCACTCGCGCATCACGCACGCTGGCATGTGAGTCGAAGATCCGGCTCACGAACGCCTTCGCATCGGCGCGTCAGGTTGCGACGTGGCGACCACGCAACCGTCGCGCAGTTCGAGCCTCAACCATTCCGCGTGATCCTGCATAGCGTGCGCCGAGAGGATTTGCACGGCGTGGGCATGCTCCGGGCCGAACAGAATCCCGGCGATGGGACCGCATTCACTCGCGCGCTTGATCACGTGCTCGCATAACAGGCGCACTGCCATGATCTGTCTCCCTACGGCACGCGCCGCAGTGTGGTGATACGCGGCACGGGCGGGATATCGGCATCAGGACTATCCGCCGGCAACATACCGGGCATTACGGACTTGTCGGTAAGGGTGCGCAGCGCGAACGTGATCAGATCGCGCAGCACTTCGCGCCGGTCGCGCCTGTAGAGTGTGGCGAGCGCATCGACGCGAACCGAGTCCTCAATCCTGATCCATATCGTGCAGGCGCGTTCGTCGTTCATGACGACCCTCACGCTGCAATGCGCATGCGCGCATGGATCGTGTTCAGGCTGCGGTAGTGTTGCCCGCCAGTGCTATCCCACCATGCAATGCTGCGCCGGGCGCACACGATGAAATCGGCCACGTCCTCGCCTCGCACGAGGTCATAGAGCATCAGCGCCAGCGGGTCCGGTTCGGCCACGAACTCGCCGCGCAGCAGACGCGCGAGAACGCGCTCGATTGCTGCGTCGGCGTCGCAGCGTGCCGTTTCGTCATCGAATTCCTGTTGCGAGCGATAGCACTGGCAACCGGGAACATAGGCGTTGAGGTCGCACATGATCACGCTCCCTTCGCGCGCTTCGTTGCCTTCGCCGGCGTGATCATCGTGCGCGCCGCCAGGGCGGGAAACACGCCGGTAATCGCGCCGCCCACGACATCGGCGAGCGGCTGCCAGTTCAGCCAGTGTTCGGCGCGGATTGCGCGCAGGTTGTTCTGCCACAGCGAAACCATCTGTGGGCCTTCGCCGTCGCCGAGGTCGAGCATGAGCGTCGCAGCCTTCGCCGCGCTGATCAGTGCGCCGGCATCGCTGAACGCGATGGCGCCGGGACAGATCCACGCGACGCTGCCGGGCGGAATGGCGGTTGACGTGATGCAGCCCAGGCCCGCGAGGAACCCGCCGTCGCGTGCGCTCAGTGTGCCGTGATCGCCGAGCCCGCTCGCAAGCCATCGCGGCGTGTCGCCGGGATTGATCACAAGCACGATGCCCTTGTCCAGCAGGTCGGGCGGGATCGACTGCAGCAGCGCGTCGAGGTCCGCAGGCGCGTCGCCCGTGCCGGCCGCAACATCGGTCAGCAGTCCGGGCGGCGCGGCCGCGTCGCCTGCACCTGCGCTGAACAGCGTGGCCTCGATGGCATCGACCAGTGCCTGCACGCAGGCGCGTTCAATCGCGGCGTCCACGTTGGCATTCGCGACGCGAAGCGATTCTTCGGTGAACGGCAAAACCGTCGCGATTTTCTTGACCGGAAGCCGCACGGTCAAGAAAGCGGGCGTGTCGCCGATGGGCTTCACCTGGCCTTCAGCGACCCACGCGGCAGACGTGCCGCTCACGAGCGCTAGCCACGGCACGTAGGGCCGAAGGTGCTGGAACTTGAAATACTGTTCGAGTCTGCCGAGTGCGCTGCGGCGGCGAACCAGATCGGCGATGCGTCCACCATATGCGCCGAGCAGGTCGGAGTCGGGCGTGATGTCGTCGGTCGTGATCAGGCCTTTGTCGATCACGATTTCGGCCTGCTGTGCGCCCCCGAAGTTGCGACGGATGAAACCCTTTGCGGTATCCGCGTCGCCGCCACTCAGGGCGAGTGCGCGCGCGCTGCGCGAAAGGCAAACGTCGAGGTCGTAGGCCATGTCGGTCTCCCCCGGGTGGGTCGGTCGCTCGTACTTCACCGCATAGACTGCGCGCGCGCCGAGGTGCAGTCAAGCACCATTCATTCGCTTCCTATCGATTTTCTATTTTCAGTCCTGTCGCAAAATAGAATCTCAATCCGGCGAGCCCTTCAATGACGCCCGCCATGCACCCATAACGGTTTCCATCGACTCGCGCTCGGCGCGCTCGATGTGAATCATGTGATTCCAGGCGTCGATGTCGAGTAGCGCCACAATTTCCGCACGCACGCGTTCGCGCAGATCGTTCGGGTTCATCGCGTCGAGTTCCCAACAGCGCGGGCCGTAGCGTTCAACGAACCATCGATAGCGCGAGTCGCCGCACTTCGTGTCGGCGGCGAAGGATTGCAGGTTGCCCGAACGAACGTCGTCCTCGGTGAGCGCGATGCGGCTAAGGCCATACCAGTCGCCACCGTAGCGCTCAAGCCGCTCGGGCAGGTCCACTTCGCTCATGCACAGGCCGCTCGGGTCCCAGTCGCCCACGTACAGCAGCACCGTTTTCTTCTCTCGTCTGCCGATTGCCTCGGCGATGTCGTTGACCGCCGTGGCGGACGCGTAGCCGTGCATCACGCGAAAGGCCACGCCGAACTCATCAAACACACTGGCGAGCACACCGCGCACGGTACCCTTCTCGCTGATCACCTCCACGATGCATGGTTGCTCGCGCCAGTAGTCCTTGCGGTACTGGCCCATAACCGAGTCGATGAAACTCACACCGTCGCGCCACTGCGGGGCCTGCTCAACCTCGCGCGTCTCGTCAACGATCCAGTGCCACGGTATCAGCCCGCGCTCGCGTGCGATGGTCAGCAGGCGCGACACCTTTCCGGTTTCGTTCTTGTCGCTCATGCTGCCGATCAGCCCGAGCGAGAAGAGCTGGTAACACACGCTACGGACCGTAGTCGGCTTTATCTCGCGCAGGATGGTGGCGGCAACAGCGATCAGTTGCTTTGATGCTTCGTGCATTCCACGTCCCATTGTTCTCTCCGTGCAGTAAACCGAAAGTCGTTACCTGGTCGTGTAAAGCGTGTAGAGGCGTGTAATTACGCGCGGCTACACGAACGTGTAACGTGTAAAGCGTGTATAGCCCCTTTAGGGGCTACACGCTTACACGCGTACACGTGAGCCGAAATCCGGCCCAAGCCTGAAATAAACGCCCGCGCTCAAGACGGCACGGTTGGCCGTGAGCCACTTCCAGCCGTTGTCGAACGTGTTGCGCCGCTTCTCTTTATCCCGTGCCGCTTCCTCGCTGGCATCGTCAACATGGTTCAGGAAGTAGAACCGCTCACGCACGCGTTCCCTCTCCACGCCACGCCCGCCATATGGCGTGATGGTCGTGACCGCGAGCGCAACGCCGTGTTCGGTAAGCGCCTGCTCAAACGCATCCATCACCAGCCTGGCTGAATCGGACATCTTCTTCGGCACTTCGGGCTTGGGCTGCGCTGGCGGCATCTCGTCGGTATCCTCGGCAACGAGCACCGTGACCGGCTCGCCAAACTCATCGAGCAAGCCCGTGTCGAGTTTCACCATGCGCATGTGGACCGTGAATCCTTCCGTGCCCAGGTCGCGCTGTTTCGTGACCCTGAGCGCCCGCAGGTCGCCACCAGCCAGCGTCAACAGCAGTTCGCCGTCGAGGTCGGCGAACATCGACTTCGCACCGCGCGCCTCATCGGTGCCGTTGAGCGTGTGATGCACGATGAGCACAAGCGCGTCCAGATCGACGGCCAGCGTCTTGAGCGTGTTACGGATAATTCCGAAGTCGGTGTTGTCGTTCTCCTTCGCTTCCCCGCGTGAAGCGGAGAGCGTGTCGATCACGATGAGGTTCACGGGCGGCATGCCGCGTGCCTCCATATCCGCGGCAAGCTGGCGGATGGCGTATGCCGTTTCGAGGCTTTGCCTGAACAGGTCGAGCGGCTTCGGCACCACGGCGAGCGGTATGTCATCGAGCTCGTGATGCATCTTCACGCCAGCGATGCGCGCGATGATGCTCCCCGGCGATTCGGCCGCGACATAGATGACACTGCCTGCTGCGGTATTCAGGCCGAGCACGGTCTGCCCGACCCCCGACCCGCACGCGAGATAGGTGGCGGCGGTTGACTTGCCAACCTGCGAACCTGCGATCAGGCTCACGACCTGCCCCACGGCACCCAGTTTCTGGATCACCTGCTTCGGCGGTGAGTGCGACTCGAACGTGATGTCGCTTGCCCACACCACGTACTCAACAAGCGGCGTGACGACGACGTGATGCGGCTCGCCCGGCGTTTCTGCGTCGTCGTATCCGTTTGAGCGATGTGGCCGGTTGACCGCTTCCGAGCGGGCATAGTCCTCGTCGGTCGGCTTCATCGTGAGCCCCTGCGGCGACTACGCAACCACTGAAGCGCTTCCTCGTTCACGTAGTCGATGATCCACTCGCGATGCTCACGCCACTGCGCAGGCGACATGCTGCGTTCGCAGCGCGCGAGTTCGCGCTCGATGGCGGCTTCGGTGCGTTGCTTCAGGGATTGCGCTTCGGGTGATAGGCGGGTAGTGTTCCTCCTGTCATCGTAGTTCGTTGATGTTCCTCCGGGCCCGCTGCGTGCGGGCCTTCCTTTGGCGTGATCGACCATGGCGGCCTCCACAGGTGAGTGGCGCGCGTGACGTGTCCTCCGGGTGCGCCGATTCTGTTATCGCGGCTCGCATGGCCGCGTTGCCTGTGGATGATCACGCTGCGTCGGCTTCTTCCTCTTCGTCGTTGCGAACGGTCTTGCTTTCCAGCCAGCGTTCCCACTCGCGGCGGTCAATCAGCGTTTTCGCGCCGATCCGGATGTACGCAGGCCCTTGCCCCGCATTCATAAGCTTGTAGATGAAACCTCGCGACATGCGCGATTCCTTCGCCAGTTCCTGGACCGTCGCGAATCGACTCTCGATGTGCTGTGGTTCATCCGCCTCGTGAACCCGCTTTGCCGGTTGCTTTGTCGCCTCGGGCAACTCCTTTGCTGCCTCGGGCTGTTGCCTTGCTGCCTTTTTCCGAATCGCCATGTTGTCCTCGCCAGTCAGGGTCTGTTTACGCATGCGCGACGTAGCGCATATCGTTGATCATCGTCATGTCAGCGAGTCGAAGCAAACCCCCGTGGTCGGCAAGTTCATCGCGCGCGGTGTTCATCGTGGTTCGCACTAGTTCACGGTCGTTCATGTTCGTCCGCGATCCAAATTGTTACCTTTTGTAAAGGCGAAAAAAAAACCCGCGACATGCGCGGGCTGGATTGGGTCGGTGTCGGTCTGATCCTCATGCCGCCTTCGGCGCGGCGGCGGGCTGACCGATTTCGTTCGGCCTGTCGAGTGTGCTCATTACGTCGCGCAGGTGCTGCGGCGACAGGTGCGCGTATCGCCCGCTCATGCGCGCGTCGGCATGACCTAACACGCGCGACACGCTGAACAGGTCGATGCCGCTCATGGCTAGTCGCGATGCTGCGTGATGCCTTGCGTCGTGAAGCCGGAACCTCAGGCGCGTGATGTTCGCCGCGTCGCGGACCTTCGGCCAGTTCTTCAGTTCGCGCAGCGGCTTGCCGCCTTCGCCGGGAAACACGAGCACGGCATCAGGCGGGCACTGCGCGCGCCACTTCGTGAGCACGTCGAGGGCTTCACGGGTCAACGCCAGCGTTCGCGGTTTCCCGCTTTTCGTGTTCGTGCCGCAGAAGGTCACGCGCGCATGCGCGAGGTCCACATCCGACCATCGAAGTTTCAGGACTTCGCCGCGACGCGCGCCCGAGTTCATGCAGATCAACACGACGGGCTTCGTGGCGTCGCCGAACGTGCGGGCAGGTTCGACACGTCGGAGCCGGCGCATGACTTTCGCGCGTTCGCCGCGCACGGCGGCGTCGTATCGGTCGAGTGAGTCACGCAGACGTTGTTCTTCGCTGGGCAACAGATAACGGTCGCCTTCGAGGCCAGGTTCGTCCTGCTTCTTCACGGTGCGCATTGGGTGCGTTTCGATGATTTCCCATTCGCACGCGCGACTGAGCGCACCGCGCAGCGCGTTGATGTAGCGGTTCGTCGTGCCTGGCTTGCGGCCCGCCGCCAAGCGTTGAGTGCGCCAGCGTTCGATGTCGAGCCCGGTGATCGCGGCGAGGTCAGTGTCGAGCAGGTGAGCGAAGCCTCCCTTCGAGCGGATCAGGTCGGCGTTCTTCGTGCCCGAGCGGCCATGCGTGCGAAGGTGATCGTCATATCGGTCGGCGAGGAACGCGCGCAAGGTCATCGTGCCGACCTTGCGCTGCGCGCTGACTCGCGCTTCGTGCTTCGCCAGGCGCATGGCGAGCGTATCGCCCTTCTTGTCGTGCAGGGCACCGTGTGCCTTCGCCGCGTCGCGCGCCGCGCCGGGATCGATGTCGGGCCAGCGCCCGAGCGTGACGCGCTTTGCTCTACCGCTGCAATCGAGGAAGCGGTAGAAGTAGGTGACCGTGCCCTTCGCCGCGACGCGCACGCCAAAGCCGCGCAACTGATCGCAGGCATACTCGCGGGCGATGGTCAGGTTGAGGGCGCGCATGAACGCGCGGTCGATCTTGAATTTCCGGTGGGTTGCCATTGTGCGTGATCCTCGTGGACAAGTTCAGGACAATGCACGCCGTGAACACGGATGCACTGCGCGACGCATCATGAACAGCAACTCGTTGATTTACAACGGGTTTGTGTGCTTCATGATACGTCGCGACACGCTATGAACAAGAAGAATTACCCGCACAGGGGCAACACTTGCATACCGACGCGAACACAAGGAAAGGCCAACGCGGCCAGAAGCCGCGAAAAAAGGCCTAAAAAAAGCAAAAAAACTTACTTGCCCCGAGCAACAACCCCATCGAGCACCCGCTCGACAGCATCGACATACTGCTGCTTCCCAAACCGCTCCCGGGCAGTAGCCAGCCCTTGCACAGCAAGCCGATCCCGCAACGCCGCGTCGTCGTGCAACCTGCCGATGGTGGCAGCGAGTTCCTTGGCATCACCTGGCGTACAAAGCAGCCCGCTTTCACCATGCTCGACGATCTCAGTCACACCACCATCGCGAGAAGCAACCACAGGCCTTTGCGCCAGCATCCCCTCAACGACCACACGCCCAAACGGTTCAGGCGTAATAGACGTATGCGCGATCACATCGACGGCCCGCATGCAAGCCGCAATGTCATGCCGGAAGCCGAGAAAATGCACACGCTCCTGCAGCCCGTTCGCCTCGACGAATGCACGCAGCTCGGCAGCGTAAGCGTCCTCACCGAAGAGCGGCGCACCTACGAACACAGCATGCGCTCGCGGCTCGTCGAGCAACGCTTCGAGCAGCACATGCTGGCCTTTCCAGCGCGCCAGACGGCTGAAAGCACCGACCAGGAACGCATCCTCGGGCAACCCGATCTGCACCCGCAGTTGAGCCTGCGGCACGCGCGCGAGCGCACGGAACGGCGATTCATCCACGCCGTTGTGCACCACGTCGATGCGCTTCGCGTCGAAGCGCGTGAGCTGCGCAAACACCTTCGCCGATGCATGCGAGTTCGCGATCACATGCGCGAGCCCCAGCTTCGCGCAGCCCTTGATCACCGCGCGCTGCACGCGGCCGAAATGCTCGTCGCTAACAATGTCGCGCAAATGCCAGACCACCGGCTTGCGCGCGAGCTTGCCCGCAAGCACGCCGATCACCATCGCGCGCTGCGTGTTGGCGTAAAGCACGTCGGCCTCGCGCGCGCGGCGGCGCGTCTCGCGCACGAGCGCGGCAATGCCCGCAAGCACGCCCAGTCGCGGCGCCGTGCCGCCATCGCGGCGCACCTTGTTCAACGCACCCGAATCGATCACCTCCACGCGCGCGCCGGCTTTGTCGAGCGCCTCCCTGAAGGGCCCGTCGTTGAAGAGCAGCACGTCGATGCGCGAGCGCAAGCCCTTCACCACTTCCAGCAGCGATAGCTCGGCGCCGCCCAGCACGCCGCTCTGGTCGATGGCGAGCACGCGCGGCGCGTCCGCTGCGTCCGCTTCGATCTCGTACGGCGCTGCGCCGTGTGCCGAGCCCGCCTGCGCGATCGCCGGCACCGCTTTCGCCACGCGCGCGAAGAATTGCTCGCGGAAATGCCGCGAAGAAAAGCGCTCGGCATTCGCGCGGCAATCCTCGGCGCGGAATCGGCCAGGATCGCTTTCGAACGACTCGACGGCGTCGATGATCGCGTCCGCGTTTTGCTCTTCGAAGAAAATGCCCGTGGGGCGCGAACCGGTGTCGCGCACCGTTTCGAGCGCGCCGCCCTTGCCGAATGCAATCACGGGCGTGCCACAGGCCTGCGCCTCGACCACGGAAATGCCGAAGTCTTCTTCCGCAGCGAACACGAACGCCTTGGCGCGGCGCATGCGGTCGTGCAGTACGGCGAAAGGCTGATAGCCCAGCACTTCCACATTGGGCGTCGCCTTCGCGCGCACCTTGTGCATGTCGGGGCCGTCGCCGATCACCACGAGGCGCCGCTCGGGCATGCGCGCGAATGCCTCGACAATCAGGTCGATCTTCTTGTACGGCACGAGCCGCGAGGCCGTCAAATAGAAGTCGTCTTTGGTGGTTTCCAGCTCGAACGCGTCGATATCCACGGGCGGATAGACCACCTCGGCCTGGCGCTGATACACCTTCTGAATGCGTCGCGCAATGAACTCCGAGTTGGCGACGAACTGGTCCACCGAATTCGCGGTGCGCACGTCCCAGTTGCGGATGTAGTGCAGGATCAGGCGTGCGAGCATCGACTTCGGCCCGCGCGTGAGGCTCGACTCCTGCAGGTACTGATGCTGGAGGTCCCACGCATAGCGGATCGGCGAATGCACGTAGCTGATATGGAACTGGTCCGGTCCCGTGAGTACGCCCTTGGCTACCGCATGGCTGCTCGAAATCACCACGTCGTAGCCCGACACGTCGAGCTGCTCGATGGCGAGCGGCATGAACGGCAGGTACGCGCGATAACGCTTGCGCGCGCCCGGCAGCTTCTGGATGAACGAGGTCGTCGCGCGCTTGCCGCGCAAGAACGTGCGGTCTTTCGCATCGACGAAATCGACGACCGAGAACAGGTCTGCATCCGGAAAGCAGGCAAGGATCTGCTCTAGCACCCGCTCCGCGCCCGCGTAGGTCACGAGCCAGTCGTGCACGATGGCCACGCGCGGCGCACGGCCTGCGGCGAAGGCTGGCCGCAGCGGCATGACGGCGCCCGTTTCGGAGCGTCGCGGTTTGGTGGCGTCGCGCCGTTGAAGGGGCGCGGCAGCGCTTTCGGACGGCGCCGCTTCGTCGATCAGTTCGTGACTCATGCGCTTTTCCGTGAATTCAGTCGAAAGAGAAGGGAACGGGCGTAGCCGCGCAGCATCGGTGTGGTCGCAACCGACCACACCACGTTGGCAAGTGCGAGCACGACACCGGCGCCGATTGCGTACAGCGCGTCCGGCAGCCACCACGCAAGAGCGAGCGCAGCGGCGAGAAAACTCAGGTGAGCGAACATATCGACGATGATCGTGCGGCTATGAATGCGCGAAAGCCACAGCAGTACGACGTAGTCGAACAGTGCGCGAAACAGCACGGCGGCGGCCGCGCCCGGCAAGCCGAAGCGCGAAATGCCAAGCCACAGCAGACCGGCAAAGAGCGGCAGCTCCACGAGCCCCACGCGCGCGGCGGCGGCAGGATTGTTTTGCGACTGGATGAGAATGCGCGTGACGCCCGCCTGCCCGACGAGCCACACGGCGATGATCAGCACGCGCCCAACCGGTGCGCCATGCGCGGCGATCACGGGCCCGACCCACGCATGCAGGAAGGGCTGGAGCACCACGATCGCGCCGATGGCGATCGGCGTGAACACGGCATTGAGAAACTGCAGCGACTGCGCGGCGATTTCATCGGCATGCTCGCGGCCCAGCGCGGACAGGCGCGGAAACAGCGTGCGCACGAGCGCATTGGGCACCATGTTCAGGCGCGTGACGAGGTTCTGCGGCACGGTGTAATACGTGACGAAGCGCGCACCGAGGCCCGCGCCCAGCATCATGCGGTCGAGCGAGTCCGCGACCATCGTCGTGATGCTCGCGACCAGCATCCAGCCGCCGAAATTGAAGAGCGCCTTCGACGTATCGAGGCGCGGCCCGCGCACCTTGCGAATGCCGAGCACGCGCAGCGCCGAGCGGCCGAGCAGGATCGCGGCGGCCAGACGCGCGAATACGGCGGCGGCCAGCACGGTCTGCAGATTCGGCTCGTACGCCCAGGCAGCGGCAAGCGGCAGCAGCTGGAACAGGAACGTGCCGAGCGTCTGGTTCGTGTTGTAGATGCCGAAGCGCTCCGCGCCGTTGATCGCACCCGCGAACACCCACGAGACGTTCGCCACCGGAATCGCCACGGCGAGCCAGGGCAGCGCGAGATAGACTTCGTGCCGCAACTCGGGCGTGACGTGCGTGAAATACGCGGTATAAAGCGCGCCGCCCGAATAGATCAGCAGGCCGCCAATCGCGCCGGTCGTGAAGTTCAGCCAGAACGCGCTCCAGAACACACGCTCGCAGGCGTCGGCGTCTTTCGACGCATACGCCTTCGAGATCTGGTTCTGCGCGGCCATGCTCATGCCGAGGTCGAGCACGCTGAAGTAGCCGATCAGCGTCCAGACGAGCGCGATCACGCCGTAGCGCTCGACACCGAGCAGGCGGATATAGGAAGGCACCGTGACGAGCGACACGAAGGTCGGCAGCACGAGACCGAACAGATTGATTGCGACGTTGCGCAGTATGCCTTTATCCATTGGGTATCCAGTTGCGGGGCCCGTAGCGGGTCAGGCCGGTTTCCAGCGGTACATGAGCACCTTGCCGCGCGCGTCTTCCTCGACGAACACGAGGTATTCGCCGTTCGCTTCGCGATGCGCGGTGATGCCGAACGGCACGTCGACCCAGCCCGAGGTATTGCCCACTTCGGCGCCCGGGCCGAAGGTGCCGATCTCCTTCGCACTGTCCTTGTCGTACACATGGACGTTGCCCGCGGGCTCGACCACGAACACGTACTGGCCTTCCACCGTGAGCCCCGCGGGCGTGACGGGCGGTTTCGCTTTCGGGTCCCACGGCAGGCGCAGCATGTAGTGCTGCTCGGGGTGGCCGCTCGACCACTTGTCGTAGCGCACCAGCACGCGCCCCGCTTCCTTCCAGAAGCCCGGATCGTGCGGCGCATCGGCCGTATAGCCCGTCACGTAGAGCGTGTCGGTCTGCGGCTCGTAGATCGCGCGATGCACCTCGGTAAACGGCGCGGGGACCGCGTATTTGTCGAGCTTGTCGTACGAGTAGATCGGATTGCCCTTCGCGTCGAGCCCGCCATAGCGGAAGCGCCAGATGCCCTTGTCGTCGCGCGCGCGCCAGATGTCGCCGCGCGTGTCGATCCACCAGCCCCACCCGCCTGCCAGATGGTCGCGGCCCGGATTGCGCGTGAATTCGTCGGCGTCGAAGGCACCGTTGCCGTTCGCATCGCGCCAGATCCAGTCGCCGCCGGGCGGCGGCGCGTTCGGCACGTTCTGCACCCCGCGGCCGCGGCCCGCAATGAAGCCGGAGGGAATCGCGGTCTCGCCGTCGCGCTGCGCGTCGAAGCGGTAGATCTTCAGGTGGTCCGCGTACATGTCGGTGAGGAACAGGAACGTGTGCCCGTTCAACACGCGCGCGGTAGGCAGACCCGGCCACTGGTCCGTGTGGAAAACGGGATCGTCGGGATAGCGGAATCGATTGGACAGGAATCCGACATATTTCCAGTCCTGCCCCGGCGGCTTCGACAAGTCGAGTTCGAAGCGCTTGTTGCCCGTGTAGACGCTGTTGGGGCGCTGCGGGTCCACCCACGCGCCGTCCACGAACAGCAGGCCTTCCAGGTTCCACAGGCGCTTGCCGGCAGGCGTATAGGCCTCCAGCGTTGCGCCAAGACCCGCGCCGATGTTGTCTTCGTGCTGCGGCCCGACGCCGTTGGTCGAGACGTAGATGTTCCCGCGCGCGTCGGTGCCGACGCCCGTGAGGCCATTGAAGCGGCCCGGCCCCGGCCGCCCCGCGACGCCCGAAAAAATGCCGCCGCTCTCGCCGAGCGTGGCGCTCTGCGTCCACCTCTTGCCGTTGCGCGTGAAAATGAGGATCTGCTGGCGCGGACCGTTATCGGCGATCAGCAGCCGTTGCTGCGGATCGAACGCGAGATCCACCGGCACCGAATCGTCGGGTAGCGCGAGCGTGTCGTCGAGGCGCTTGCCATCCGCCGAGTAGTGCTCGACGCGCGGATGCGCGGCGCCCTTACCCGCTTCGGCGCCCGTGAGCACCCACACCGACCCGTCGGCTGCAAGCGCGATGCGGCCCGGCGCCTGCACGTCCCATTGTCCCTTGCGCTGCATCGAATTCGCGTCGTACACCTCGATGCGGTTCATCGGCGTGTTGCTCACATAGAGCGTCGAATCCGTCGCGGCGAGTCCGCCAATGTCGGCATGCGTGCCCATGGGCACGTCGTTGATCTTCAGGAACGACGCGGAAAGCTGCGCATGCGGATTGAGCGGATCGGGCGAAGCCTGAAATGCGGCGGCGCGCTTGGGCTCGTCGAGCGGCCGGCGCGTGATGCCGTACCACTGGCTGCCCTTCGCAGGCCAGATGCCGCTGCCGACCAGATGACCCTTCTCGTTGCCCACGCCGACCGCTGCATACAGATAGCGATGATTCACGGCCACGGCGTTGCCGCCGGCTCCCCCCCAGCCATGCGTGCCGCCGGCGAAGCCGAGCGGTTTGCCGTCCTGGTACGCGCTGATCTCGGCGCCGCTCTCGTCCCACGGCGCATTGGTGAACACCTTGCCTTCGGGCGTGACGGCGATGGCCGTGACGTTGATTTGCATCCAGGTGCCCTGGCCGTTGCCAAAGCTATTGCCGATCCACGAGGTCGTCACATTGAGTTGCGGCGCGGCGATGGTCTGAACCGACGACGTGCAGATAAACGTGCACATCGCGGCCAGTGCCAACGTCCTGCGCAAGCGGCGATCGGGATTCGATAACGGCAAGGCAATTCCTCCGGTCAAGTGACGGCAATCTGCCAGGATCATGCCGTACAAATCCGCTGAAAAATCGCCTCCAAAAAAGGGAAAATAATTCAAAAAAATTCAGTATTTATGACCCATTTCTGAGTCATCCGGAAATAAACTCCCGAACACCGGATATCACGCCAAAAAGCCATGCGGCGCGGTGTTCGGCACGCCCGCCACACTTTCCATTCGGCAATGCGTATTTCATATCGCGCAAATTCCGGCATTTAAATTCAAAAATCCAGAATCAATATATTTCGGCTTTTTGAACATTTAATTCTTTCTAGAATGAATCGCGAAGCAATCGCGCATGCATGACCCCACCGGAGAACCGATGACCGTAAGCCGCCCAGTCAGTCAACAAGGCCTCGCCGACCATTCCCACCGCATCGTCCAGCTGGACGGTCTGCGTGCCTTCGCCGTGCTCGCCGTGTTCGCGCAGCACGCGTTGCGCGCGCCGCTGTGGATGGGCGTCGACCTGTTCTTCGTGCTGAGCGGCTTTCTCATCACCGGCATCCTGCTCGAACGCAAGGCGCGGGGGCAATCGTATTTCAGCTACTTCTATGCGCGCCGGGTGCGCCGTATCCTGCCGCCCTACGTGCTGCTGCTCATCGTTTCGTCGCTGCTGTTCGGCTTCGGCTGGGCACACTACTGGCCGTGGTATGCGTTCTTCGCGACCAATATCGGCGACGCACTCGGCCAGAGCGGGCACGACAGCCTCAACATTCTCTGGTCGCTCGCCGTCGAAGAGCAGTTCTACATCGTGTGGCCCTTCGTCGTGCTGCTTCTGCCGCAACGGCTCATGGCCGTCGTGGCCGCCGCGCTCATTTTTGTCGTACCCGTGCTGCGCGCCGTCGCGACCCCGTGGTTCGACTCGTACTGGCCCATTTACTACCTCACGCCGTTCCGCATGGATTTGCTGGCCGCCGGCGCGCTGCTCGCCGTGCTCGTGCGCCGCGACCGCAATGCGCTCGAGCCCTTCAAATGGCCCGCCGCCGTGCTCTTTTTCGCGGCGCTCGGCGTGCTGGCCTGGCTGCACCTGCACTACCCGCGCTTTCGAGGCATGAACACGCCGCTCTCCAACGCCATGCTCTATAGCGTTTCGCTCGTGCTCTGCACCTCCATCGTCGTGTTCGCGCTGCAGTCGAAAGGCATCGTGCGGCGCCTGCTGTCCAACCCGGTGCTCGTGTATATCGGCACGATCAGCTACACGATCTACCTCATTCACCTCACGATTCTCTATGCCGTGTGGCCGCTCCATTACGGCCGCATCCAGAGCGCCGCGATTGCGCTCGTCCTCACGCTCGCTTATGCGAGCGCGAGCTGGTTTCTCTTCGAGCGCCGCCTCACGCGCGGTCCGCGCCGCCGCCCAGCGGTTGAGCCGGTCGACCTCACCGCGCGCGTGAGCCAGTCGAGCCCGCAGTCGTAATTCCTGAATCCCGTTCGATACTTCAAAGGCACATCACATGAACGAACGTCGCAAAGCGATCATCACCGGTGTTTCCGGCCAGGACGGCGCCTACCTCACGCGTCTTCTGCTCGACAAGGGCTACAACGTCACGGGCACCTATCGCCGCACCAGTTCCGTCAACTTCTGGCGCATGAACGAGCTGGGGATCCTCGACCATCCGTCGCTCGACCTCGTCGAACACGACCTCACGGACGCGGGCTCGACCCTGCGCCTCGTCGAGCGCGCCCAGGCGCAGGAGGTCTACAACCTCGCCGCCCAGAGCTTCGTGGGCGTATCGTTCGACCAGCCCGCCACGACCGCCGAAGTCACCGGCATCGGCGTGCTGAACATGCTCGAAGCGATTCGCGTCGTGAATCCGAAGGCGCGTTTCTACCAGGCTTCGACCTCCGAAATGTTCGGCAAGGTCCAGGCCATTCCGCAATGCGAGGACACGCCGTTCTATCCGCGCAGCCCCTATGGCGTGGCCAAGCTGTTCGCGCACTGGTCCACGGTCAACTACCGCGAGTCCTACGACATCTTCGCGACGAGCGGCATTCTCTTCAACCACGAGTCGCCGCTGCGCGGGCGCGAGTTCGTCACGCGCAAGATCACCGACAGTGTCGCCAAGATCAAGCTCGGCAAGCTGAACATGCTCGAACTCGGCAACCTCGACGCCAAGCGCGACTGGGGCTACGCCTCCGAATACGTCGAGGGCATGTGGCGCATGCTGCAGGCCGACGAGCCCGACACCTACGTGCTCGCCACGGGCCGCACCGAAACCGTGCGCGACTTCGTGAAGATGGCCTTCGCCGCCGCCGGTTTCCAGCTCGAATGGTCGGGCAAGGGCGAGCGCGAAACCGGCATCTGCGTCGCCACGGGCCGCACGCTCGTGCGCGTGAGCCCGCGCTACTACCGCCCCGCCGAAGTCGATCTGCTCATCGGTGACGCGACCAAGGCGCAGGAGAAACTCGGCTGGAAACCGCAGACTTCGCTCGAGCAGCTCTGCCAGATGATGGTCACGGCCGACCTTGCGCGTAACGAACGCCATGACACATTCTGAGCCCGCTAGCCGTCCGCGCGCGCTCATCACGGGCATTGGCGGCTTTACGGGCCGCTATATGGCCGCTCGCCTCGCGGCGGACGGCTACCGCGTGTGGGGCACCGTGCGGACGGGCGAATCGCTGGACGCGGAAGCCTTCCCGTTCGGCGCCACCGCAATCGAGGCGGACTTGCTCGACCGCGCCGCGATCGCCCATGCGCTCGAAACCGTGCAGCCCGACGTGGTCGTGCATCTCGCCGCAGTGGCCCACGTGGCCGACAGCGACGTGGCACGCACCTACGTCGTGAACATCGTCGGCACCCGCAATCTGCTCGAGGCACTCGCGCAGCAGAAGCACGTGCCGCGCGCCGTCTTGCTGGCCAGCAGCGCGAACGTCTACGGCAACGCCACGAACGGCGTGATCGACGAACAGGTCGATCCCCAACCCGCCAACGACTACGCGGTCAGCAAGCTCGCGATGGAATACGTCGCGAGGCGTTTTCAGGCGCAATTGCCGATCATCATCGCGCGCCCGTTCAACTACACGGGCGTGGGCCAGTCGCCGGACTTCCTGATCCCGAAGATCGTCGAGCACTACGCACGCGGCGAAAAAGAGATCTCGCTCGGCAACCTGCACGTGGCCCGGGACTTCTCCGATGTGCGCGACGTGGTGAACGCCTATGCGCGGCTCGTCGAAGTCGCGCCGCGCGGCACCACCGTCAACGTCTGCTCGGGCAGCGGTCAGACGCTCGGTGCGCTGCTCGACATGCTCGCGCGCATCGCCGGCTACGAGATCGAGGTGCATGTCGATCCGCGTTTCGTACGCGCCAACGAGGTGCGTCAGCTGATCGGGTCGAATGCGAAGCTGCGTTCCATCGTTGGCGACAGCTCGCGCAAGCACCTCGAAGAAACCTTGCGCTGGATGTACGAAGAGGCCCGCGAACGCGTGCTCGAAACGCAATAGCGCTGCTTGGCTGCTCTCGTTCTACAAATCAACCGCCGCTCTCCCGAGCGGCGGTTTTCTTTGGGTCGATCGACTCGCTTCAGTGAGCGGCGATGGCTTCCGCGTACACACCGGCCACGCGCTTCGCGATCACGGCGTTGTCGAAGTGCTCGCGCGCGTACGCCTTGCATGCCTCTTCATCCGGCAGCTTGATGCGGCCCGAAAGCGCGCCGTCGATGCCATCGGCGATCGCGTTCGCGCCCGTGCTCGGCAGCACGAGATCTTGCGACAGACCCGCCACCGCCTCCGGCAGACCGCCCACGGGCGTCACCAGAACCGGCGTACCCGCGGAAAGCGACTCCACCGTGATCAGGCCGAAGCCCTCCAGCGCAACCGTCGGCACCACGCTCAGCGTGGCCGCGCGATAGAGCGAAGGCAGGTGCGCGTCGGGCACGAAGCCGAGCAGCTTCACGTTGTCAGCCAACCCTGCTTCGTCGATACGCTGCTGAAGTTCGGACTCCAGACGGCCTCGCCCCGCGATCAGCAGGAGCACGTCCGGGTGGCGTTGCTTCACCATCTTGATCGCGTCGATCAGGTCTTCGAGGCCCATGCGGCGCACGAGGCGGCGCACGGCGAGGATGATCGGGCGGCCTTGCGGCAACTGGAGCTTCAGGCGCGCTTCCGCCGTCGTGCAGGCCGGGTCGAAATGCGCCGTATCCACGCAGCCCGGCACGATGCGCACGCGCTCGGGCGAAATAGCGTAGCGGCGCGTGAGAATGTCGCCAAACGCCTTCGACAGCACGATGAGCCGCGAGGAGCGCTCATACACCGACTGCTCCAGCGAGTGCTTGATGCGCTGGCTCAGCGTGGCCGCGCCTTCCACGAAGCTTTCGTCGGCCCACGGGCCCTGGAAGTGCGAAACCTGTGGAATGCCGCGCGTGACGTCGAGCCCCGGGAAGGTGTACAGGGCGAAGTGCGAGGAAATGACGTCGGGACGGTGGCGGCGAATCTCGCTGCGCAGCGCACGGCGCGCATCCATGAGGCGAAACGGCAGCGAGCGCGAAGCGGAGCCGAAGCCGTGAATCGCGCCGCCGCTGTCCTGGGCCACCTTGGGCGAGCCAGCCACGACGCCGCGCACGCGCACGCCCGCGCCGGGCAGCGCGCCGACGAGCGAGTAGTACATGCGGTCGAGGCCGCCTGCGCGCTCGGGAAACCAGTGCATGCCGATCTGCAGCGATTGAATGGATTGTGTGGTCATCGCGTGTCCTTATTCTGCACGTATGCGGTTATCGGGGGGTCTCTGCGCGCTGGAGCGTTTGACCGCGCGGCAGCGTCGCAGCAGCGAACGCGGGTTCTTCGCGGCGTACGGCCTCGCTCGCGTCGCCGGCCAGTTGCCGGTAGAGCGCGATGTACTGCGCGGCCATGCGCGCCCAGCCGAACTGCGTGGCCAGTTCCGCCGCCGCCTCGCCCATCGCGAGCCGGCGCGGCGTGTCGGTGGCGAGCGTCTTCACGGCGTTGGCGAGCGCGGGCACGTCGTCGGGGTCTTCGAGCACGATGCCGCAATCGGGCGTGATGATTTCGGCGCCGCCTGCCGTACGCGCGGTGACGACGGGCAAGCCCGCCGCCATCGCTTCGAGCAGCGAGAGGCTCATTGCTTCGTAGCGCGAAGGAAATACGTAGGTATCGACGGAGCGCATGAGCGTAGGCATCTCGCGCACGAGGCCGAGAAAATGCACCCGCGACTCGATGCCCAGCTCGCGTGCGAGGTCGGGATACGGGCTGCCCGGCAGGTAGCCCGCCACGGCCAGATGCACGTTGTCGGGCATCTGCTTCATGGCGTGCAGCATCGTGCCGAGGTTCTTGCGCGGCGTGCGCAGATCGCCCACGAAGAGCAGCAGGAACGCGTCGGCGGGCAGCGAGAACTTCGCGCGGTCCGCGCTCGCGGCCGAGAAGCCACGCGTATCGACGCCGTTGTAGATCACGTCGAGCCGCTCCACGGGGTTGCCGCCCGACGCGCGAATTTCGTCGGCGACCTTGCGCGAAACGGCCGCGATCACGCGCGAGCGCCGATACGCCCAGCGCTCCAGCACCGCATTGGCGCGCGTGTAGACGAACTGGTAAGCGGACCACACGCCGCGCGTGAGACCGAACGGGTAGTACTTGCTGCGCGCCCAGCCGCCGTGCACGAAGTGTGCGGTGTTGACGTCGGCGTGCGCCCAGGTGATGAAGCCGTTCACATGGAGCACATCGTATGCGCGCCGGTTGCGGCGCAGCCACAGCGCGCTCTTCACCGCGAATACCTGCTGGCGCAGCAGGTTGGTGGGCCACGCGCGCGAAGGTTGCACATTCACCCATTTCACCTTGGGGTGGGCAAGCAGCTCGGGCGCGACATGCGAGGCGACCAGCGTCACCTCGAACCCCTCGTCGAGCGCGGCGCGCGCGATTTCATGATTGACGCGGCCCTGGCCGTCATTGTGGCGCACGACATGCGTGACGATTGCGACTCTCAATCGGAGACCTCCGTGGTAGGGGCCTGGCGTTGCAGCTTCGCCCAATGCCCCGCGCTGAGAATGGAAAACACGCTCGAAAAGAGCAGCAGGCCGCCGGTACCCACGAGCGAGTTGGTGAACACGAGCATGGCGAAGATCGATATCGCGAGGCTCAGGCACGCGCACACGTAGCGGTCCTCGGGAAAACGCATCGACACGCGCACCGCGCGCACGAGCAGCCACAGCACGCCCGACATGTAGAGCAGCGTGCCGGGCCAGCCCAGCACGAACGGAATGTTCATCACGCCGCTGTCGAAGCTGCCGTATTGGCCGAGCTGGCCGTTGTTACTGGAAAGCTTGGTCGATGCGCCGGTGGCGCCGAGACCCTCGCCCGTCACGTCGGTGAAGGCCTTCTTCGCGAAGTCGGCATAAAACTGGTTACGCGCCTCGTAGCTCTGGTCGTCCTTCAGGTTCACGAGCGTATTCAGACGCTGCTGCATGCGGTCCGCCACGGGACCGAACGTGAGCAGCGGCACGCACACGCCCGCCAGCACGATCGCGCTGACGATGATGCGAATGCGCACCTTGTTGCTCGACTTCATCAGCTGGATCACCATGGCGATCGCCCAGCCGCCCCAGGTGGAGCGCACGAGCGAGAGCGCGAACGAGAAGAAGCCGAACGCCGCCGCGATCCAGCGCACCCGATGCTTCGCGGCCATCACGAACACCATCGCGCCCATCATCGCGAACGCGAACGGGCCCGACGAGTTCATCGTGCTGAACACACGCACGCCGAGCGGCACGGGGTCGCCCTGCGAGTTCATGTCCGAGCCGATCATCCACATCGCATCCCATGGCGGCATGATGAAGAACTGCACGAGACCATACGCGCCCATCACGAGCATGCCGTAGATGAAGGTGTTGATGATGGTCTTGCTGCACTCGGGATACTGGCGCGTGAGCACCATGATGTGAAAGCCGATCAGGAACGGATAGATCCAGTTGGCAAGGTCATAGACCGCCGCGGCCGGGCCGCTGCCCACCACGCCCACCACGAACCCATAGCCGATGCCGAGCAGCGCGAGCAGGAGCGGCAGACCGCGCCGCTGCCCGAGGATCGGGTAGTAGCGCAGCAGCGAAATACCGCTGATCATCGTGACGGCGAGCGGCGCGACCTGAATGAGGCTGGTGGGCGTGAAGCCGCCCTTGCCGTAGTCGGCGAGGCGCCGCACTTCGGGGCTCAGGAACCACAGCCACCACATGAAGCCGATATAGCGCACCGGGTTCACGAAGTAGAGCCAGAATCCCACCGCGATCGACAGCACGGGAAACGCCAGCGTCAGCACGGTGCCCTGGTGCGCGCCGATCAGCAGCACCGTGAATACCCACAAGGCGAGCGGCGGCAGCGTATCGCGGCCGAGCAGGCTGCGCAGGCCGCCGCGGCGGCGGCCCGGCTGGCTCGCCGGCGCGGGTGCGGGGATAGCGGTCGTGACGTCCATGATCACATCCCGCGCGCGGCGACGCCCCGGCCTTGGGGTTCGCTCGCGATCGACTCGCCGTTGCGCGCGTCGCGCTCGTGCAGCATCTCGCGCGTGAGCTGCGCGTGCTGCCGCGCGAAGTGCTCAGTCGTGAGATCGCGCGTGCGCAGCTGCTCGCAGGCCTCGCGCGCCTGGGCGAGCGCCCGCGCCGGGTCGGCCACGAGCGCATTCGCCGCGTCGCGCAGTTGCTCGGCGTTGAACGGCTCGACGTACGAGGCGGCCTTGTCGTCGAAGTAATCTTCGAGCGCACCGACCTTCGTCGCGATCATCGGCTTGCCGAGCGCCGCGGCTTCCAGCATCACCGTGATGCCCGAAGCATGCGTGTTGGGACGCAGCGGCACGACGATGATGTCCGCCCAGTCATACAGCGCGTGCTGTTGCTTGATGCCGGAAACGCGCACGATCTCGACGTTGTCCGCGCGCGCCGATGCTGGCATGCGCCGGCGCGTGGCGATACGTACCTGGTAGCGCGAATCGTTGCCGAGCGCGCTGACGAGCGTGGTCCAGTCGCGATCGCGGTCGTTGCCGATCGCGGCCACGCGCACGGGCGTATGCGGCGTCCACTGCGCAGGCGGACGCAGCGGAAAATCGCTGGTATTGAGCCCATAGAGCACGTGACGCGCCTCGCGCCCGAAATACTCGCCGCACAGCGCGGCATTCTCGCTCGCGAGCGTGGTGAGCAGATCGGCACGCTTGAGCAGCCGCTTGTAGATCGCACGGCGCAGCGCGCCGTAGCCGGGCCAACGGTCGAGCAGCCACACGCTTTGTGCGAGCAGCAGCGGGCGCGCGCCGCCCTTCTTCGCGTTCATCAGCAGCACCAGCGCCACGGCCAGATGCTCCTGCTCGGTGTGCGTCCAGATGACGTCGGACTGCAGAATGGCGCGGCGATTGCGCCAGGCGTGAATGAAGTCGAAACCGGCCGCGGCCTTCAGCGCACGCCGCATGAAGCGCATGGGCGTGCTTTCGCTCGCGTCCTGCGCGTAATTGAGGGCGAATTCCGCAGATTCCGCGTGGTGGTAGCCATACAGGCTGCCGATGTTCTCGCCTTTGCGATAGCGGCGCGGATCGGCGCCATAGAAAAGGTGGACGTGGACTTGCGTACTGCTCATTCGGGGTCCTCCCTGTAGTCGTTGGCCGCGCCAGTCAAACGAGCGCGCGGCGCGCCTCTCGTGCGCCGCCGCGCACCGCGCGCCAGCGTGCGAACGCCGCGCCCGCGGAATCGCCGCGCACGGCGCTCAGGCCCGTGTGCACGAGGCCCGGATACACGCGCGTGCCGACGAGCGCGTACCACCACCAGGCGGTTTCGCGGCGCAGCGGCGTGAGATGGCCGAGCAGGATCAGATGCAGGTTGTAGGCGGCGTTGCGGATCGAGGCGAGCGTCTGCGCGTTGCGGGGGTCTTCGCCCGGGCGCGGCGCGGGGTAATGGTCGACGGCCACGAGCGGGTCGTAGACGAGCTTCCAGCCCGCGCGCTTCACGCTCAGGCTGAACGCCATGTCGTTGTGCGTTTGCGCGCCGGTGCCGCGCAGGCGCCGGTCGAAGCGCAGGTCGCCGATCGCCGCGCGTCGATAGCTCATGTTCGCACCCTTGAGCAGGTCGACTTCGCGCGCACCGCCCGCGCCCAGATGATGGTTGCCGATGATGCGGCCCGAGCGCTGCAGCTTGCCCACCAGCGTGCGCTCGCCGTCGATCACGCGGCCGCCTTCATGCACCCAGTCGCGGCCGCCCAGCGCCCCGAGCTTCGGGTCGGCCTCGAAGGCCGCCGCAATGCGCGCGACCCAGTCGGCGCGCGGCGCGGCGTCGTCGTCGGTAATGGCGATCACGTCGCCCGTCGCGGCCTCGATGCCGCGATTGAGCGCCGCCACCTGCCCCGGCTCCTCGACGATGGCCACTGCCACGTTGAGCACGCGGGGCGTGACGTGTTCGGCGAGGCACGCGTGCGTCGCCTCGTCGTCGGCACGCGCCACCACCACGATCTCGTCGGGCGCGCGCTGCTGGCGCAGCAGCGCCGAAAGACAGCGCGACAGATCGTCAGGACGCCGATAGGTCGGCACGAGCACGGTCACTTTCATCGCGAGTTCTCCTTTGCTGTGCTTGATGGGGGCGTTTGCGTCATGCGCTCAGGTACTCGCGCACGTTCGCGTAGCCATAGCCGTAGTTGCCGCGCGTACGCGCCGGCACGCCGTTGAACACGCCGCCCTGCACGCGCACGCCGGCATTGCGCAGACGCTTGAGCGCGTCGGCGATTTCGCCTTCGGTGTGCATGCCCGAGCGCAGCACGAGGAACGTCGAGCCCGCATGGCCGCCGATGATGGCGGCATCGGTCACGGCGAGCACCGGCGGCGTGTCGATGAGCAGCACGTCGTAGCGGTTCGACAGGCCTTCGAGGTACTGGCCCAGACGCGGCGACATCAGCAGCTCGGAAGGATTGGGCGGACGGCGGCCGCACGACATGAAGTGCAGGTTGTCCACTTCGGTCGCGCGAATCGCCTCGTCCAGCGAAATCTGCCCCGAGAGCAGCTCGGAGAAGCCGTTTTCCTGGGGGCCGCCCAGATGGCGTTCGAGCGCGCCGCGGCGCATGTCGCCGTCGATCATCAGCACGCGCTTGCCCGAATGGGCGAGCAGCACGGCGAGGTTCGCGGTGAGGAAGCTCTTGCCCACGCCCGGCACCGAGCCCGTCAGCATGACGACGCGATTGCGCGCGTCCATCACGCTGAACTGCAGCGAGGTGCGCAGGCTACGCAGGCTTTCGACCGTGAGGTCCTTCGGGCGCGAGTTCGCGAGCACTTCACGCAGACGCGTGCCGCCGCGCACCGGGGCCCGCTTTTCGAGCGCCAGCTGCTCCGGCGAAAGCGGCACGAGACCGTACACCGGCAGCTGGAACGAGCGCTCGATCTGGTCCGGATCGACGATGCCCTTGAACATGTTGCGGCGCATGAGCACGAAGCCCGTGCCGAGAATGATGCCGAGCAGCGACGCCGCCGAGACGATCAGCAGCTTCTTGGGCTTCGACGGATTGCCGGGGCGCAGGGCCGGATCGACGATGTGCACGTTGCCGCCCGTGCCCACGCGCTGCACCGAAAGCTCCTGGATGCGGTTGAGCAGCAGCACGTAGATGTCCTCGGCCACCTTCGCGTCACGCTGCAGCTGCACGGCCTTCACTTCCGTGGCCGGCAAATCGCGGAACTTCGTGTCGTACTTCGCGCGCTCGCCCTGCAGTTGCGCGAGCTGCTGGCGCGCCGCGATCAGCACCGGGTGCTGGTCGCCGAAGCGCTGCTGGAGCGAGGCGATCTGCAGTTGCAGCGCCGAAATCTGCTGCTCGTACTGCACGCTGCCGTCGAGATAGATCTTCGCTTCGTCGCTCGCGTTGATCGAGCCCGACTTGCTTTGATAAGCCGTGAGCGCCGCTTCGGCGTTCTCGAGGTCCGACTTCAGGCGCGGCTGTTCGCTGCGCAGGAAGTCGAGCATCTTGCTCGCGTCGGCCTGCTTGGTCGCTACGTGCTCGCGCAGATACGACTGCGCCACCGCGTTGGCGATTGCTGCCGCGTGCTCGGGGTCGTTGTCTTCGAGCGAGATGTCGATCACGCCCGTTTGCTTGCCCTGCTCCTGAACCTGGATCGCGTTCTGGAAACCGCTGATCGCGTCGAGGTCATTCAGGCGCACGACCTTGAAGCGGGTGCCAGGACGCGCAACGAGCTTGTTCACGAGCAGCTTCACGCCGCCGCCCTGCTCGACCTGGCCGACGGCGCCTTCGAGCAGGCGCGCGCCGTCCGGGGTCGAAACCACGTAGCGGTCGTTGTCGAGCGCGGTGAGCGTGAGCTTCTTGCCTTCGAGCTCGGGCGTAACCTCGATCGAGTCGATGTTGATGACTTCGCCGCCCCACGCGAAATTGCTGAGCCAGTTGCTCAACCCGAACCACGGACGCGCCGGCGTGCCCGGCGTCGCGAGACGCGCGGACAGGCTGCCGATCAGCGGCAGCATGACCGGCGTGACGGTGGTGTTCAGCTTGAACTGCTTCACCACCGGCTCGACGACGCTGCGGCTCTTGATCATCTGGATCTCGGCGTCGGTGGGCAGACTGCCCGTCGACGATCCGGAGCTGATGTTCGCGCCGGTTTGCGTTTGCGTGAGGGCCTGCGACGTGTAGTCGGAAGGCTCCACGCGAACCTGGGTGTCGGCCGTATAGACCGGCTTGGCGATGAAGCAGTAGAACACGGCCATGGCGATCACCGCCGCCGCGATCGCGATGAGCCAGCCGATGTCGTCGATGATGACGCGCAGCAACTGGCCGAGGACGACGTCCTCTTCCTCGGTGCGGGCCGCCGGGGCCGCCTGGCTATTGGCTTGTATGGTCACGATTCAATCCCGTTGTTTAGGTGTTGCTCCTGGGTCCTCTTTCGAAGCTTTTCGATCACGTGCTTACTTCGCGATCTGCTTCAGATAGAAGACGGTCTGGATGGTCGGCAGCACCTGCTGCAACACACGGTTGAAGGTCGTCGAAGCGGCCGTGCCCACGTACACCACATCCAGCGGCTTGAGCTGGAACTGCGACGAAAGCATGATCGCGTCGGGCTTGGTCATGTCGAGACGATAGATCTCTGGCTGCGTTGGGTTGTCCTTCATGCCGCGCATCACGAAGATCTGGCGCGGGTTCGCGTCGGTATCGAGAATGCCGCCCGCCTGGGTGAGCGCGTCGGCGATCGTGAGGTCGCCGCGAATCAGGTTCGTCTGCAGCGGCGTCTTCACTTCGCCCATCACGAAAATTCTGCTATCCGAACGATCCGGAATATTGATGACGTCGCCGTCCTGCAGCAGCACGTTCTGAGTCGAATCGCCGCCGTCGAGCATGCGGTTCGCATCGAGGATGTACAGCTTGCCGTTGCGCGTGAGGCGCACGCGGTTGATGTCGGCGTTGTCGGTCGTGCCACCCGAGCGTGTGATGGCGTCCACCAGCGTGAGCGGCACGTCGCTCATCGAGAGCGGGCCCGGCGTCTTCACGTCGCCCGTGATCTGCACCTTCTGGCTGCGGTACGCGAGCACGCGCACGTCCACCTGCGGGTTCTTCACATAGGGGCCGAGGCCGGACGCGAGCTGGTCGCGGATCTGGCCGGGCGTCTTGCCCGCGGCCATGATGCGGCCCACGAACGGGAAGAAGATCGTGCCGTCCTTGGCCACGGTCTGTCCGTACGGGTCGGCCTGGCCCGGCAGCGCGTTGGTATACGGCTGCGTGAGCGCCTGACCCACCGTCTGCGTCGTGTTGCCGCCCGTGGAGAACGTCGAGCCCTGCGGCGTCGACAGCTCGGGGTGATCGAACACAGTCACGCCAAGAATGTCCTGCGGCGCGATGTGATACGTGTAGTCGGCAGCGCTCGAGAACTTCGAGGGCGGCAGCGGCGCCTTCGGCTGGGCTGCGGCCGCCTGCGCCTGCTGCAGCACGACTTGCTGCGTGATGAGCGTCACGTTGAATTGCTGCTGCGGCTGGTTGTTCGGCTGTTCCTTCAGGCTCGACGTGTCGAGATAATTGCCGGGCGCCGTCGCGCACGCGGAAACGAAGACGCTCAACGCGACCACCGCCGTCAGTTTCAGTTTTGTCATTGGCATATTCGGCTCAACCATCCCTTAACCATACGATCCATCAATTCAAGACTCTGGCGATACGCGGACTCATGGAGTCCATGCGGATCGCTGACATCAGAGTTTTCCCAATTACCGAGCGCGTACACCTTGCCGCGCGCGGTGGGTTCAATGCGCTCGACCGCGGCGACCTGGCGGCGCTCGGTCACGAGCACGAGGTCTGCGGAGCGCACGAGGCGGCTGGTGAGGCGGCGCGACTGGTGCCCGCCGACCTTCACGCCGCGCTCGGCAAGGAGCCACTGCATCACGGGGTCCATGTCGTCGCCATCGCGCGCACGCAGGCCCGCCGATTGAAACGAATCCGGCCGTGAGCCTGTCTGTTCGCTCAGACGCTCGCGAAAGAGCTGTTCCGCCGCCGGCGAGCGGCAGACGTTGGCGTGGCAGACGATGAGCACGTTCTTGATCATGATCGCGTGACTCCCTTCCTTTACATGGCGCTAAGCACGAAGCCCGGCACCGCTCAGGCCACTGCCTGCGTTGCGGCGGTTTCGGCGCGCGCGCGGCTTGCCTGCGTCGCGCTCGCACGGCCCACGGCGTGGTACTCGATGCCTAGTTCCTGCAGCGCGGACGGCTCGTAGAGATTGCGGCCGTCGAACACGATCGGCATCTTCAGCTGCGACTTCAGCGTTTCGAAATCGGGCGCCTTAAACACCTTCCATTCGGTGGCGACCACCACGGCATCCGCTTCGCTCGCGGCTTCCATCGCGTCGTTCACGAACGACAGCCGCGCCTGATGTTCCGGCGCGTGCGCGAGATCGAGCGCGAGTACGCGCTGCGCTTCGGCGGTCGCAACCGGGTCGTAAGCCTTGACCGTGGCGCCGCGCGCGAGCAGTTCGGCGATGAGCGTGCGGCTCGGCGCCTCGCGCATGTCGTCGGTGTTCGGCTTGAACGCGAGCCCCCAGACGCCGAACGTGCGGCCGGTGAGGTCCGAGCCGAAGCGCGTAACGATCTTCTGGGCGAGCACCTGCTTCTGCGCTTCATTGACGGACTCCACGGCACGCAGGATCTGCAGCGGCTCGCCGAAATCCTCGGCAGTGCGCATGAGCGCCTTCACATCTTTCGGGAAGCACGAGCCGCCATAACCGCAGCCCGCATAGAGAAAGTCGTAGCCGATGCGCGGATCCGAGCCCACGCCGCGGCGCACGGCCTCGATATCGGCGCCGACGCGGTCGGCGAGATTCGCGAGTTCGTTCATGAACGAAATGCGCGTGGCGAGCATGGCGTTGGCCGCGTACTTGGTGAATTCGGCCGAATGCACGTCCATGTACAGCGTGCGCTCGTGATTGCGGTTGAACGGCGCATACAGGCGCTTCATGACCTCTTTCGCGCGCTCGCCCGGCACGTCGTCGTTGCAGCCGAGCACGATGCGGTCGGGCCGCGCGAAGTCCTCGACTGCCGCGCCTTCCTTGAGGAACTCCGGGTTCGAGACCACCGAGAACATGTGGCTCTCGCCGCGCTTGCGCAGTTCGGAGGCGATCGCGTCGTGCACGAGCGCAGCCGTACCCACCGGCACCGTGGACTTGTCCACTACCACCTTGAAACCGGTCATGTGGCGGCCGATGTTGCGCGCGGCCGCCAGCACGTATTGCAGGTCGGCGGAGCCGTCTTCGTCGGGCGGCGTGCCGACGGCGATGAACTGCACGTCGCCGTGCGCGACCGCCGCTTCCACGTCGGTCGAGAACTTCAGCCGGCGCGCGCGCACATTGCGCTCGATGATTTCCTTCAGGCCCGGCTCGTGGATCGGCACGATGCCCTGATTGAGCAGGTCGATCTTGCGTTCGTCGACGTCGAGGCAAAACACGTCGTTGCCAATGTCGGCAAGACAGGCGCCCGTCACGAGACCCACATAACCGCTGCCAATGATCGTCAGATTCATGCCCACCTCAAAAGTGATTGATTCTTCATGTCACGCGAAACGTTGCGCACATTTGCATCGCGCGCACTCGCTTCGCCTCAATATGCGTTCTGGCCTGCGAAGCCCTTCCACATGGTCATCGCCACGATGCGCAGGTCGAGCGCGAAGCTCCAGTGCTGCATGTAGTGCAGATCGAAGCGCACGCGGTCGCGCATCTTTTCCACGCGATCGGTTTCGCCGCGAAAGCCGTTGACCTGCGCCCAGCCCGTGATGCCCGGCTTGATGCGATAGCGCGCCATGTAGCCGCGCACGAGGTCCTTGTAGATGTCGTCGTGGGCCAGCGCGTGCGGGCGCGGACCCACCACCGACATCTCGCCCTTGAGCACGTTGATGAACTGCGGCAGCTCGTCGAGGCTCGTGCGGCGCAGGAACGCACCCACGCGCGTCACACGCGGATCGTTGCGGCGCGCCTGGGTGATCTGCCCCGCGACTTCCGCATGGACCTTCATCGAGCGGAACTTGTAGATTTCGAACTCGTTGCCATCCAGCCCCTTGCGGCGCTGCTTGAAGAACACCGGGCCCTTCGACGTGAGCTTCACGGCAAGCGCAATCACGGCCAGCAGCGGCGCGAGCGCGACCAGCACGCCGCCCGCGAACACGATGTCGAACACGCGCTTGGGCAGTACGCGCAGATCCGTGACCGGCGAGGCCGCGAGATTGATGGCCGGCACGCCGAGCAGATCGACCACGGGCTGGCTGAAGAACGACAGGCTGCGCACGTCCGGAATGAAGCGAATGTTCACGAAGTCGTTGCGCAAGGCCGTGACGATGCGATGGATCGTGCGCTCCTTGGTGATCGGCAAGGCGAGCCACAGCTCGCGCACTTCGTTCTTGCGCACGAATTCGAGCATCGCCTGCAGGTTGCGCTCCACGGGCACGCCGTCGATTGCGGCGGCGCCATCGGCGTCGCTGTCCTCGTCGAACACGAGCGCCGGGTGAAAGCCCGCTTCCGGGTGAAAGCGCATGTGTTCGATCAGGAAGCGGCCGTAGCGCGGACCGCCCACCACCGCCACGGCCTTCTGGTTGTAGCCCTCGCGGCGAATGCCACGCAGCACCATGTGCACGAGCGCCTTCGAGAGGATCAGGAGCGCCACCGAGGCGACGACCCAGTACGCGAGCCACAGGCGCGAGAGCGAATCGGCGCGGTGCAGGCTGAAGCTCAGCAGGATGCCCGTGCCCTCCACGGCGAGCCAGGCGGCGCACACGCGGGCAAAGAGGGCGTAGAGCGACTTGCCGCGCCACGACTTGTAGATGCCGAATGCCGGGAACATCCAGATCGCGAGCACGCAGTTGAACGCGAGCGCCACGCTCTCCGCGTCGGTGAGCGGCACGAGCTGGCCACGGTGCAAGGCGGCCGCGAGCAGCGCTCCAGCGGCGATGGCGGCAACGTCGAAAATTCTGGCTAGAACGCTGAGCATGTCCGGCACCTCGGGTTTAAAAAATGAATCGCGGCCACGCACTGCAAATCATGGCCGGTCGCTTCAAAAGTTTCTGGGACTGCGTCGCCACAAAAAAACGTCTGGCGTCGCGAATTCTGATCCGAATAAACCCTAATAAGGCGCGATAAAAATTCTGGCCGCAAGCCTTAAAAGTATCTCCAATTGTTTCGGCCCTTGCGGGCCATTTTTTCGCGGCTTTTGTCGGCAAAGATTACCGGAACACACGCCTGCATTGGTTCACAACCCGGTCATTCCGGCAGATTTTTCCTGCCATGACGCCTGAATTTGGGTTCCGACAAGAAATTGCGGCGACCTGCAACGGAATTTTTATTGAATTTTTTATCTGAATTCTGTTGTGACGGAAGCATGATTTAAATTTAATTCGAATATTTTCCGTTTTCTTCTTTACGACTCGATTTATGACGATTTTAAGCATGCTACAAATCGCATCACCGATACCTTTTACAGGAGAGCGAGATGACGGATACGGGTTCCGCTACGGCATCGGCAAAAGCGTCCCAGACGCGTGCCGAAACGCGCAGTGCATTGCAGGTGTGCCCTGTAGTGCTAGCGGGCGGCGCGGGCTCGCGGTTGTGGCCATTGTCGCGCGAGCAATATCCGAAGCAGATGATCAACCTCGTTGGCGAGCAGTCGCTGCTGGCCAACACCGCGGGCCGCCTCGATGCGCTCGCCGAGCGCGTGACGCTCGCAGAGGAATTGCTGATCGTCTGCAATGAAGAACATCGATTCACCACTGCCGACCAGGTTCGCGCGGCGGGCAAGCAGGCGCGTCTGATTCTCGAGCCCGTGGGCCGCGACACGGCGCCCGCGCTCACGATCGCCGCGATGTCGGTGGCGGCAAAGCACGAAGACGGCATTCTCGTGGTGATGCCGGCCGACCATGCGCTTGCCGACCTCGAAGCGTTCCAGAACGCCGTGGCCGACGGCGTGCGTCATGCCGCGAATGGCCAGATCGTGACGATGGGCATCGTGCCCACGCATCCCGAAGTGGGCTATGGCTACATTCACGTGGGCGAGCCGCTCGCGAATGGCGAACCCAACGGTGCGCGGCGTCTGAACGGTTTCGTCGAAAAGCCCTATTTCGAGCTGGCGCAGCAGTACGTCGCTTCGCAGCGCTACTGGTGGAACAGCGGCATTTTCATCGTGCGCGCATCGACCTGGCTCAAGGCGATTCGCCATTTCCATCCGGCCATCTACGCCGCATGCGCGGAATCGATCGAGAACGGCAAGGCCGACGGCGACTTCTTCCGCGTGGATAGCGAAGCGTTCGCACGTTCGCCTTCGAACTCGATCGACTACGCCGTGATGGAACCGCTCTCCGGCGACCCGACGGTCGCGAGCGGCGTAGTCGTGCCGCTGACGGCAGGCTGGACCGACCTCGGTTCATGGGACACCGTCTGGCAGGTTTCGCCGAAGGACGACGAAGGCAACGTCGCGCACGGTCGCGTGATGTTCGAAGGCGCCAGCGATACCTTCGCGCATTCTGACGGCCGGCTCGTGGCCTGCCTCGGCACGAAGGACCTCGTGGTCGTGGAGACCCCGGACGCCCTGCTCGTCGCCGACCGCTCGCGCGCCCAGGACGTCAAGAAGATCGTGCAGCGCCTGAAGCAGGAACGCCGCACCGAAGCCGTGGCGCACCGCCTCGTGCATCGCCCATGGGGTCACTACGACAGCGTGGACAGCGGCGAGCGCTTCCAGGTCAAGCGGATCGTGGTCGAACCGGGCGCACGTCTCTCGCTGCAGATGCATCACCATCGCGCCGAGCATTGGGTCGTCGTCCGCGGCACAGCGCTCGTCACGCGTGGGGAAGAACGCTTCATCGTTTCGGAGAACGAGTCAGCGTACATCCCCCTTGGCGTGTCGCATCGACTGGAAAATCCGGGCAAGATGCCGCTCGAGATCATCGAGGTGCAGTCGGGCTCATATCTCGGCGAAGACGATATCGTGCGTCTCGACGATCAGTACGGCAGGCAGTGAAGAAAGCAGTAGCGGCCATGCAGGAAGGCCGCGCGCATCGCGCGCGCGGCCTTGCAAGATCAACGCGAGAGCGTGCGGTAGCGCGTTCCGGTCGTGCCATCGGTGCGTCGCTCGGCGGTGCCGGACGACGTCGTATTGGCTTCGCTGCCCGTGAGCAGTGCGCCCGTGGCGGTGTAACGCTGTACCGGCGCTTGCAGCGGCGCGAGCCGCACACTGCCCGGCACCGCCGGAGGCAACGCGCGCGCGGCGGCGGCATTGGACGGATCGCCGCGCGTCACGCCTGGCGCCTGGATGGGCGCGTGCGATGCGACGTCGGGCAGCGCCGTCTGCGAAGCGCTCGGTGCAGCGCCCTTCGACGCGGCATGTTTGGCCGGATGCGAACCCGGCCACGAAACGCCGGACGCGGACTCAGCGGTGCCTTCGCGATCGAGCCATTCACGCGCCCAGTCGAAGGCGAAATTCCTGGCCGATTCGCGATCCTGGAACGGCGGCCCGATCAGGCCCGAGCGCTCGATGCGCTTGCCATCCTTGAGAATCTCCACGGCCCCGCGGAACATGCGGTTGCGCACGGGCTGCACGGTGAGGCTCATCGTATAGCCGCGCCATTCCGCGACCTGTACCACGCCGCCCGCCGGATGCGCGCTGCGATGCGACGCGTCGCGCGGCATCGCGCGAGTCGCAACCGGCTTGCTCACGCGGGAAGGCGAGAACGGTGCGAACGGCGCATCGTTCTGCGAACGCGTCGCACTCGCAACAGTCGTTGCACTCGTTGCGGCCGACACGACAGGCGCGTCGATCGAAACGGGCAATGCCGCTTCGCCGCCCGCGAGCTGACGCATCATGCTTTCCATGGGATCGGCAAGCGGCGCGTCGGCGAGCGCAGCGGGCGCCTGCCAGGCTTCGGGGCTCTTCCAGAACACGGCCGGCTGGCCATCGTCCTCGGCGACTTCCTCGACTGCGACTGCAACGGGTTGCGCATCGGCCTGCGCCGGCTGCGGCACATAAACGAACTTGCGGCCGCGCTGCGAGAGCAGCTCGACCAGCTCGATCAGCGTGCCGCTACTGTGCCATTCCTCGAAACGACGACGGCAGGTAGGCCCGGACGGATAACGCGCGGGCAGACGCGACCACGACTCACCGGTGGTGAGAATCCACAGGACGGCATTGGCCACCACGCGCGGCTCGGCACGAGGGCGGCCGCGCCGGTTGAGCCTGATTGGAGGTTCATCTGACACGAGCGAAGACACCTGCATCCACTCGTCGTCGCTCAGTTCTTCGAAATTCATGCTGTTCTCCACGCAGCCGGACCGGGGCTGCAGTGACGGAGCACTGGCCTGCGGATCTTGTTGCCCGCGTTGGCTAGCTCGGTTGCACCATATGCTTGTATGACGTGTTCATTTGCGTCGCGATGCGCACTCTGGCAGTGCGTTCTTTCACTGTATTGACGCAATACACGTGGTCTCACTCGTGCAAGGGAGAATTGTGCAGGAAGCATACCACCTGAAACCAGCCGATGAGGAGGGCCGTAATAAGTGTTACGGTTCGAAACAATCTCAACCTTGAATAGCCGGAAAGATCGCCAAAAAAAGCCTGAAACGCAGTGTTTTACAGCGCAGATACACTTGTAACAGGTTCAATCGTTGCGTAGCTGGCACACGATCCCCGCCCTACGCAATTCCGAACGCATGCATACCACTTAAGACACATCCGCCTCGACGAACGCCAGGCTCCTGCAGCGCTATCGTTGTGCCCGCAACAAATGACATGGCGATGAAAACATTAGATGCATCATGAAACGTTCACGGCGAGTCCCGGCGGTCGCACCTCGCAGCGGTTGCACCGCCGCCAACCGAACGCTCGTGCGGCGTCACGTAGCGAAGCCGGCTAAACGAATCCGTCTATAGTAAGGGCGCACTGAACCACCACGGAGATTCGTGTATGCAAACGTCTGTTCCAGGCGTCGCAACGCCGCGCATCGCCACGGCGTTGATGGCCACCATGACCCTGGCGCTGCTCGCCCCCTGGGGCGCCGCACAGGCGCAGCTCGGCAACCTGCTCAACCAGGGCGGCAGCAACAGCGGTTCGGCACAGGGCGCGCTCGGCAATCTGGGCGGCCTCGGCAACTCGCTTTCGGCACCATCGCTCACCTCGAACAGTCTCGGCAATGTCACCGGCGTGCTGCAGTACTGCATCAAGAACAATTACCTGAACGCCGACGCCGCGAGCAACGTGAAGGATTCGCTGCTCGGCAAGCTGCCCGGCGGCGCGAACACGACGGATAGCGGCTATACGCAGGGCACGAGCGGCATCCTCACGGCCGGCAACGGACAGAAGCTCGACCTCACGGGCGGCGGCCTCAAGGAGGAGGCCACGAAGCAGGTCTGCGACAAGATCCTGAGCCAGGCGAAGTCAATGCTCTAGCCGCCCCCATCCAGCATGAAGATGTGCGCGGGCGCACGGCCCGCGCAATTTATGTGCCGTAAGCTTTGAACACGAACGAAGTCCGGCTGTCGAATGGAGTCATCCGGTCTTCTCTCGGCATTGCTGCTCGTAGCTATGACCAAGCACTACACTCCCGTGATATTCGCGCTCCCGGCCGCCACGCTGCGGAGCGCGCTGAGCGGCCTTGCCGCTTTTGCCGCCCTGCTGGTCCCGGTGGCCGCGCATGCGCAAGCCACGCAATCCGCCACACACGACCAGCAGTTCGACTGCAAGTCCGATCCTCACACATTCATTTCGTCGCTGATTGACGAAAAATCCATCGAGCCCGAGCCGAGCCGCGTCGAAGCGAATTCGGTCAACGCGTTCAGCCCGGTGCGCGGCAGCCGCCTGAGCGCGTTCGGCTTCCCCATTTACGTGGTGCTCGGCTACGACCGCGACGACACGCTCTTCAAGCGCGGCGCCGGCAAGGAGATCACCTCGCCGCTCTACGGTGTGGTCGTGTCCGCGCCTGCGGAGAAGGTGCGCTCACGCGTGCGCGAAACCAACAGCGACGCCACCGTGCAATCGGTCGTGCCGCTGCTGCTCACGGCGATCGTGTGCGGCGGGTGAGCGCTCAGCCGCCGAAGAACGCCAACGCGCCCAGCCCCACCCCGACGATCGCGACGCCCACCGACGTATTGAGTAGCCAGCGCCGCCGCGTAAGCAGCGTAATCGCCGTGAGCGCGATCGAGATCTGGATGAGCGTCGTGGCCTGTGCCCAGCGATGATGGCCATGCAGCACGTGCTCGCTGAGCGCATCGTCCTGCTCGACGATTTTTTCGAGTGCCTCCGCCTTGGCGCGGATCGGCTCCTTCTGCTGGCGATAACGGTCGGCGTCGGCGGCAAAGCGCTTCTGCGCAGCGTCCGAATTCGGCGCTAGCGCGGAGAGTTGCGCGCCCAGTTCCGCGAGGTTCTGCTTCTCGCCCTTCGCCTGATAGTAAGCCCATTGATTCGCGGCTTCGGTCTTGCGGATCGCCGCTTCGTTCTTGTAGTAGAGCGCCTGGTTCTCGCTGTTGCCGCTCTGGTAGGCAAAGATCGCTCCAATCGAAGCGAGGATGGCGGTCATCACCGCCATGCGGCCCGGGAACGGATCGCCTTCGCCGTGGCCGCCATGGCCCGCCGCGGCGTGTTCGACCGCGTGGTCGTGCGGTCCATGCACTTCGTACTCTTCAGACATCCAAAGACTCTCCGCTTTCTCTGACTTTCACTGACGCGCACCGCCTTTTCCCCGTGCGGCGCGCCTGTTTGGACGCTCAATTATCGTGAGCGCGGCGCGCTTGTCCAGTACCCGCAATGCATCGGATGTAACGAAACCCGAAATCTCTTCTGACGAAAGCGAATCGTAGGTTTGATCGTCTATTCATTCAGAATAGGTACCCCGGGATGTTGCAGTGCATCCCCTCCCGCCCGCCGTTTGCAAACGTGGATTCAAGCCCTGAGCGCCCCCTTGCGTCGTTGCAGTGCCACATGGCCCTGTATGCAGCCTCGTGCGGCCTGCCCTGAGGCCTTCTGCCGTCGATAATTTCCAGCCTGGAGACCATCATGGGGCCCATCACGGCCGCACACGCCGCGGCTATCGATACTGTGGCACACAGCGCGCGCGCGCGGTACGGCGAGCCCGATGATACCGGCGGCCTGATCGACGCGATCTACGATGCCGGCTTTGACGCGCAACGCTGGCCGGATGTGTGTGCGCGCATCGCGCAACGCATCGGCGCGCAACACGTCAATCTCACCATGCTGCCGCCCGAAAGCACGTTCTCGCTCGCCGAGTGGGACGGCATCGACGCTTCGTTTGCCCAATCGTACGCGCAGCACTACGGCGGCTTCGATCCGCTCGTGCCGCAGGTGCGCCGCTGGGCCGCCGGCACGCTCGTCACCGACACGATGATCCACTCGCAGGGGAGTCTGCAACGCAGCGCCTTCGTGCAGGAGTGGGTGCGCCCGCAGCGCTTCTACACGGTGGCCTTCGCCAACGTGCTGCGTGAAGGCGATATGGCCGCCGTGCTCGGCGCGCTGCGCCATGAAACACGCTTCTATAGCGAAGACGAACTGGACGCGCTGCGCACGCTGCTGCCACATCTGCGCAATGCCTTGCGCGTGCAGCGGCACACGGCGCGCACCCTCGCCTCGCGCGATCAAAGCGCGAATGCCCCCGCGGACGCACTCGACGCGCTCGCGCATGGCGTGCTGATCGTCGACGCCGATGCGCACATCGTGTTCGCGAATCGCGCCGCCACGGCGCAGCTCGCGCGCGCAAACGGGCTGCGCACCGAACACGCCGTGCTCAGCGCCGCCACGGCAGCCGCCACCCAGCAGTTGCGCTCGCTGATTGCGCGAGCCGCGGGGCGCGACGTGCGCGGGCGCAGCGGCGGCGCGATGCTGATCGCCCGCCAGCCGCCCGACGAACCGCTGCAGGCGCTCATTTCGCCGCTAGGCGAGCACCGTCACGCCGACTATTTCGCCCACGGCTCGCGCGCCGGCACGGCCATGCTCATCGTGATCGATCCGCAATCGTCGCGGCGCGGCGTGGAAACGCGTCTTATCGCGCTGTTTGGACTCACGCCCGCGGAAGCGCGCGTGGCCTGCGAGGTCGGCAAGGGCCTCAACCCTAAGGACGTGGCCGAAGTGCTGCAGGTGCTGCCCTCGACGGTGCGCACGCATCTGCATCACGTGTTCGCGAAAACCACCACGCGCCGCCAGGCCGAGCTGATGCGTTTGATCGCGCAGCTTGCGATTGCACGCGGCGATTGATTCGACATTTCGTCGACGCAAAAGAAGCGGCCCGCGCATCCCGCGTTCGATGAACGCGGATGGCGCGGGCCGCAGTGCGGTCTTGTCCGCGACGATCAACCGCCCAGGTAGGCCCGCTTGATGTTGTCGTTGGCGAGCAGATTGTCGGCGCTATCGGCGAGCACGACGCGTCCGGTTTCCAGCACATAGCCGCGATCGGCCACGTGCAGCGCCTTGTTCGCATTCTGCTCGACGAGGAACACCGTCACGCCCTCTTCGCGAATCGTGCGGATGATGTCGAAGATCTGCGCGATCACGAGCGGCGCGAGGCCGAGCGTGGGCTCGTCGAGCAGCAGCAAACGCGGCTTGCTCATGAGCGCGCGGCCAATGGCGAGCATCTGCTGCTCGCCGCCCGACATCGTGCCCGCGCGCTGCTTCGCACGCTGGTTCAGGCGCGGGAACAGCTTGAACACGTGCTCGATGCCCGCATCGATCTCGTGCTGCGAGGCGAAGAAGCCGCCCATCTGCAGATTGTCGAGCACCGTGAGGCTCGGGAAGACGCGGCGGCCTTCCGGCGAAATCGCCATGCCCTTGCGCATGATCTCGTGCGTGGGCATGCGCGTGATGTCCTCGCCTTCGAACGTCACTTTCCCCGCGGATGCGCGCGGCGTGCCGCACACAGTCATCATGAGCGTGGTCTTGCCGGCGCCGTTGCTGCCGATCAGCGTGACGATCTCGCCCTTGTTCACTTCGATCGACACGCCCGCCAGCGCTTGCACCGCGCCGTAGTGGGTATGGACCTTTTCCAGCTTCAGCATCAGTCCTCTCCGAGATAGGCCTTGATCACGCGCGGGTCGTTGCGCACTTCGTCGGGTTTGCCGATCATGATCGGCTTGCCGTGCTCCATCACCAGGATGCGGTCCGACACGCCCATCACGAGGCTCATGTCGTGCTCGATCAGGAGTACGGAGATTCCGAACTCGTTGCGCAGGCCGTCCACCATCTGCTGAAGCTCGACCTTTTCCTGCGGGTTCAAGCCTGCCGCGGGTTCGTCGAGCATCAGAAGACGCGGATCGGTGATCATGCAGCGCGCGATTTCGAGCCGGCGCTGATGGCCGTACGACAGTGTGCCCGCTTCGCGATTCGCGACCTGCTTCAGGCCCACGCGCTCGAGCCAGTACGCAGCACGCTCGAGCGCGGCGCGTTCGGCGCGGCGATAGGCGGGCGTCGCGAACAGGCCGCTCAGCATGTTGCGGTTGACCTTCAGGTGCTGGGCGACCATGAGGTTTTCCAGCACCGTCAACTGTTTGAAGAGGCGAATGTTCTGGAACGTGCGCACGAGGCCGCGGCGCGCGACCTGGTGGCTCGGCTGGCCTGTGATGGCGTGGCCTTCGAGCACGATGTCGCCCGCGGTGGGCTTGTAGAAGCCGCCCACGCAGTTGAACACCGTGGTCTTGCCCGCGCCGTTCGGCCCGATGATCGCGAAGACTTCGTCCGGACGCACGTCGAAGTCGATGCCGTCCACGGCCAGCAGACCGCCGAAGCGCATCTGCAAGCCGGCTACTTTCAACAACGCTTGTGCGCTCATTGCGGCAACTCCACGTGCGGACGGCTCGCGGGCAACAGGCCCTGCGGACGCCACATCATCATCAGCACCATCACCAGACCGAAGATCAGCATGCGGTATTCGGCAAAGCCGCGCGCCACTTCGGGCAGCACCGTGAGCAGGACCGCGGCGAGCACCACGCCCAGCTGCGAGCCCATGCCGCCCAGCACCACCACGGCGAGAATCAGCGCCGACTCGATGAAGGTGAACGACTCGGGCGTGACGAGCCCCTGGCGCGCCGCGAAGAACGCACCGGCGAGACCCGCGAACGACGCGCCCAGCGTGAACGCCGAGAGCTTGATGCGCGTGGGGTTCAGGCCCAGCGAGCGGCACGCGATCTCGTCTTCGCGCAGCGCTTCCCAGGCGCGGCCCATGGGCATGCGCAGCAGGCGGCTCGTGACGAACAACGTGAACGCCACCAGCACGAGCGCGAGCAGGTAGAGGAAGATCACCATGTGCTCGCCGCTGTACTCGATGCCGATCAACTCGTTGAACGTCTTCGCGCCTTCCACGCTCGCGTGGCGGGCCATTTCGAAGCCGAACACGGTGGGCTTGGGAATGCTGGAGATGCCGTCCGGGCCGCCCGTGATGCTCGTGAGATTATTGAGCAAGAGGCGGATGATCTCGCCGAAGCCGAGCGTGACGATGGCGAGATAGTCGCCGCGCAGGCGCAGCACCGGGAAGCCGAGCACGAAGCCGAAGGTGGCCGCGGCAAGCGCGGCGAGCGGCAGGCATTCCCAGAACGTGAAGCCGAAGTACTGGTTGAGCAGCGCATACGTGTAGCCGCCCACTGCGTAGAAGCCCACGTAGCCGAGGTCGAGCAGACCCGCGAAGCCCACCACGATATTGAGGCCGAGGCCGAGAATCACGTAGATGAGCGCGAGCGTCGCCACATCGATCGCGCCGCGCGAACCGAGAAACGGGAACACCGCGCCGAACGCGAGCAGCACCCAGATCGTCACGCGCTGCTGACGCGCGCCGAGCGCGGGGGCCCGGGGCAAGCGCACGTGACTCGTGGCGCGCACGAACATCGGCTTGACGAGCTGGAACACGAACACCACGGCGGCCGCGATCCACACCGGGCGCCAGTGCTGCTGCAGCACGACCTGATAGCCATCCAGCGTGAGTTGCAGGCCCAGGATGGGGGCCGTGAGGATGATGGTCGCCACGGCGGCGGCGAGCGCGCCTTTCACCGTTTGCGACGAGGACGGGCCAACTGCTGCCACGCGAACCGAAACAGTCTGACTCATTTCGACCTCACACCTTTTCGACGTCCGGCTTGCCGAGCAGGCCGGTGGGACGGAAGAGCAGCACGAGCACGAGCAGGCCGAAGGCCACGACGTCCTTGTACTCCGCAGGCATGTAGCCCGACGCGAAGGTTTCGGCGAGACCGAGCAGCACGCCGCCGAGCATCGCGCCCGGAATGCTGCCGATGCCGCCCAGCACCGCGGCCGTGAACGCCTTGATGCCCGCGATGAAGCCGATATACGGATTGAGCTTGCCGATCGTTAGACCGATCAGCACGCCGCCCACCGCCGCGAGCATGGCGCCGAGCACGAAGGTGAACGAGATCACGCGGTTCGTGTCGATGCCGAGCAGGTTCGCCATCTTCATGTCTTCCGCGCAGGCGCGGCACGCGCGGCCCATGCGCGAGCGCGAGATGAAGAGCGTGAGCGCGATCATCAGCACGAGCGTCACGCCGACGATCAGCATGCGCGAGTACGGAACCGTCACTTCGAAGTTGCCGCCCATGTTGAAGTCGAGCGCGCCGGAAATGAGCATCGGCACGGACACGTCGCGCGCGCCCTGCCCGATCTGCACGTAGTTCTGCAGGAAGATCGACATGCCGATGGCGGAGATGAGCGGCACGAGGCGCGGCCCGCCGCGCAGCGGCCGGTACGCCACGCGCTCGACCGCGAATCCGTAGAGCCCGGTGACCACCACCGAGACGATGAGCGCCGCGCCCAGCACGAGCGGCAGCGGATAACCCGCCGAGGTGCCGATGGCCGTGAGCGTGACGAGGCCCACATAGGCGCCGATCATGTAAATCTCGCCGTGAGCGAAGTTGATCATGCCGATGATGCCGTAGACCATCGTGTAGCCGATGGCAATCAGCGCATAGATCGCACCCAGCGTGAGCCCGTTGACGAGCTGCTGGGTGAACTGAGGAAGAAAATCATTCATGCGTAAGCCCCGCGGCCGTGAAGCCGATGAGAGACCTGTGGAGAGACCTTTGGAACCGTACCAACCCTTTTTTGGTTGCGCGCACAACCGCTATAAAAACGCCCCGTCCACGAGAAGGCGGGGCGTTAGCAGCGTGCAGCGCCGGGATCAGTTCGCAGCGGTCTTGGTGGCGTCCTTGTGCCACGTGTAGACGACGAAGCGGAACGACTTCAGGTCGCCCTGTGCGTCGTATTCGACCTTGCCGATCGGCGTGTTGAACGCGTTCTTGTGCAGGTAGGCCGCGACCTTGGTCGGGTCCGTGCTCTTCGCGCCGGCGATGCCGTCGGCGATCACTTCGACTGCCGCGTACGACGGCATCTGGAACGGGCCGTTGGCGTCGCGCCTGGCGTCGGCGAAGGCCTTCACGAGCTTGGCGTTGGCAGGGTCCGAAGCGAAGTCGGCCGGCAGCGTGACGAGCATGCCTTCGGAAGCCGGGCCGGCGATGGCCGTCACGTCCTTGTTGCCCACGCCTTCCGGACCCATGAACGTGGCCTTCACGCCCTGTTCACGCGATTGGCGCATGAGCAGGCCCATTTCCGGGTGATAGCCGCCGAAGTAGACGAAGTCCACGCCCTGCGACTTGAGCTTCGTGACGACTGCCGAGTAGTCCGAATCGCCGGCGTTGATGCCTTCGAACACGACGACGGGGATGTGCGCCTTGTCGAGCGCGGCCTTGACCGAGGTGGCGATGCCCTGGCCGTACGACTGCTTGTCGTGCAGGATTGCGACCTTCTTCGGCTTGACCTTGTTGATGATGTAGGCGGCGGCAGCCGGACCTTGCTGGTCGTCGCGGCCGATGGTGCGGAAGATGAACTGGCGCTTCTTGCCTTCGGTCAGCTGCGGCGCGGTGGCCGACGGCGTGACCATCACGACGCCTTCGTTCTCGTAGATGTCCGAAGCGGGAATCGTCGAGCCCGAGCAGACGTGGCCGACCACGTACTGGATGTGCTGCGAAACGATCTTGTTGGCGACGGCGACAGCCTGCTTCGGCTCGCACGAGTCATCCATCAGGACGGCTTCGAGCTTGTTGCCGTTCACACCGCCGGCGGCGTTGATCTGCTCGATCGCAGTCAGCGCGCCCGCCTTGACCATGTCGCCGTACTGGGCGACCGGGCCGCTGAACGGGCCGGCAATGGCGATCTTCACGGTGTCGGCGTTTGCGCTTGCACCAAATGCGAGCAGCGCGGCGGCCACGGAAACGGAGGTAAGGCGGGACAACGACATCATCAGGAGCTCCTCGATTGTTTTCGGGTCAACCGGTCAGACGGAATGACCTGCGCAAACGAACAGCGCCCCAATGATCTTTAATGGGGAACAACCACGACGAGCACCAGAGAAAAAAGACGTGACGGGGCCCGGCGTGTATCAGCGCCCTGGTAGGCGACTGAGTTCGGAGAGACTGCTGAGTTACAGACTCTGTTGCGCAAGCATTCCGCCTGCCCCGTTCGCTGCAATTCGTACCGGAAAGGTGGACCGGCCTGAATCAGCGACCGGCGGATGCTATCAATAATCCCATTTCACCGCAACCAGGGGTTTTTTCGGATATCGAGTTGAGTTTTGAAATCGGTCAATAGAGGGGCATGTCGGAAAGCGCTTGAAAACGCTCGTGAAAATAGTCTTTCGGGCGGACGGCGGGCTAGTCACCGGGCTGCGATGACCGACTGGCGCGGATGTATGGAATTCCTGCATTTCTTGATTTTTACGCACTCTCGATCGTTATTTTAATTTCAATGAAATCTGATCGACGAATGGCATCTTGCAATAACTTTAAAAGTTAATCTTTTATCGCGATAAAAGCGTCGATCCCATAATCGATCAATCGGGATTACCCTAAATGCACAATGCGCCAAATCATTGATTTCAAAGAACAAATATTACGAAATCCTTAAAATTGAAGTTCTATATTCGCTGAACTGGCACAATAAATCTCACACCACCCTACTTTTCCGCCTTCCACTATGGAACCGCGAAAGCTTTCGTTAAAGCGCGAATTTTTCTCATAATCGAATCGCGTGAGTTCGAATTAATCCGCGCGACACCGTGGCGCGCCCGCCTCACTGGCTCGGCACCGCGTTCCAGCCCCGCAAGAGACGGTGGTATCCTCGCTCCCTCGCCGCGCCCGCATGCACCACTACGGCGCATGCCGCGTGCTCTCGCGCCACGCGTGAAGCCGGCGACGCCACACCGTGCAGATCCGAAAAAACCGCAAGAACCCAGCACTGGGGGAGATCAAACAGAATGAAGACCTTCAAGCAGGCAGCCGCTGCCGCCACCCTTTCCCTGCTCGCCGGCGCCGCCGCACTCGCGCTGACTTCGGCCGCCGCACGCGCCGCCGAAACCGCGACCGTGGAAGTGCTGTCGATCGTCGAGCATCCCGCGCTCGACGCGATCCGCGACGGCGTGCGCGACGAACTCAAGGCCGCGGGCTACGACGCCGGCAAGAACCTCAAGTGGGAATACCAGAGCGCGCAGGGCAACACGGGCACCGCCGCACAGATCGCGCGCAAGTTCGTCGGCGACAACCCGAGCGCGATCGTGGCCATCGCGACGCCGTCGGCGCAAGCCGTTGTGGCCGCAACGAAATCCGTGCCCGTGGTGTACTCGGGCGTGACCGATCCGGTGGCCGCGCAGCTCGTCAGGACGTGGACGCCGAGCGGCACGAACGTGACCGGCGTTTCCGACAAGCTGCCGCTCGACAAGCAGGTCGCGCTCATCAAGCGCGTCGTGCCCAATGCGAAGACCGTCGGCATGGTCTATAACCCCGGCGAAGCGAATTCGGTCGTCGTCGTGAAGGCGCTCAAGGCACTGCTCGCGCAACAGGGCATGACGCTCAAGGAAGCCGCCGCGCCGCGCACCGTGGACATCGGCCCCGCAGCGAAGAGCCTGATCGGCAAGGTCGACGTGATCTACACTAACACCGACAACAACGTCGTTTCGGCCTACGAAGCGCTCGTGAAGGTCGCCAACGACGCGAAGATCCCGCTCGTCGCCTCCGATACGGACAGCGTGAAGCGCGGCGCCATCGCGGCGCTCGGCATCGACTACAGCGACCTCGGCCACCAGACGGGCAAGGTCGTCGTGCGTATTCTCAAGGGCGAGAAGCCCGGCGCGATCGCCTCGGAAACCAGCAGCCAGCTGCAACTGTTCGTGAACCCGGCTGCCGCGCAAAAGCAGGGCGTGACGCTCTCGGCCGATCTGCTCAAGGACGCGACCACGGTCGTGAAGTAAGGCGCCGGAATGGCGCATCCCACGCAGGCACACTGCCTGGCCCGATAAAGGCCACTTACACGCGCAACGGCGCGCCGCCCCATCCGGGCGGTGCGCCGCGCGTCGACTCCGGCGCACCGCCGCCGCAGACCGCAACAGGATTCTTCCTCATGTCCCTCTACTCGCTTCTGGGCGCGCTCGAGATCGGCCTGATCTTCAGTCTCGTGGCCCTCGGGGTGCTGATCTCGTTTCGCATCCTCAACTTCCCCGATCTCACCGTCGACGGCAGCTTCCCGCTGGGTGGCGCCGTCGCCGCCACGCTGATCGCGGCCGGTCACGATCCGTTTCTCGCCACCGCCTGTGCGGTCGTCGCTGGCGCCATCGCCGGCTTCATCACCGGCTGGCTCAACGTGCGCCTGAAGATCATGGATCTGCTCGCGAGCATCCTGATGATGATCGCGCTCTATTCGATCAACCTGCGCGTGATGGGCGCGCCGAACGTGCCGCTCATTTCCGAGTCGACGGTATTCACGCTCATCCAGCCCGCCTGGCTGCCCGACTACGTGCTGCGTCCGCTCGCGCTCCTCGTCGTCGTGATGGCCGCGAAGTTCGGCGTGGACTGGTTCTTCTCGTCGCAATACGGGCTCGCGCTGCGCGCAACGGGCGCGAACCCGCGCATGGCGCGCGCACAGGGCATCGCCACGGGCCGCGCGACGCTCGCCGGCATGGCGCTCTCCAACGCGCTCGTCGCGTTGGCCGGCGCGCTCTTCGCGCAAACCCAGGGCGGTTCGGACATTTCGATGGGCATCGGCACCATCGTGATCGGGCTTGCGGCCGTGATCATCGGCGAGAGCATCCTGCCCGCGCGCCGGCTCATGCTGACCACGCTCGCCGCCGTGCTCGGCGCGATTCTCTATCGCTTCTTCATTGCGCTCGCGCTCAACAGCGACTTCATCGGCCTCAAGGCGCAGGACCTGAATCTCGTTACTGCAGTGCTCGTGACGATCGCGCTCGTGCTGCCCGCCACGCGCAAGAAGCTGTTTGGCCGCAAGAACGGGAGGGCATGAGATGCTCAGCGCCAAAGACCTCAAACTGACTTTCAACCCCGGCACGCCGATCGAAACGCGCGCGCTGCGGGGCCTCACGCTCGAAATCCCGAGCGGCCAGTTCGTGGCCGTGATCGGCTCGAACGGCGCGGGCAAGTCCACCTTCCTCAACGCGATCAGCGGCGACCAGAGGGTGGATGGCGGCACGATTACCATCGACGGCCAGGACGTCACAAAAAAACAGGCGTGGGACCGCGCGCATCTCGTCGCGCGCGTGTTCCAGGACCCGATGGCCGGCACCTGCGAGGCGCTCACCATCGAAGAAAACATGGCGCTCGCGATGGCGCGCGGCAAGCGCCGCGGCTTCGGCCCTGCGCTGAAAAAGCAGGATCGCGAGCTATTCCGCGCGAAGCTGCGCCTCCTGAATCTGGGTCTGGAAAGCCGCCTGTCCGATCGCATCGGCCTGCTTTCGGGCGGCCAGCGCCAGGCGGTGAGTCTGCTGATGGCGTCGCTGCAGCCGTCGCGCATCCTGCTGCTCGACGAGCACACGGCGGCGCTCGATCCGAAAACGGCCGCGTTCGTGCTGGAGCTGACCGCACGCATCGTAGAAGAGGCCAAGCTCACGACCATGATGGTCACGCATAGCATGCGCCAGGCGCTCGACTACGGACAGCGCACGGTGATGCTGCACCAGGGGCAGGTTGTGCTCGACGTCTCGGGCGATGCGCGCCGCGGCCTCGACGTGCCGGACCTCCTGCGCATGTTCGAGCAGACCCGCCACGAGAAGCTCGACGACGACGCGCTGCTGCTGGGGTAAGTGTCCGCGCCCAGCGTTAAAAAGCCCGCCCTTCACTCGAAGCGGCGGGCTTTTGCTTTTCAGCGGAATTATTTCGGATACCGATTCAAATGGGCGGCGTTTCGGTCATGCCTTCTTCGGATACGAATACTTGAAGGTCCCCTGCGCACTCGCGATCAGCAAACGATCGTCCACCCACGCCTCGGCGCGCGCAAAGAAGATCGAGCGGCCGCCGCGCTCCAGAAACCCCTTCGCGCGCACGAACTGGCCAAGCCCCTTGTCGAGGTAGTTGGTCGTGAGCGAGAGGGTGAAGCCATGACGCGGCGGATCGCCGACCGGCGCGAAGAGTCCCGCGTAGCCGGCGGCAGCGTCGAGCAGCGTGGCAATCGCGCCGCCTTGCAGCACGCCCTGGCGATTGAGCTTCGAGGCGTCGATGGGCATCACGAGCTCCGCGTAGCCCTCGCGCCACTGCGCGACGCTCACGCCGAGCGTTTCAAGAAACGGGTTGTCCACGGCGAATTGCGACATACGCTGTCTTCCTTGCATTATCGGGCGATGCGATTGATTATAGGGTGGCTGCCGCAATGCCGCAGCGGGCCGCTGCGCCGCCCGTACGACTGTTCAGCGAAATTCCGCGCAACTGTACATGGTCAGCGCTGCCGCGCCGCACAACACTGCCCGATGGCGCGCCTATCGCGCGCGTCTCACGCAACCCCCTTCAAGCGAAACCAGGTACTCAAGATGAACGACAACGCGCTCCACCCCGACCCGCTGGCCCCTTCGCGCACAGCGGCGGCAGCGGCCGAGGCCGCGCCCGTGCCTTGCCCCACCGTCGAAACGCTCGACCGCATCCTGCCCGAGGAGCCGCTCCTCATGATGGGTGCGGGCCCCGTGCCGATTCCCGACGCCGTGGCCAAGGCCAATACCGTCGTCATCAATCACCTCGGCGACACCATGGCGCGCGTCATTCACCAGGTGAAGACGATGGCGCGCTACGTGTTCCAGACGCGTTCGAACTGGGTGCTCGGTGTGGCCGGCCCCGGCTCGGCGGCCATGGAAATGGCGATCTCGAACCTCGCGTGGCCGGGCACGCGCGTGCTCTCCATCGTCAACGGCTTCTTCAGCCAGCGCATGGCCGAAATGGCGGGCCGCGTGGGCGCCGAGGTCACCACGCTCGACGTGGCGAACGGCGAGATCGCCTCGCTCGAAGCCGTGGCGCAGGCCATCGAGCGCACGCGCCCGGCGATCGTTACGATCGTGCACGGCGAAACCTCCAATACGGTATGGAACCGCGAGATCAAGGAAATCGTGCAGCTCGCCAAGACCGCCGGCGCGCTCGTGGTGGTGGACGCCGTCTGCACGCTGAGCACCATGCCGCTGGAAATGGACGCCTGGGGCATCGACGTCGTCATCACGGGGGGTCAAAAGGGCCTCTCTTCGATCCCTGGCGTTTCGCTCATCGCCTTTTCGGACGCCGCCTGGGAGCGCGTGCGTACGCGCACCGCGCCGAACACGCACTGGTGCCTCGACGCCATACTCGCCGAAAACTTCTGGCACAACGCCGGCTATCACTACACCGCGCCCGTCTCGGGCGTGCTGGCGCTGCACGAAGCATTGCGCCTCGTGTGCACGGAAACGCTCGAAAAGCGTTTTGCGCGCCACCTGCGCTGCTCGCTCGCGCTGCAAAGCGGCGTGAGCGCGCTGGGTCTCGCGCTCTATACGCCGCAAACGTGCCGCCTGAATTCCGTGGTCGGCATCGGGCTGCCCGAGGGCGTCACCGCACGCGAGGTGTGCAATCACATCTCGCAGCAATACCAGGTGGAGATTGCCGGATCGTTCGGTCTCCCGATCGTTCGCATCGGGCAGATGGGCGAGCAGTGCCGCGAGCACAACCTCTTTCGCACCGTCCACGCGCTTGGCCGCACGATGAGCGATCTCGGCGTGAAGGTCGATCTGCCCGCCGGGGTTGCCGCGCTCGAAGAATCGCTTTCGGCCGGCTCGCGCGAAGCGCGGCGCTAAGCGCTTGCGGCGCCATGGCGCCGCTCGACCAGTCAAACGCGCCGTGCGCGCACGCAGATGAACGCCGGGGCCTGTGCCAGTTCCGCATGCAGCGCCGGCGACACCGCCTTCATTTCCGGTTGTGGCATGGGCTCGAGCACGCGGTCGATGGCCCAGCCCGCTTCCATGAGCGCGTTGAAGATATCGGCAAGCGGGCGCCTGAACGCTTCCACCCACGGCTTCGGCTCGCCGAAGCCGCCCCAATGCAGGCCGAACCGCGTCGTCTCGAAGTAGGTGCGCGAACCGCGCGTGCGCGTGTCGATCCAGTCGCGCATGGGATGCGACATCGAAAACACCAGCAGTGCGCCGGGGCGCGCCACGCGGTGAAACTCCTGAAATGTCGGCGCGAGGTGCTCGACGTAGTCGAGGGCCAGCGAGCACACGATGCGGTCGACCGAGCCACTCGCGAGCCAGTCGAGCGGCCGACCGAGATCGCCCTGCGCGATATCGACCGCGAGGCCTGCGCAGCGCGCCTTCGCCAGTTGGACCATCGCGGGCGTGACGTCGAAGGCCTGCACCCGTGCGCCCTCGCCCGCCAGCTCCGCGCTCAAGATGCCGGGCCCGCAGCCCGCGTCGAGCACGTCGAGCCCCGCTACCGCGCCTAGCAGCGAGCGTGTGGCGGGCCGTTCGTAGAGCGCGTTGTGCGGCTTGACCGGGGCCTGCTCGGCGTAGCGGTCGGCGAATTGTGTGTAGCTGGCGCGGCCGGGGAGTTCCTTGGGGGTCTTTTCGTCGGTGGACATCAGAGCGGTGGGGTAGCGATTGGGTACGCTATTGTCCATCGTTTCGCACGGGCCGACCAACGCCGCGCCCTGCACGGCTTGCCCGAGAGAAAGCCACGCAAACGCGACCCCGGTTATCATCGCGCTCTTGCGTGCGCGATCCCGATGCGCGCCGCATGACGCAACCGCAGGCAACTGAAAGCAACCGCAGGCAAACGATGTCCCCCATCCCCTTCGACGCCATCCTCTTCGACTGCGACGGCGTGCTCGTCGACTCAGAACGCATTACGCACGTGGTGCTCACGCAGATGCTGGGCGAACTCGGCTGGACACTCACGGTGGACGAAGCCATGCGCATCTTCGTCGGTAAGGCCGTGAAAGACGAGGCCGCGCGCATCGAAGCGCATACGGGGTTCACGATTACCGACGCCTGGCTCGAAGGTTTTCGCGCGCGCCGCAACGACGCGCTAGAGCGCGATCTCGTCGAGATTCCGGGCGCGCCCGCCGCCGTGCGCGCGGTGCACGCGGCAATGAACGGGCGCATCGCCGTCGCCTCGGGTGCGGACCGGCGCAAGGTCGAGCTGCAGCTGCGCAAGGTGAACCTGCTCGACTGCTTCGCCGGCCACATCTATAGCGGCCACGAAACGCCGCGCAGCAAGCCGCATCCCGATGTCTATCTCGCGGCGGCGGCCGGCCTCGGCGTGCAGGCCGCCCGCTGCGCCGTCATCGAGGACACGGTCACGGGCGCGCGCGCGGGCCTCGCCGCGGGCGCCACGGTATTCGGCTTCAGCCCGCCCGAGCCCGGCCACAGCAGCGCTCAGGCGCTGCTCGAGGCGGGCGTCGCACACGTATTCACCGACATGGTGCAGCTTCCCGCCCTGCTTTCCCGCTGGTCAAATAGTTAAGCGCGTACGAAACAACGCCAAAAAAGCCGTGCGCCTCGCGCACTGTTGGCCGTACGCATCACCCCGCATCAGATAGAAAGCAGGCCGCCGACGAGTCGCATACCATCCGATTCGTGGCGCTGCGAAAGAAAAAGATAGTTTGCTATCGAATCGCTTTGGGCTATGATCCGCCGATGTCGAATCTTCATACTTTACGCCTTGCGGTCAGCAGCACGCTCGTCGTGGCGGCACGCAAATGGCGGCGCACCACGCACGGCGCCCTCACCGCATACAACGTCTCCGAGGCGTGCGCCGCGCCGCTGCTCACTGCCGGGCGCCTTGGCGAAGCCGTGCGCCAGGTGACGCTTGCGGAGCACGTGGGCATCGAAGGCCCGTCGCTCGTGCGCCTGCTCGACCAGCTGTGCGCCGCGGGCCTCGTGCGCCGCGACGAAGACCCCGACGACCGCCGCGCAAAAACGATTTCGCTCACGAGCGAAGGCCGCGCCGTGACCGAGCGCATGGAGGACGAGCTGCGCTCGCTGCGAGCCCGCGTGCTCAAAGGCGTGAGCCGCGCCGACCTCGAAGCGACGCTGCGCGTGCTCAACGCGTTCAACGCCGTTCCCCCCGCAGACCAGGCTGACCGGCCCTTACACGACTGAAAGCAGAAAGCGGACTCATGACCTACCCCTCCATCCGCGACTGGCTCTTTTCGGTCAAGACCTTCGCCGCGTCGATGCTGGCGCTCTATATCGCGCTCAAGTTTCAGCTGCCGCGCCCCTATTGGGCGATGGCCAGTGTGTACATCGTCTCGAACCCGTTCGTCGGCGCCACGCGCTCGAAGGCGCTGTACCGCGCGCTGGGCACCGCGCTCGGCGCGGCCGCCGCCGTCGCGCTCGTGCCGCCCTTCGTCGAAACGCCGCTGCTCTTCAGCGCGATCGTCGCGACCTGGACGGGAACGCTGCTCTATCTGGCGATCTCCGACCGCACCGCGCGCAGTTACGTGTTCATGCTCGCGGGCTACACGATGCCGCTCATCGCGCTGCCCACCGTGAGCGATCCCACCACGGTGTTCGACGTGGCGATCGCGCGTACGCAGGAAATTACGGTCGGCATCATTTGCGCGAGCGTGGTGGGCAGCAACATCCTGCCTAGCCGCCTCGCGCCCACACTCATCGAGCGCGCCGACGCATGGTTCCGCGACGCCGCCTGGTACGGCCGCGAAACGCTCTCGGGCCATATTGCGGGCAAGGCGCTTTCGGCGTGCCGTCAACGTCTCGCCGCCACGGTCAACCAGCTCGAATTCCTGCTGAGCCAGTTGAGCTACGACCACACGCACCCCGAGATCCTCGAGCGCGCCGAGTCGCTGCGCGGGCGCATGCAGCTTTTTCTGCCGATGATCTCCGCGCTCGCCGACCCGCTCGTCGCGCTGCGCCGCGATCTGCACGTGTGGCCGGAGGGCCTCGACAGCCTGCTCGCCGACGCGGCGCGCTGGTTCGACGAACCGCTGCCCACGCGCGCCGCCGAAATGCACGACGACGCGGGCGACCCGACCGCAGAGAATCTGCGCAAGCGCATCGCGACGCTGCAGCCCGCGCGCGACGCACTCTCGAGCTGGGAAGGCGCGCTGCTCTCGAACGCGCTCTGGCGGCTCGGCCAGGTGATCGACGTGTGGCAGGACTGCCGCGCGCTGCGCGCGCTCATCGCGCACGAAGCGAAAATCGGCTCGTGGCGGCCGCGCTATCGCCATTGGCGCCTTGGCGGCACCGAACGCTTCTACGATCGCGGCCTCATGGTGTTTTCGTGCCTCGTGCCGGTGAGCGCGATTCTCGTGGCCTGCTGGCTATGGGTCAGCTCGGGCTGGCACGACGGCGCGGGCGCGGTAACGCTCGCGGCCGTGGCCTGCTGCTTCTTTGCGGCATCCGACGAGCCCGCGCCGCTGGTGTTCCGCTTCTTCCTCGCTACCGCGGCGAGCGTGGTATTCGCGGGCCTCTATCTGTTCGTCGCGCTGCCCAAGGTGCACGACTTCGCGATGCTCGTGCTGCTGTTCGCGGGCCCGTTCATCCTGATCGGCACGCTCATTCCGCGCCCGGCCTTCAACATGGTGACGATGCTCGTGGCCGTGAACACGGCCACCTTCATCAGCGTGCAGAGTGCTTACGAGTCGGACTTCTTCGTCTTCCTGAACAGCAATATTGCCGGTGTGGCGGGCCTCCTGTTCGCCTACCTGTGGACGCGCGTCACGCGCCCGTTCGGCGCCGAGCTCGCGGCGCGGCGCCTCCTGCGCTCGAGCTGGAGCGATGTCGCGCTCTCGGCATCGCCCACGCCTATCGCGGACCAGCGCAACCTCACGTCACGCATGGTCGATCGCCTCATGCAGCTCATTCCGCGTCTCGCGGCTTCCGACGAGCACCGCCATCCGTCGATCGAGAGCTTCCGCGACCTGCGTATCGCGCTCAATTCGCTCGATTTGCGCCGCTCGCGCCACAAGCTCGACGGCGACGTGCCCGACGCGATCGACCGCGTGCTCGCGGGCGTGAGCGACCACTATGCGCGCTGCGCGCGAGCGAGCGAGCGCCAGGACGCCCCGTCGGCGCTGCTCTCCAGCATCGACGACGCCATGCGCCGCGTGGCGGCCCGCGCGCGCGCGCAACTGCCGCCCGCCACGCTTGCCGACGCCGATGCCCAGCCCGCGCCGCGCGCGCTCGTCTCGCAGCGCTGGCTGCGCGACACGCTGCACGCGCTGGTGGGCCTGCGCATCGCGCTCTATCCGGCCCTTGCGGCACAATCGCCTTCCAACCCGGAGGCCGCGGCATGAGCGCGCGTCCCTCTCATCCTTTTTCGAAACTCGCATCATGATCGGCGAAATCGATATCTTTGGCGTGTTCGTGCCCGCCGTGCTCGTCCTGATGCTGATTGCGTACCTCATCAATGTCGTGATCGGCAAGGTGCTCACGCGCGTCGGCTTTTACCGCCTCGTGTGGCATCGTTCCATTTTCGATCTCGGCATCTATGTCTTCGTGCTGGCTGCCGTCATCATCGTGTCGCATCGCTTCGTGAATTAACGTGAACGTGAAAAAAACCTGGTTCTCCGCAGGACAGATCCTGCTGACGCTCATCGTCGTCGTGGTCGCCGCCCTCGTGCTGTGGCGCATCGTCAACTACTACATGTTCTCGCCGTGGACGCGCGACGGCCGCGTGCGCGCCGACGTGATCCAGGTCGCGCCCGACGTGGGCGGACTCATCACCCGCGTCGACGTCGTCGACAACCAGCAGGTCAAGCAAGGCCAGGTGCTGTTCGTGATCGACCAGGCGCGCTACTCGCTCGCGCTGCGCCTCGCGCAGGCCGCGCTCGAGCAGCGCAAGGCCACGCTCGCCCAGGCGAAGCGCGAATACGCACGCAATATCGGGCTCGGCAATCTCGTGGCGGCGGAAACGCTCGAGGAAAGCCGCACGCGCGTCGATCAGGGCGAGGCCGCGGCCGCCGACGCCCAGGTCCAGGTCGACACCGCCAGGCTCAATCTTCAGCGCACGACGATCGTGAGCCCCGTGGACGGCTATTTGAACGACCGCGCGCCGCGGGCTGGCGAATACGTCACGGCAGGCCGCGCGGTGGTCGCCGTCGTGGACATGCATTCGTTCCGCGTGGATGGCTATTTCGAGGAAACGCGCCTGCACGGCATTCAGATCGGCCAACCCGTGGAGATCACGGTGATGGGCGAGACGCGCCCGCTGCGTGGTCATGTGCAGAGCATCGTCGCGGCGATCGAGGACCGCGACCGCCAGGCGGCGCCGAACCTGCTGCCCAACGTGAATCCGGCGTTCAGCTGGGTGCGTCTCGCGCAGCGTATTCCGGTGCGCGTGGCGCTCGACGAAGTGCCCGCCGATTTCCGCATGATCGCGGGGCGAACGGCAACCGTGGCCGTGCGCACGGAAGCGAACAACGACCGCCAGGCCGCCCACGCGAACAACGCAAGCGGCGCCGTCGCTTCGCAGCCCGCCATGAATGCGAGCGCCCCCGCCGCTTCCCAGGCTGCCGGAGCTTCGCAATGACACGCCGTAGTCTCTGGCGCCGCCGCTTGTCGCCCAACGTCTGGCCCAACCTCGCGCTCGCGCCGCTCGCGCTCGCGCTGGGCGCGTGCATCACGCTCGGTCCCAACTATCACGTGCCGCAGGAAGCCGCGGTCAATGCGCCGCTCGCGCAAGGGCCGATCGACGGCGCGGACCATGCGCCCGTCTCGCAACTGGGCGTGCCCGCCAACTGGTGGCAGCTTTACGACGACCCCACGCTCAACGAACTCGTGCAGGAGGCGCTGAAGTCGAACACCGACCTGCGCGTGGCGGCGGCGAATCTCGCGCGCTCGCGTGCGGCGGTCGACATCGCCAATGCACAGGGCGGCTTCTCGGGCACCGCGCACGCCACCGCCGAGCGCGCGCAGGTGTCGGGCGAGCAGTACCTCCTGTTCGAAAAGGTGCCTGTCGCGACGCTGGGCGACCTCGGCGTCAACATCTCGTACGAGTTCGACCTGTTCGGCAAGCTCCGGCGCGGCGTGGAAGCCGCGCGCGCCGACGACGCAGCCGTGGAAGCCGCGGCCGACCTCGCGCGCATCACCGTGGTCGCCAACGTGGCGCAGGCTTACGTGGAATCGTGCTCGGCCGCCGAGGAACTGGAGATCGCGCAGGAATCGCTCAAGCTGCAGAACGAGCGCGTGGCGCTCACCAAGCGCCTGCGCGACGCGGGCCGCGGCAACCAGCCCGACGTGACGCGCGGGCAGACCCAGGCCAATACGATCGCCGCCGATATCCCGCGCTTCGAGGGACGCCGCCGCGTGGCCCAGTATCAGCTCGCCATGCTGCTCGCGCGCGCCCCCAAGGACCTGCCGCCCGCCGCGCTCGCGTGCAAACGCCTGCCGAGGCTCAAGCAGCCGATTCCCGTCGGCGACGGCGCCGCGCTCCTCAAGCGCCGCCCCGACGTGCGCGAGGCGGAACGCCAGCTCGCGGCATCGACGGCGCGCATCGGTGTGGCGATCGCCGAGATGTACCCCGACGTCACGTTCGGTGCGGGCGTGGGCACAGTCGGCCTGACGAGCGACCTGTTCACCCCTGCGACCAACGCCTGGTCATTCGGACCCCTGATCAGCTGGACCTTCCCGGTCAACGGCCAGCGCGACCGCGTGCGCGCCGCGGAGGCCGCGACGGGCGGCGCGCTCGCGCACTTCGACGGCGTGGTGCTCAACGCGCTGCGCGAAACGCAGTCGAGCCTCGCGACCTACGCCGCCGACGACCAGCGCGCCGATGCACTGCGCACGGCCTATACGTCGGCGCAGCAGTCGGCGGACGAAACGCATCGTCTCTATGCGGCGGGCCGCGAACCATTCCTCTCCGACCTCGACGCCACGCGCACGCTCACCAGTGTGCACGCACAGGTCGCGGCGGCCGAAGGCGAAGTCGCGCTCGACCAGGTGCGGTTGTTCCTCGCGCTCGGCGGCGGCTGGGAGGGCAATCAGCAAACGCTGCAGCAGCAGGGGGCGCAAGGCACGCAACCGGCTTCAGCAGCACCGGCGGCAACCGCCGCGACTGCGCCCGAGAAATAAGCTCGCCTCTCCCTCAGCGCGCCACGCCGCCTTGCGCGGCGTCGGCGCGCATCGACTTCTGCGGCTTCGCAAGCGCGCCGCGTACCTCGAAGCGCACGGTATCGGTCACCTGTCCGCTCGCATCGACGAGTTCGAGCGTGTGTTTGCCCGGCCAGGGCAGCCACGCGAGGCGCGCGGCGCCGCCCAACGCCTTGCCGTCCAGGCGCCAGTTCACGCGCGCGCTCGAGCCGGTGGCACGCTCGAACCAGACACGCTGACGCTGCGCGGGAATGTCGGGATCGAGCGCGAAAATGGTGCCGTCCACGGGGCTGCCGATTTGCGCGGGCCCACGCGCGAGATCGGCGGCACTCGATGCGAGGCCCACGAGCGGCGTAGACGTCCCCGCGATGAACCACTCGTTGCGGGATGGCTCCACGGCATTGGCGAACTGCACGCGCACGCGCTCGACACCCCGCGGCGCGGCAGGCGCGACACTCGGCACGCGCCGATGCAGATAGCCGACGATGGCGGCCCACACCGGCGCCGCGCCCGTGACGCCCGACACGTCCCACATGGGCGAGCCATCCGCGTTGCCGACCCACACGCCCACCGTATAGCGCGACGTGAAGCCCACGGTCCAGTTGTCGCGCATGTCCTTGCTCGTGCCCGTCTTGACCGCGGAAAACATGCCCGTACCCAGCGGACTATCGAAATCGAAGGTACGCGTGCGCGCATTGTTGTCAGCGAGGACATCCGTGACGATGAACGCCGACTCGCGGCTGAATACCCGCTTCGACGCGCTATTCGATGCGGCCTGCGCAGACGCGGGCAAATCGGCGATCGGGCTCACGACGCCGCCATTGGCCAGCGCGCGATACGCGTTCGTGAGGGTGACGAGGCTCACGTCGGCGCTGCCCAGCGCGAGACTGAAGCCGTAGTAGTCGCCCGCCTGCGTGAGCGGCAAGCCGAGCGCCGTGAGCGTCTTCGCGAATCGATGCGGCGTCACCACCACGAGCGTACGCACGGCCGGCACGTTCAGCGACGAGCCGAGCGCGGTGCGCACGCTCACCCAGCCCTTGAAGCCCTTGTCGTAGTTCTGCGGCATGTAGAGGCCGCCGCCTGCCGCGAGATCGAGCGGGGCGTCGTCGAGCAGCGAGGCGGTCGTCACGCGGCGCTCGTCGATGGCCTCGGCGTAGAGAAAAGGCTTGAGCGTCGAGCCCGCCTGGCGCAGCGCGAGCGCTGCGTCGACCTCCCGTGCCTTCGACAGGCCGCCTGACGACCCGACCCACGCGAGCACGTCGCCGGTTGCGTTATCGAGCACGACGACCGCGCCATCCTGCACGTTGCGCGGATGCGCGCGCGCATTGAGTTCGATCAGCGTGCGCGTGAGCGTGTCGCGCGCGTAGCGTTGCAGGTTCGCGTCGAGCGTCGAGCGCACGTGCATGCCGGGCGCGGGATGCACGGCGTTCGCGATCTGGCGCGCGAAGTGTGGCGCAAGCTGGGGCGAGTTTTCGCCGCGCCCGTCGAACGAGGGATCGTCGGTGGCGATGGCCGGGCGCGCGAAGGCGATCTGCACGAAAGCATCGAGATTCGGGCAACCGCTCTCGACGATCGCTGCGCGCATGTCGCGCAAGATGCGGCACGCTCGCGTGGCGACCCTCGTATAAGGCGCATTGGGCGCGCGGATCAGCGCGGCGGCGACGGCCGATTCGCGTTCGTCGAGCCCCGACGGCGCCTTGCCGAACAGCGTTTGCGAAAGCGCGGCAAGCCCCACGGTCTCGCCGCGAAACGGCACGAGGTTCAAATACGCCTCGAGAATCTGGTCCTTGCGCCAGGTGCGTTCGAGCCGCAGCGCGTCCACGGCTTGCACGGCCTTTTGCGCGAGCGAGCGCTGGCCCGAGTGCTTCGGGTCGTCGTCGAGCAGTCCGGTGAGCTGCATCGTGACCGTAGATGCCCCACGCGTGCGGGTACTCCACAGGTTCGCCCAGGCGGCGGCAGTCGCGCCGCGCCAGTCCACGCCGCTGTGTTCATAGAATCGTTTGTCCTCCGAAACGACAATCGCCTCGCGCAGCGCCGGCGACACGTCGGCGAGCGCGACCCAGTCGCCGCGCCTCGCGGCGTGTTCCACCCGCGTGCGCTGCAACGGCGTGCCGTCGCGGGCCAGCAGAACCCAGTCGGAGCTTTTCCACTGGCCGCGCACATCATCGAAAGTCGGCAGTGCAAGCGCGGGCAGCGGCACGAGCACGAAGCACAGCGCGGCGGCGCCGAGTGCGCACGCCGCGCGATGCCGTAGCGCGAATGGCCCGCTCACGGCGCCGCCTTCACGACCACCGGCGCATTTGGCGCGACGCCGAACGTGGCCGGCGCGTAGAGCGCCTCCACGCGCGTGGGCGGCAACCCGAAGGTGCCGACGTTGTTCAGCCGCACCGTGTACTCCACCGACACCTTGCCCTTGGGCAGAAACTCGTAGTACGCACGATAACCGTCGAAGCCGCGCTCGATGAACGCGGGCCACGGACCGTTCTCGTCCTGCTTCTCGCCCTGCGTCGCCACGGCCGAATCGCGCCCGAGCCCCGAGCCGAGGATCGTCGCGCCCGCGGGGATAGGGTCGTTCACGACGACCCACGTCATGTCGGTTTGTGCGTCGATGTCGAGGCGCACGCGTACGACGTCGCCGCGCGTGTGCACGCCCTTCACCGTGGCGTCCACCGGCGTGATGGTCTTCGTGATGCGATAGCCTGCCGCGAACGGCGCACGCAACGCGACCGCCGCGAGGCTTTCCACCGTGGCCCATGGCTTGCCGCTTCCTTCATGCGTCAACGTGAGAGGCACGGCCGCGTTCTGCTTTGGCCATGCGAGCAGCGTGCTGCGCGCGGGCGCGTTGCGCGTCGCCGCCGTGGCCCCGCTGGCGCCCGATGCCGCTTGCGCCGCCGATTGAGCCGCCGATTGAGCCGCCGCGTTCCAGTCGACGATGCGCGACGTATCGCCGAGCTGGATCTTCGTCGCGCCCGTCACCGGGTCGTGCTCGAACACGCGCGAGAAGCGCTCGACCGCGAGCGAGCCATAGGCATTCGCCGTCGTCGTGCTCCATGCGCCGTTGCGTTGCAGCGCGAGCAGGCCCGCCACGAGCCGCGGCATTTCCTCCTTCCACGCGGGGTTGTCGACAAAGGCCAGCGCGAGGCGCGCCGCGTTGACCTCCGTGCCCGTCATCAGCCACCACAAATCGTCTTCGGCGGCCGTGGAGAAGGTCAGCTGCGTGCCTTGCCACGTGAGCCGCGCGCGCAGGATCTGCTCGAGCTGCACCAGTTTCTCCGCGCGGTCCGGCACGTCGCGCATGCGCGCGAGACTTTCCGCATAGTCGATCACCGCCGAAGTGGGCCACTGGTTCGGCGCAATCTCGATCGAGCCGAACTGGCGCGCGTTCGCCGCGCCGTAGCGCGACAGCGCATCGATGGCGGCGAGCTTGCGCAGATCCAGATCGCGGCGCGGCGCCCACGAATTGCGCTCGATGCGGCCTTCCACGAAGCGCGTGAGGCCCTCCACCATCCTGCCGCGCAAGGCATCGGGAAGCGCGAAGCGCGGGTCGAGCTTCGACGCCTCGTCGCTTATCGTGAGCAGATACGCGGTGAGCGCGGTGCTGCCGCGGCTCGCGCTGTCGTCGGCGGGCGGGAAGTAGTTCGCGAGGCCGTCACGGTCCAGATACACCGGCAGGCGCACAAGCTCCGCCTGCCAGCGCGCGGGGTCGCGCAAGCCGATCGCTATCGACGTCTGCTGCTCGAGGCAGGAATACGGATAGCGCGTGAACCAGCGGCGCACGCCGGGCAGGCCGTCCGCGAGCTTCGGCTGCAGCGACACCGCAATGCCGCCACGCACCGCGCCTGCACGTGTCATGCTCGCGTTAGCCGGCGGCGCAACCGGAATCGACAGCGTACCGTCCACCTGCGCGAGCGTGGCCTGCTGCACCGTCACGGGTATCGCCGCGCTCACCTGCTGGGCGAGCTTCACCGCATCCGCCGCATGCGCGCCGCCCTGCTCCGCCGCACTCACGTTCCACACGAGCGCGGGCCGCTCCGCCTCGGCGAGATCGTCGGGAACCGCAACCGTCCACGCAATCTCACGCGACGAATTGGGCGCGAGCTCCACGGTCTGCGCGGCCAGCGCGAGCGGCGGTACGTTCGGCGCGACCAGCACTTTCATCGCGCGCGCGGTCGTATTGCGCAGCGTGAACTGCGCGCGGAAGGTGTCGCCCTCGCGCACCTGTGGCGGCAGGCCCGAGATCAGCTGCAGGTCCTGCGTGCTCTCGATGGTCGCGCTGCCCGTGCCGAAACGCGCCACCCCGCTCGCCGCAATCGCGACGATGCGAAAACGCGTGATCGAGTCGTTCAGCGGCACACTCACTTGCGCCTCGCCCTTCGCATCGAGCGTAACGCGCGGGTTCCAGTAGAGCAGCGTGTCGAAGAGTTCGCGCGTCGCGCCATGCCCGCCGCCGCCGCCCGCCGGCACCGCCTTGCGCCCGAAGTGCCGCCGCCCGACGATCTCCATTTGCGCCGTCGCCGTCTCCACGCCGTAGGCGCGTTGCTGCAGCATGGCGTCGAGCAGATCCCAGCTGCGGTTGGGCATGAGTTCGAGCAGCGCTTCGTCCACGGCTGCCACGGCGATCTGCGTGCCCGCCGGCACCGGCTGGCCGCCCGGAAGCTGCACGCGCAACTGGACGTGGGACGTCGCGCGTACCGCGTAGCGTTTCGCGTCGGGCGTCACGCTCACCGCGAGGCGGTGCGCCGCGTCGCCCACGCGGATCTGCGCGAGCCCGTAGCGGAAAGCCGGCTTCGAAAGATCGACGAGCGGCGTGGGCGCCTCGTACTGGCGCCCTTCGTACCAGAACGCACGGGCCCATTCGAGCGGCGCTTTCCACCCCCAGGTGAAGAACGAATACCACGGCACTTCGTGAATACGCCCGCGCAGCGCGAGCACCGAAACGTAGACGTTGGGCCCCCACGTGTCGCTCACCTTCAGTTCGACGGTCGGATCGCGCCCGTCGAGTTGCACCACGTGCGTTTCGATGATGCCCTCGCGTTCCACGGCCACGAGCGCCGTCGCAAAGCGGAATGGCATGCGCACCTGGAAGCGCGCGGTCTCGCCGGGCTCGTAGCTCGTCTTTTCGGGCAACACGTCGATGCGGTCCGTGTTCTCGCTGCCGAACCAGAGCTCGTCCTCGCGCGTGACCCATACCGAGGTCGTGGCCGTCGAGGCATGGCCGTCGCCGTCGCGCGCCGTGGCTACGAGCTGGATATTGCCCGCTTCCTTGAGCTTCGCGTCGCAGGTGAGCAAGCCGTGATCGTCGCTCGTGCCGCTGCACAGCGTGCCGAGATCGCGTGTTTCCGTGTGGTTGTCGTAGGCGTAGAAGCCGCCCACCATGCGCTTGCGCGAAGTCGTCGTGATCTTCGCCACACCGCGCACCTCGAGCTTCACGCCCGCGTGCGGCTTGCCCTGCAGATCGAGCGCGAGTGCGGTGACCGGCACGGTCCTGCCCACGGAGACCCAATGCCCCGACTTGATGCCCGCCACCACGGCAGCGGGCCAGAGCGTGGCCGCGCCGCTGATGGTCTGCACTTCGCCGTTCGGGTCCGCGAAGGTCGCTTCGAGCGCGAGGCGCTTGGGCGCGTCCACGGCCGGCAGGTTCTTCAGCACGAGCGTGCCCGCACCGTTGCGGTCGAGCGTGAGCGGCTCCTTGTCGGCCACGAGCTTCGCGACCTCGTTGTCCTCGCGCGGGCCGCTGTCCTCGTCTTCCGACGCGTTATCGGCCGGGCTCCGGCTCACATACGGTGCGAAACTGAAATCGCTGTACGTGCTGGCGAACGACGGCGTGGTGTCCTTCACGAGCGCCGAAACCTGCACAGGCAGATTCGAAGCCGCGCCGCCCGACACATAATCGATCTGCACCGCCACGCTCGCCTGCGTAGCGGCGACGAGCGGCGACGTCTTCTCGTTCTGCACGGCGATCGTGCCCTTGAGCACCGGCAAGCGGAAGGCTTCCACGCGGAAGCTGCCGCTGTCGTAGCTCATATGCATGGCGTCCGCGCTGTTGTCGGCTTCGTCGTTGCCGTCGCCTGCCGTGCTCGCGTTCGCGTCCCCGTCGTCGAGCGAGACGTCATATTCGCCGAGCTTCGCTTCGGGCGGCAACACGAAGGTCGAGTCCGCCGTATGGTCGGCGGCCCACTTCAGTGGCAGATGCCATGTCTGCCCGCTGCCGGCATGACGTATCGTCACGCGTGTGGGGTACTGCTGCGGGAGCGCGAAACCATGCATCGTCTGCGCGCGGATGTAGTGTTTCATCGACACCGTCTCTCCCGCGCGCAGCAGCGTGCGGTCAAACACGGTATGCGCGCGCACCGTGGGCTGCACGCTCGTGTCGGTCGGCACGTTGAAGCGCCACGACTCGATGCCGCGATTCCAGTCCGATTGCACGAAGGCCATGTCGGGGCCCGTTTTCGGGTCGTCGATGCGCGCCGAAACGAACAGTCCGCTAAAGCTGTTTTCGCCGCAGTCGCGACGATTCGAGAGCGGTCCGTCTATCGTCAGGAGTCCATGGGAATCCGTCTTTCCCGTGGCGAGCATCTCGCCGTTGCAATCCGATACGTGTACCTCGGCGCCGGCTACCGGTTCGCCCTTGTCGAGCGACGTGACCCACACCACGCTATTCTCGCGGCCTTGCTTGAAGTGCACACCCAGGTTGGTGACGAGCACGGTCGTGCGCACGTACATGGGCGCCGGCTTGCCGAGCAAGGAGGCGCCGAGCGAAGGCGAAGCGAGTTCGATCACGTAGAAGCCCGGCTTCGGCACGGGAATGCCCACCACTTCGAACGGCCGCAACGCCTTGGGATCGGCTTTGGGCAGCGTGAGCGTCTCTACGCCTGGCTGGCCATCGAGCAGTGAGAGCGAGCGCACGTCGATGATGCGCTCCTTCGCGTCGTCGTCACCCTCGCCCGTCGTGCGCGGAATCACCACGGGCGACTTCGCGCGCGCGAGCAGCCCCGGCATCTGCTTGTCGATCGACGTCTCGCTCATGCCGAAATTGTCGAACTGGTCGACGAGGCGCATCCAGCGGCGCATGTCGGTATCGGACTGCACCGCGAGCTTCGCGAACTTCGCCTCGCCCGCGTTGAGCCCCTGCACGTGCAGGTCGGCTTCTACGTTGCGCAGCGTGACCGGCACGAGCGGCGGCGTGCCGGGCTCCGCGTAGCGCTCGATGATGCCGAAGGTCGAGGACGGGAATTTCGCGAGCGGCGGCATTGGCGCGGTCGCCGTATGCAGCGGGAAAAGATCGGCGTTCGCGAGCGCACGGCCGCTTACGTCCTTGAGCCCGGCGGGTGCGGTGATCGTAAGCGTCGCGCGCTCGGGCAAAGGCGCGGAGAACGAGATCGAGCCGACCTCGTTGTTCTTGTCATCGGGGCGGAAAGCCGGCGCGACTTCCCCCTTCGGGCCTTGCAGACGGAACTTCTGCGCGTCGGCGCGCGCAATCGGCGCGCTCAGGTCGATGCGCAGAGGCCGCAGCGGCGTGCATGGCGCCTTCGCATTCTCGCGCTCGCAACTCATGCTCGCGGTGAACGGCTCGCGCACCGTGAAATCGAAGCGGCGCTCGACGTCGTTGGGCGTGCCGTTCGGTCCGAGCACGCCCTTGCCGTACACGAGCTGCATCTTCGCGCTGGAGGGCAGCGTTTGCTGGCACGTGAGCGTGAGCACGCTCGCGCTGTCCTTTTCGAGCCGGAAATGCTTGAGCAGCGCCGCGCGCGTGGACGCATCGACAGGCTGCACCGGAATGCGGTTGCCGAGTCCGCCCGACTCGCACCACACGTGTTCGCGCACGGAAGCCGGCGTGGCGGGGCCATTGAGCTTCAGCACGAAAGCCTGGTTTTCCTCTATTTCGCCGCCATAGGGACGCAAGCTCAGCGGGAAGGGGCCGCCCGTGGAGAACGTGAAGCGGCGCACGCCCGTCACGACGTTGCCCGCCTGCGATTTGAGCGCGTCGACTAGCGTCACGCTGCATTGCACATCGGGCGGCAGGTCGGCCGCGAAATCATAAGCCCACGTTTTCCCGTCGATCCACCGACCCTGGCCCGCGCTGGCCGCCGCATTGCTGCATTGCAGGCGCGCGGGGTCCTTTGCATCGGGCGCGCCGAACGCCACCATGGCCTCATCGAACTTCACCACCACCTGGCGCACCTGCGCCACGGTGCCCTGCGGCGATACGCTCACCGCGCGCGCCGCGTAGGCGCGCCACGCCCACGCCATGCATAAGCCCAGCACCAGGGCAAGCGCCAACGTCCACCACCCGCCAGTTGTTCGTGTTATTCGTTGCATCGACCGGTCCTCGTTTGCGCGCGCGCCGCGTGGCCATTGCCGGGCGGCGTGCGGTGAATGGTACAGGGCGCCGCGCGCCCGCGCGCCGGGAATGGCCGGCCACGCGCTCACGCGGGAGCCTCGCGCGCAGCATTGCGCGAATCGGGCACTCGCGATATCGGAAACCGCTGATTTTGCGAACGGGTTAAGGCGAAGCGAGGACTGCTGGGAAGAGGCTGGCCGGGCTTGCGGACGCGAGCCGGTGAGAGTGGGAGCGAAGGTGCGCTGTGACGGCGGCCGCGCCTCGCGGCTCGCCATGCAACGCGGGCGGTCGCTGGCCGCCCGCAATACATCGGACTACATGGCTTCGCGATACCGCGCCGCCGGCTGCGACTGCCCGAAGTTCGCGAACATTGCGGATCGCGCCGCTTCGTAGTCGTCCCACTGCTGCGCGTCGGGCAGAGGCGGGATCGTCACCGTCTCGCGCCGGTCGAAGCCCACGAGCGCCGCGTCGACGAGGTCGTCCACTTCCATCACGGCCGGCAGCGCATTCACGTCCTTGCCCGAGCGCTCCCAGATTTCGGTGCGCGTGGCGCCCGGCACGACGGCTTGCACGTACACGCCCTTGCCGCCGAGTTCCAGATTCAACGACTGCGAGAAATACAGCACGAACGCCTTCGTTGCGCCGTACACGCTCGAGCGAAACTCGGGTGCGAGGCCAATGACGGAGCCGACATTCACGATCGCCCCCTTGCCTTCGCGCGCGAAACGCGGCGCGACTGCCGCGGCGAGGCGCGCAACCGCCGTGACGTTCAGACCAATGAGGCCGGCCACGGCGTCCGGGCCCTGCTCGACGAACGTGCCCGGCAGGCTCGCACCCGCGTTATTGATGAGCACACCGATGCGTGCGTCATCGGCAAGGCGCGTCTCCAACAGCGCAAGATCCGAGTGCGAGGCCAGATCGGCGCGAACGACATCCACGTTCACACCATCGCGCTCGCGCAGGCGCGCAGCGAGGTCTTCCATGCGGGCGCGATCGCGCGCCACCAGCACGAGGTCATGACCGCGCTTTGCGAAACGGTCGGCGTAGACGGCGCCGATACCCGTGGACGCGCCAGTGATCAAGACAGCAGGTTTAGCAGACATCGAAACTTCTCCTTGGGAATTCTGTTTTCATGATGAGCGTCATGTAAACAGAATCATGATGACCATCATATATAATGTCAAGCGTCGAATGATGGAGAGCGGAGAGAACAATGAGGGTCAGTCGCGAACAGGTAGAAATGAATCGCCAGCAGATCCTGCAAGCCGCCGGCCGCCTTTTTCGCGAGCACGGCTACGATGCGGTCACCGTCGCGGACGTGATGAGCGCCGCCGGTCTGACGCACGGCGGCTTCTATGGCTATTTCAAATCGAAGGACGAGTTGATCGCGCAAACGCTCGCCCACGTCTTTGCCCAGGGCGAAGGCGGCGATTCCGATCTGGTGCGCTATGCGGCGCGCTACCTCAGTGCCGAACATCGCGACAACGTGGCGGACGGCTGCCCGACCGCGGCGCTCGCAGCCGAGACCGCGCGGCAAACGCCGGAAGCGCGCGCCGTCATGGCGGCCGGTCTGGAGCGTCAAATCGAGCGCCTGAGCGGGGGCATGAACGGCGCCGGCGGCGCAGCGGCGCGCCAGGCGGCGATCGGCGGCTGGGCCGCGATGGTGGGCGCAGTCGTGCTTGCGCGGCTGTGCGACGAGCCCGTGCTATCGAATGAGATCCTCGAGTCGACACGCAAGTGGATTGGCGAGCGTGGGGCGCCGCACGACTAAAACGAAAAGCGGCCGATATGTGCGCCGTGTAAGCAGGCAGCAAATGAATCAGCCCGCGACGGCGCTTTCGTGCCGTCGCGGGCTGAATATCTTCATGCGGTATGAATCGGCTTCCTGCCGCCGTAAAACTCAGTGCGCGTTATATACCGGCGGCGAATAGCTGCTAACCGCGCCGTCGGTACGTGCACCGCTTTCCGACGAGCCGCTGGTGGCCGGGCCATAGCCGGTTGCCTGCGCAACGGCCCCACCGTTTTGTGCGTTCACTCGCGCCTGGGCTTGTTGCAGATCCGCGGGGTAATACAGGTCGTTCACCGAGGGACGATAACCCGCGGCTTCGAGCTGCTTCAGCTCACTACGCACCTGCGCACGCGTCACAGGACCATTGGTGCCTTGCGACTGTGCAAATGAAATGGCCGGCACTGCAAGCACCGCAGCGATCGCAACGGCCTTGATGAGCGTTCTCATGACTAACCTCCAGTAACTTGAAATCGGCGCAGCGGCTTGTCTGCATCCGTTGAGTACAAGTCTAGGAACGTTGGCGTCGCGAATAAATGCTGCAAAAGCGAATTTACTATTCCCGCAGCGCACCTAATCGGTTTTCACTGCTCCAATGCATAAGCTTCTATCCGGATGGAATATGGAACACGTATGCAACGCACTGTGCCACTCTGATGCATGATAGGGGCTCTTCCGAATCTTCGATGAGGGGGCAGCAATGGCGACGTGGCAACCGGACCCGACCTTCTACCCGTCTGCGCGCATGGCAGGCGAAGCCCCAGCGGAGACACTGGCATACGTCGCCAGCTTCGACCCCACGCGCAGCGTGCCCGATTCGCTCGACGTGGTCGATCTGGACCCCCGCTCGCCGGATTTCGGGCGCATCGTGCATCGGCTGGCAATGCCCAACGTCGGCGACGAGCTCCACCATTTCGGCTGGAATGCCTGCAGTTCGTGCCTGTGCCCCAACGCCCCCCACGCGCATACCGAGCGCCGCTATCTCATCGTGCCCGGTCTGCGCTCGTCGCGCATTCATATTGTCGACACCAAGCCTGACGCGCGCCGCCCGCATATCGCGCGCGTGCACGAGCCCGAGAGCGTCGCGCAGCGCGCGGGCTACACGCGCCCGCACACCGTGCATTGCGGGCCGGATGGCATTTATGTGACGTCGCTTGCGAACGCGCAAGGCGAGGCGCCCGGCGGCGTCTTCCTGATGGACCACGAGAGCTTCGATATTCTCGGCCAGTGGGAGATCGACCGCGGCCCGCAACAGCTCGCCTACGACGGCTGGTGGCACCTCGGCTACGACACGCTCGTGACGAGCGAGTGGGGACTGCCCGCGACTTTCGAAAACGGCCTCGTGCCCGAGGTCCTGCTCGGCGGCCAGTATGGCCATCGCCTGCACTTCTGGGATCTGCATACGCGCCAGCACAAGCAGGTGCTCGACTTCGGCGCGGAAAACCAGCTCGTGTTCGAGCTGCGCCCCGCGCACAATCCCACGCGCCCCTACGGTTTCGTGAACTCCGTGATCAGCCTGAAGGACCTCTCGGCCTCGATCTGGCAGTGGTATCTCGACGGCGACCAGTGGGCCGCACGCAAGATCATCGAAATTCCGGCCGAGCCGGCCGATCCCGAGCATCTGCCGCCCATGCTCAAGGGATTTGCCGCGGTGCCGCCGCTCGTCACCGATATCGCGCTCTCGCTCGACGACCGCTTCCTCTACGCGGCGTGCTGGGGAACGGGCGATTTGCGCCAATACGATGTGTCGGACCCTGAGAATGCGCGCCTGACGGGTTGCGTGCGCATCGGCGGCATCGCCGCGCGCGCGGCGCATCCGTTTGCGCCCGAGCGCGCGCTGAACGGCGGCCCGCAAATGGTCGAAGTGAGCCGCGACGGCCGGCGCGTCTATTTCAGCAACTCGCTTTATGGCGCGATCGACGCGCAGTTCTATCCCGAAGGCATCGACGGCTGGATGGTGAAGCTGGACGCCGCACCCGAAGGCGGCCTCGAATTCGACGAGCGCTTCTTCGTCGAATGGCCGAAGTCGCACCGGCCGCACCAGATCCGGCTCGAAGGCGGCGACTGCTCATCCGATTCGTACTGCTACCCATAAGCGCGGAGCACGATATGGAGGAGGTCTTCGGCGCGCACTGGGGCGCCTGGGCAGCCGTGGTGGGCAGCGGCGTCTTTCACGGCGTGAATCCGGCGATGGGCTGGCTCTTCGCGACCGCGCTCGGGCTTCAGCGCGGGAGCCGCACGGCGCTGCTGCTCGCCTTGCCGCCCATCGCGCTCGGTCACGCCGCGTCCATTCTGCTGTTCACGAGTTCCACCGCGGCGCTCGGCGCGCATCTGCCCGGCGCGGCGCTGCACGCGTGCCTGGGCGCGCTGCTGATCGCGTGGGCCGCGTGGCAGTACGCGTACGGGCACCGGCACCGCGTGCGCGTGGGGATGACCGTGGGCTTTGCCGGGCTTGCGGCGTGGTCTGCGTTGATGGCCACGTTGCACGGCGCGGGGCTCATGCTGATGCCCGCCATGCTGCCGCTGTGCGGTGGAGCGGCCGGCGCAGCGGGCCTTGCGAACCCGCTTGCGCTGTCGTTCGCGTTCACCGCGCTGCATACCGCCACGACGCTCGCCACCACGGCCGTCATCGCGCTGCTCGCCTACGAGTATCTCGGTCTCGGCGTGCTGCGGCGAGGCTGGATCAACTTCGACTGGCTCTGGCGCGGCGCGCTCGTGGCAACGGGCACATTGCTGATCGCAACGGCGTGAGCCGCCGGCTCAACTCCCCGCCGGATAGTCCGTGCCGAGGCTCACCTCGCGCCATGCCTCGATATCGGCCAGCGCCGCGCGCAAGCGATTCGCCACTGCATCCACGCCGAATGCGCCCAGCACGAGATGCCGCGGCGGCTTTTCGGTTTCGGTGATGCGGATCATCGCCTGCGCCGCGCGCACGGGATCGCCCGGCTGATGCCCGCTGCCTTGCGCCGTGCGCTGCATACGCGCGCCCGCCGTTTCGGCGTAGTCGTCGATACGGCTCGCCGTTTGCACGAGCGAGCGGCCTGCCCAGTCCGTGCGAAACGGCCCCGGCTCCACGCAGGTCACCTTGATGCCGAGCGGGGCAACTTCGGACAGCAGCGAATCGGAGAATCCCTCCACGGCGTGCTTCGAGGCAGCATAGTAGCCAGAACCCGGAAAGCCCGCGAGCCCCGCCACCGACGTAATGTTGATGACGTGGCCCTTGCGGCGCGCACGCATGCCAGGCAGCGCCGCGCGCGTGAGCGCGAACAGGCCGAATGCGTTGGCATCGAACTGTGCGCGGATCTCTCGTTCCTCGCCCTCCTCGATCGAACTCTGATAGCCGTAGCCCGCGTTGTTGACGAGCACGTCGATCGCGCCGAACTGCTGTTGCGCGGCCGCGACGGCGGCGTCGATTTGCGCGGCGTCGGTCACATCGAGCGAGACGGGCAGCAGGCGATCGCCGGCCTCGGGCGCGAGATCGTCGAGCGACGCCTTGTTGCGCGCGGTCGCCACGCAACGCCAGCCGCGCGCGAGCACGGCGCGGGCGAGCTCGCGGCCAAAGCCGGTCGAACAGCCGGTCACGAACCAGACCGGCGACGCATTCGGGGAATCAACGGACATGGGAAGGCCTCGGAAGAAGGGGCAGACAGGGCTGCCGAAGACAGGGGGAAGCGGAAGATGGCGCCGCACGAAGCAGGTCGCTTTCGAACGCATGCGCAGCCTCTGATGATACCGGTCACGCACGAACTCTGCTGGCGCGCCCGTGGGTCCGTGGGCCCGCGCCGATGAACGCCTGCGCGGATCGCGCGGGCCATGTACCATACGGCGCCTGGTGCCCCGAATTTCAGCGCCAAGAATCCACTGTCAGTTGCCGGAGAAGAAACCCGATGTCCACCGTCACCACGCCCGCACGACCCGCTGCCGATTTCGCCGATGCTGTACGCGCCCTCGAAGCGCGCTATGGCACGCCGTGGTCCGCGCCGCTGCCGGCCTGGAACGATACGCTCGACACCCTGCTCGCGCACCGCTCGGTGCGCAACTACGCGGACCGTCCGTTGCCCGACGGCACGCTCGAAACGCTGATCGCCGCGGCGCAATCGGCATCGACTTCGTCGAACCTGCAAACGTGGAGCGTGGTTGCCATCGAAAACCCCGAACGCCGTGCGCGCCTCGCCGACTTGGCGGGCGGCCAGTCGCACGTTCGCGCAGCACCGCTCTTTCTCGTGTGGCTCGCGGACCTCTCGCGTCTCGAAGCGGCCGGCGCGCGCAGCGGGGCGAGCGTCGAAGGTCTGCACTACATGGAGACGCTGGTCGTCGGCATGATCGACGCGGCGCTCGCCGCGCAAAACGCCGTGGTCGCGCTCGAATCGCTCGGCATGAGCGCCGTGTATATCGGCGGCATCCGCAATCAGCCTGAGCAGGTTGCCGCGGAACTGGGTCTGCCGCCGCGCGTGCTCCCCGTATTCGGCATGTGCGTGGGCTATCCCGACGAAACGCGCCCTGCGGATGTGAAGCCGCGCTTGCCGCAGGAGGTCGTGCTCCATCGCGAGCAATACGACGCGCCGTCGCAAGCGGCCGCGATTGCCCGCTACGACGAAGTCATGGGCGGCTTCCAGACCGCCCAGGGATTGAGCGCGGCAGGCTGGACCGTGCGATCGCTCGCGCGCTGGCGCAGCCGCGAGTCGCTGCACGGCCGCGACCGCCTGCGCGACGCGCTCAACGCGCTCGGCTTCGAGCTGCGCTGAAGCGCACCGGCACGCCGCGGAACATTTCAGGCAACGAAGCACGCCACACAGGAGAGACGCAAATGAAAGTCGCCGTCATGGGCGCAGGCGCAGTAGGCTGCTTTTACGGCGGCATGCTCGCTCGCGCGCGACACGATGTGGTCTTGATCGGCCGGCCCCAGCACGTCGAGGCCATTACGCGCGACGGGCTGCGCCTCGAAGCGCAGCAGTTCGACGAGCGCATCGGCGCGCCGCATCTCTCGGCCAGCACCGAAGCCGCCGCCGTCGCGGGCGCGGACCTCGTGCTGTTCTGCGTGAAGTCGACCGATACCGAAAGCGCAGGCGCCGCGATCAAACCGCATCTGGGCGCCGGCACGCTCGTGCTCACGCTGCAGAACGGCGCCGATAATGCCGAGCGCCTGCGCACGGTGATCCCGCAGGACGTGGCGGCCGCCGTGGTCTACGTCGCCACGGAGATGGCGGGGCCCGGCCACGTACGCCATCACGGCCGCGGCGAGCTGGTGATCGAGCCTTCGCGCGCGAGCGACGCCGTTGCGCGCACGCTCATCGACGCAGGCGTGCCCACGGAAATCTCACCTAATGTACGCGGTGCGCTCTGGGCGAAGCTGATCGTGAACTGCGCGTACAACGCGCTTTCGGCGATCACGCAATTGCCTTATGGACGTCTCGTGAAGGGTGCGGGCGTGAGCGAGACGATGCGCGACATCGTCGGTGAATGCATGGCCGTCGCGCAGGCAGACGGCGTGACGCTGCCGCCGGACATGGACAGCGCCGTGACGCGCATCGCGCAGACCATGCCGGGCCAATACTCGTCCACGGCGCAGGATCTCGCGCGCGGCAAGCTCAGCGAGATCGATCACCTCAACGGCTATGTCGTGCAGCGCGGCACGGCGCTGGGCGTGCCCACGCCTGCGAACCGGATGCTGCAAACGCTCGTGCGGCTCATCGAGGACAAGGCGCGCGCGGCGATCTAGTTCGCTCCGGTCTCGTTGAGTCAGCGGTCGAACACGAGCAAGGTGGAGGTGGCGGACGCGTAAAGCTTGCCCTGTGCATCCGTGATGCTGGCCTCCGTGAAGGCCGCGCGGCGGCCGATGCTGAGCACGCGCCCTTCCGCGCGCACGGTGCCGGTGTCGGCAGTCATGGGGCGGTGGTACGCGACCTTTAGCTCTAGCGTGGTGTAGCCCTGACTCGCGTTGAGCCGCGAATGCGCCGCGCACCCGCACGCGGAATCGAGCAGCGTGGCCGCATAACCGCCGTGCACCGTGCCGATGGGGTTGTACACGTGCAGCCCGGGCGTGCCCTCGAACACGACGCGGCCCTCCTCGACTTCGACCAGCCTGAAGCCGAGCGTTTCGCCGATGGCCGGGCCACGGCTCCCGTGCAGCAAGTGCTGCAATTGTTCGACGCCGGTCAGGCCGGCGGGCATTTCGGCAACGAGGTTCATCGAGGCAGTCTCCATCTGCGGCGCGCGTCGGTTCGCAACTGTCCACGCCTGAGCGATGCGCCATCGTAACGCTTTTCGCACGATCGTGCTTAAACTATCGGGGGCCTCTCATGTGTTTCGAATCAGGCCTCGCTTCATTGCAGCGGACGTTTCAATACGTCTCGAGATGCAGCCGCCCTTCCCGCTTGAGTCGATCCCACAACGCCTCCCAGCCCATTCCGTGTTTTTCGGCGATTTCCTGGAGCGCCTGCAGCACGCCATCTTCCATGCCCTTCAATCCGCAAACATAGACGTGTGTGTTGCCGTCCTTGAGCAGTTGCGCGACGTCCACGGCGCGCTCGCGCATGACGTCCTGCACATAGCGCCGCGGCTGGCCCGGCGTACGTGAGAAGGCGAGGTTCGTGTCGATGAAATCCTTCGGCAGGTTCATCAGCGGTCCGAAGTAAGGCAATTCCTGCTGCGTGCGTGCGCCGAAAAAAAGCATGAGCTTGCCGGTCGCGCCCTTGAGCCTGCGGCGGCGGCGATATTCGGTCATCGCGCGCATGGGCGCGGAGCCGGTGCCCGTGCAGATCATCAGCAGATGCGAGTTCGGATGGTTCGGCATCAGGAAGGTATTGCCGAACGGCCCGATCACGGTCACCACGTCGCCCTTCTTCAGATCGCAGAGATAGTTCGAGCACACGCCATCGGTTGCGTTGCCGCTGTGATCGCGCGTCACACGCTTCACCGTGAGCGAAACGTTGTTGTAGCCGGGGCGCTCGCCGTCGCGTGGGCTCGCAATCGAGTACTGGCGCGCGTGATGGGCTCGGCCTTCCAGGGTCGCGCCCGGCGGCAGAATGCCGATGGACTGGCCTTCCAGCACCGGGAACGGCATGGTGCCGAAGTCGAGCACGATGTGATGGATATCGCTTTCAGTGGCGTCGTCGGTGAGGCGATAGTTGCCGACCACGGTCGCCGTGGTCGGCGCCTTGTGCGTGTAGAGCTGGACATAGGGGCGCGCCGCCGACCACGGCGGCACGGTCGAGCCACGCAGCATGTCGGAGCCGCCCACGGGCGCATCGGCGGCATTCGGCGCCGCTTGCGCCTCGCCGGCCACACCGCTCGATTCCTCCGTTTCGACCGGCGCGCCCACCGATGCATTGTGCGCGGGCAGTTCGTCCCACGTGTACTGCTCGTCGATGGTGTACGTCTCGGTCTTGAGCACGTTGCGCCAGTTGTCGATCGCGCCGGTCGGGCACGGCGGCACGCACGCCATGCAGGCGTTGCAGACATCGGCCTTCACCACATAGTTGGTGCCGTCGTGCGTGATCGCGTCAACAGGGCACGTTTCCTCGCACGTATTGCAGCGTATGCAGATTTCAGGATCGATCAGGTGTTGCCTGATAATTCCCACGGGTAGCGGACCGTTCATGATTGTCTCCCACCGCGGCGCGCGAACACGTGGCTGCGCGCCGCCGCTCCCCTCAGTTAAAGCGCACGTATTCGAAATCGACGGGCTGCCGGTTGATGCCCATGGGCGGCGGCGCGATCCAGTTGGCGAACTTGCCTGGCTCGATCACGCGGCCCATGAGCGAGGCCACATAGGCGCGGTCTTCCGCCGTGGGCAGCCATTTCGCTTCGTTCGCGGCCCATTCGGTCTCGCCGATCACGCGGCCGTCCGGCGACACGCGCACGCCCGCGAACGTGCCGATCTGGCGGTTGAACGCCTTGTGCGGCACAGTGAGACGAACATCGATGCCAGCCTTTTCCAGCACCTTGTTCCAGCGGTTCACGCCCGCAATCGAGTCCTTGATGTAGTCGTCGCGCAGCACTTCGTTCATGGCGTTGAGCATCGGCACCTCGCGCTCCACGAGCTTGCCGTCCTGCACGTCGAGCAAACGGTATTGCTGGCCTTCGAGCTGATGGTCGTCGTCGCGTTTGGTCTCTTCGTAGCGACCCTTCAGGCCCGAGCTATAGAAGGTCGCGGCATTCGACGAGTGATCGGCGCCGAACAGGTCGATCGTCACCGAGTAGTGGAAGTTCAGGTAACGCTGGATCGTTTCGAGGTCGATCACGCCCGCGGCGCGCAAGCGGTTCACGTCGTCGGTCTTCAGCTCGTTCATGACCTGCGCGGTGCGTTGCACGACGCGCGAGATGCCCGATTCGCCGACGAACATGTGATGCGCCTCTTCGGTCAGCATGAATTTCGTCGTACGCGCGAGCGGATCGAAGCCGGATTCGGACAGCGCCGAAAGCTGGAACTTGCCGTCGCGGTCGGTGAAGTACGTGAACATGAAGAACGCCAGCCAGTCGGGCGTCTTCTCGTTGAACGCGCCGAGAATGCGTGGGTTGTCGTCGTCTCCCGAGCGGCGCTCCAGTAATGCTTCCGCTTCCTCACGTCCATCGCGGCCGAAGTAGCGATGCAGCAGATACACCATCGCCCACAGGTGCCGGCCTTCCTCCACGTTCACCTGGAACAGGTTGCGCAGGTCGTACATGGAGGGCGCAGTGAGGCCGAGATGGCGCTGCTGCTCGACCGAGGCGGGCTCCGTGTCGCCCTGCGTGACGATGATGCGGCGCAGGTTCGCGCGGTGTTCGCCCGGCACGTCCTGCCACGCGGCCTCGCCCTTGTGTGCGCCGAAATGGATCTTGCGGTCCGCATCGCCCGGCGTGAGGAAGATGCCCCAGCGATAGTCAGGCATCTTCACGTGATCGAAGTGCGCCCAGCCGCCCGCGTCGACGCTCACCGCCGTGCGCAGATACACGTCGTAGCCGTGCGAGCCGTCTGGCCCCATGTCGCCCCACCACGAGAGGAAGTTCGGCTGCCACTGCTCGAGCGCGCGCTGCAGCGCGCGGTCGTCGGCGAGGTTGACGTTGTTCGGGATCTTTTCGCCGTAGTTAATCGTAGAGTTGATCGTGGACATTGCGGTTCCTTGTGGCAAACGCCTTGGCGGAGTCGGAGATCAGACGCGGGCGACGTCGAACTGCGCCTTGCTACCCTTGCCGTACACCTTGAGCGCGCCTTTCTCGCCCACGGCGTTGGGCCGGTTGAAGATCCAGTTCTGCCACGCGGAGAGCCGCCCGAAGATGCGCGTTTCCATGGTCTCCGGCCCGTTGAAGCGCAGATTCGCCTCCAGGCCCGTGAGCGCGTCGGGCGACATGACCGCGCGCTCTTCCAGTGCGAGGCGGATTTCGTCGGGCCAGTCGATGTCGTCGGGCGAGGCCGTCACGAGGCCCAGGCGCTCCGCCTCGACCGGCTTGACCGCTTCGCCGATCTTCGCGCGCACGGCATCGAGTGGTTCGGTTTCCTCATAGAAGCGCCGCGCGAGGCGCGATTGATGCGTGACCATCGGGTAGAGGCCGAAATTCGCTTCCGAGAGCGTGATGGCCGGTGCTTCGTCTTCGTTCGCGGGCAGCGCGGCCATGTACGTGCGGTCCGCGGCGAACGCGAATTCGGCGAAGGTGCCGGCGAAGCACGAGCCCGGCTCGATCAGCGCGAACAGCGAACGCGAAGAGACATCGATGCGTGCGAGCGTGCGGCGCAGCATGCCGATGGTCTCGCGCACGAACCAGTGGTCGCGGTGAGCGAGCAGCGCGGCGTCGGCGGCAAGCACGATGCGCGCGTCGCCTGCGGTCTTGAGAATCCACGTGCCGATGTCGAGTTCGTTGGTGCGCATGGAGAGAATCGCGTCGTCCAGCTCGCGCGCGAACTGCAGCGGCCACCACGATGCACCGGCGGCGACGATTGATTCGATATCCGAAACAGGTGCCGCGGCGGGCGCTTTCGCCGTGAACGTCGCGGTGCGCTTCGCGCGGTCGATCGTGACATCGACAGTGGCATAGCTCAGGCCGCCGTCGTGCTGCACGCGTTCGATGCGCGCGAGCGCGATGCCCCGCGCGTCTGCGGGACGATCGCTCGCGGCGGCCAGTTCGAGCGCGCGCGCCTGCACGGCCTGACCGAACTGGTTCGGCTTCACGACGTCGTCCACGAGACGCCAGGCTTTCGCGCGCTCGCCGCGAATGCCTTCCACCACCGTGCAGAAGATATCGGCGCGGTCGTGGCGCACCTTGCGCTTGTCGGTGAGGCGCGTGAGGCCGCCCGTGCCCGGCAGCACGCCGAGCAGCGGTACTTCCGGCAGCGCCACCGACGACGAGCGGTCGTCCACGAGCATGATCTCGTCGCAGGCGAGCGCGAGTTCGTAGCCGCCGCCGGCACACGCGCCGTTCACCGCCGCGATGAACTTCAGGCCCGAATGGCGCGACGAATCTTCCATGCCGTTGCGCGTTTCGTTGGTGAACTTGCAGAAGTTGACCTTCCAGGCGTGAGTGGAGAGGCCGAGCATGAAGATGTTGGCGCCGGAGCAGAACACGCGGTCCTTCAGGCTGGTCAGCACGACCGTGCGCACTTCCGGATGCTCGAAGCGAATGCGCTGAAGTGCATCGTGCAGTTCGATATCGACGCCGAGGTCGTACGAGTTCAGCTTCAGCTTGTAGCCGTCGCGAATGCCGCCGTCTTCGGCGATGTCGATTCCGAGCGTCGCCACCGCGCCATTGAACGTGAGCTTCCAGTGCCGGTACTGCGAGGGATCGGTGCGGTAATCGACCCGCTGCGGGGCGACGGCGGTTTCGGCTGCGGCCATGAGCGTCTCCTGTCTACACATCGTTTCAATGAACGATAGTGCAATGGAATGCTCATGTAAAGCACATTAGTGCATTTTAGTGCATGCACGGGGTAAACCCGCGATGCCGCGGTCCGCGCCCGCCACTCATTCGATGCGGGGCGCCTCCGCGGCCAGCCGGGCGGCGAGCCGGTCACGCAGTTGCAGGTAAGCGTCGGCGAGCGTCTTTTCGCTGGTGTCGAAGGTCATGTCGGCGCGGCCATACAGTTCGCTGCGGCCAGCCAGGATGCGCTTGAGGTCGTCCATCGCCTCGCTGTTGCCCGAGTTGCCCGACATGGGCCGCAGGTCGCCCTGCGCCACGACGCGGCGCATGTGCTCTTCGGGCGCGGCCTGCAGCCAGACCGTGAAGCAATGCGCGAGCAGCACGTTGAACGTGGCGGGCTCGGAAACGAGGCCGCCCGGCGAGGCGATCACGGCGCGTGGGTGTTCCGCGATCACGGCCTCCAGCGCCCGGTGCTCGTAGCGACGATAAGCGCTCGCGCCATAGAGTGAATGGATTTCCGAAGGCGGACAGCCCGCCAGCTGCTCGATCACCCGCGTCAGCTCGACGAACTGCACCTTCAGCTCCTGCGCGAGCATGCGCCCGAGCGTAGACTTGCCCGCGCCGCGCAGCCCGATGAGCGCGATGCGCTCGTTGCGGTGCGGGTCGGCGCTCGTGTGCGAGAACATCTCCGCGAGCGCCACGCGCGCGCGCTGCAAGGCGGCCGGATCGCGCCCCTGCAGCAACTCGCGGATCAGGAGCCATTCCGCAGAGGATGTCGTGACGTCGCCGATCACCTCGGCGAGCGGGCAGTTCAGCGTGGTCGCGATCTGCCGCAACACCAGCACGGAGGCATTCCCTACCCCGGACTCCAGATTCGCCAGATGCCGCTCCGAAAGCCCGGTTTCCGCCGCCAGCGTCTTGCGCGTCATGCCGCGCCGCGCGCGCAGCATGCGTACGCGCTCGCCCATGGCGGTCAGGAACGGATCGCGTTCGGTGCGCTCGCCGCGCGAGGCGTCGTCGGCGGCTTCGGCTGGCAGCTCCGCAATGTAAGTTTGCTTCATCTTAGGGAATCCCTGAATCCGTGTTTATGTACTATAGTGCTTGACATGCATTTTACTAACGGCTAATTTTCCGCGAAAAGGTTGATCGACGACAAATCCGATCGAATCAGACTGAGCGGAGACAACACCGTGACAATCCCAGCAGCATCGCAGGAACACGCCACGGCCGTGCCGCCGCCCGCGCAATTCAACTTCGCCACGCATCTGTTCGCGCTCAACGCCGCGCGCGCCGCGAAGACCGCTTATATCGACGACACGCTCACGCTGAGCTACGGCGAACTCGAAATGCAGGCCCGCCGCTTTGCGGCCGCCATGCGCGCGCTGGGCGTCCACGCGGAAGAGCGCGTTCTGCTCGTGATGCTCGATACCGTCGAGTTGCCCACTGCGTTTCTCGGCGCGCTCTATGCGGGTATCGTGCCGGTAGTCGTCAACACGCTGCTCACGCCGGCCGACTATGTGTATATGCTCACGCACAGCCGCGCGCGCGTGGTGATCGCCTCGGGCGCGGTGCTGCCCGCCGTGAGCGCCGCGCTGGCCGAAGCACAATGTGAGGACTGCCAGTTAATCGTTTCGCCGCCTGCTTCTCCGCGCGCTTCACAGTCGCTTCCGCATGAACCCGAACATGTTCTCGCCGATCTGATCGCACGCGCCGAGCCCGCCGCGCGCGCCGCGCAAACGGGTTGTGACGACATCGCCTTCTGGCTCTACTCGTCGGGATCGACAGGCAAGCCCAAAGGCACGGTGCATACGCATGCCAATCTCTACTGGACCGTCGAGACTTACGCGAAGCCCATTCTCGGCATACGCGAAAACGACATCGTGTTTTCGGCGGCCAAACTGTTCTTCGCCTATGGCCTCGGCAACGGCCTTTCGTTTCCGCTCTCGGTAGGCGCGACCACGATCCTGATGGCCGAACGCCCCACTGCCAACGCCGTATTCGCACGCCTCGTGCAGCATCGGCCCACGGTGTTCTACGGCGTGCCCACGCTTTACGCGAGCATGATGGCCGCGCCGAACCTCCCGGCACGCGCCGACGTCGCGCTGCGCGTGTGCACGTCCGCAGGCGAAGCGCTGCCGCGCGAACTGGGCGAGCGCTTCAGGGAACATTTCGGCAGCGACATTCTCGACGGCCTCGGCTCCACGGAAATGCTGCACATCTTCCTCTCGAACCGGCCAGGCGCGGTCGAATACGGCACCACGGGGCGCCCCGTGCCCGGCTACGAGATCGAACTGCGCGACGAGAGCGGCGCGCTCGTGCCCGACGGCGAGATCGGCGACCTCTTCATCCGCGGGCCGAGCGCGGCCGTGATGTACTGGTGCAATCGCGAGAAGTCGCGCGCGACCTTCCTCGGCGACTGGGTGAGGAGCGGCGACAAGTACCGGCGCCTGCCGGGCGGCGCCTATGTCTATGCGGGCCGCAGCGACGACATGCTCAAGGTGAGCGGCCAGTATGTCTCGCCCATCGAAGTGGAGATGGTGCTCATGCAGCACGACGCCGTGCTCGAAGCGGCCGTGATCGGCGTCGATCAGGGCGGCCTCGTGAAAACCTGCGCGTTCGTCGTCCTCAAGCAAACGGCCATGGAAACTTCGCACGACGCGTTGGCCGAGCAGTTGAAGGCGTTCGTGAAAACACGGCTCGCGCCGCACAAGTATCCGCGCGACATCCTGTTCGTCGACGATCTGCCCAAGACGGCCACCGGTAAGATCCAGCGTTTCCGGTTGCGTCAGCAGTTTCAGTCGTGACAGTGACAAACGCCATGAACGAAAGCGAATTCGCCGATCTGCCCGCCACGTCCACGCGCGATGCACTGCGCATCGAATATCGCTGGATCGGCACGGCCGCCAGCGATGTGCCGCTCGCCGTGTTCCTGCACGAGGGTCTCGGCTCGATCGCAATGTGGAAAGACTGGCCCACCGCGCTTTGCGAACGCCTCGGCATGCGCGGGCTCGTTTATTCGCGTCCGGGTTACGGCCGTTCCACACCGCGCGCGCAAGGCGTCAAATGGCCGGTCGATTTCATGTCGGCGCAGGCGCGCGATGTTCTACCTGCGGTGCTCGACGCACTCGGCGTAAGCGCTGGCGAACGCAAACGCATGTGGCTGATCGGTCATAGCGACGGCGCCTCCATCGCCCTGCTCTACGCCGCCGCTTTCCCCGAAGCACTCGCGGGTGCAGTGGCGATTGCGCCGCACGTGTTCGTCGAAGACATTTCGGTCGACAGCATCGGCGAGGCGAAGGTTGCGTACGAAACGACCCGCCTGCGCGAAAAGCTCGCGCGCTATCACGACGACGTCGATTCCGCGTTCTACGGCTGGAACGATATCTGGCTCGATCCCGCCTTCCGTTCCTGGAACATCGTCGGCGAACTGGCGTCGATTCGCGCGCCGCTACTCGCCGTGCAGGCGCTCGACGACCACTACGGCACCATGGCGCAAGTCGAAGCGATTGGCCCGGCCGTGCCCCACGCGCGCGTCCACGCGCTCGCGCAGGGCGGCCATTCTCCCCATCGCGATGCGCCGCAGCCGCTGGACGACGTCATCGAGCCATTCATTTGGGCACAGCGCAAGCCCGCGGCCTGAAAACAACTCAGCGTCCCCGCAACACCCTCCAGCGCGCGCCGAATGCCTCCAGGCAGGGTCAAATCGATGCACCGCGCATAACGCTCCCCCGCCAACGCGGTACCTCAGCCCATCGAAGGCCAAACTAAGGGCCAAACCCGCCTCATCGCTGCAATCCTTTGGTGATATTGTCTTTCTTTGCACGGTGGAGACGGGGTCCGACCACGCGAAACCCATAGCAAAACGGGGCACCAAAAAAAGCGAGACGCAAGAAGACCGGCCGGAACACGCGCGCCGGCCAGAACGATGAGCGATTCCATTCTGATGAACGTTTCAAGAACCTCGGTGAGACTGAGGCGAGCCTGGGCGTCGATGCGCCCGCGCTTCGTGCGCGCCTTCGCGCCCGCGCTGCGCAACCTGCAATACGTGAAGCGCCGCATGCGCCCGCTCGCCGTGGTGGCGAGCGTGGGCTTCCCGCTTTACTACTACGTCTGGAAAGACCTCTTTCCTCAGCCGTATGAAAATCTCACGCTGCGCCTGATCGGCTCGTTTCTGTTCATACCGATCCTGGCGTTCGAGCGCTGGCCCGCCGCGCTGAAAAAGCTGCTGCCGTGGTACTGGTACTTCTGCACGCTCTACGCACTGCCGTTCTTCTTCACGTTCATGCTGCTCAAGAACAACGGCAACGAAGTGTGGGTGGAAAGCGCGCTGATCGCGGCGTTCGTGATGGTGCTGCTGCTCGACTGGCTCATGCTCGTGCTGCAGTTCCTCGTGGGCATCAGCCTCGCGGTGGTGGCCTACTGCCTCACCACCTACCCCATCGTGCTCGGGCCGAACTATTTCACCCATCTGGCGATCTTTTCGTTCGCGGTGGCAATCGGTGCGGTGGCCAATTACGATCAGGACCGCATTCAGATCGAACAGGAGCGCGCCATGCTGGCCACGGCGGGCAGCGTGGCGCACGAACTGCGCACGCCGCTCGTGGCGATACGCGTGGGCGCCGCTGGCCTCATGCGCTATTTGCCCGCGCTGCTCGACACCTATCAACTCGCCCAGCGCAGCCGCTTGCCCGTGCCAAAAATACGCGTGGCGCATCTGCATTCCCTGCAAGGCGTGGCAGGCCGCATCGAACAGGAAGCACTGCATTCGAACGCGATCATCGACATGCTGCTCGCCACGGCGCGCTTCACGGGCGGCAACATGCAAAACGCAACGATGTGTTCGATCGTACATTGCGTCGAAACCGCACTCGCGCGTTTTCCGTTTCGCGAAGGCGACCGGCGTCGGGTAATCTGCAATCTGCGCCCCGATTTCGAATTCCACGGATCTGAGATGCTTACCGTTCACGTGCTCTTCAATCTGCTCAAAAATGCCTTCAGGCATATGGGCAGCATCGACCGCGCGCAGATTTCGATTCGTCTTGAATCAGGGCAAAGGGCCAATCGTTTAATTTTCAGCGATACGGGCACCGGTATTTCCCCTGAGGTATTGCCGCACATCTTCACGCGCTTTTATACTTCGACAACCGCCACCGATGACGTGACGCTCGGAGCAGGAATCGGGCTGGCATTCTGCCGCGATGTCATGCAAGCGATGGGTGGAGCGATCACCTGCTCTTCCGTAAAAGGCGAATACACCGAGTTCGTTTTGACATTCCCTGCGCCATGACGAAAGCCATTCAGCCGTTCTCCTATCCGACCACCGTCGCCTTCGTCGACGACAGCGCCGCGTTCCTTTCGAACCTGAGCCTGCAACTCGACCCCGACCTGGCCTTCCGCCTGTTCAGTTCGCCCTCTGAGGCGCTGAAATTCCTCAATGGCCGTACGCCGCGTGACCGCGCGGCGGAGCCTATCTTCAGCCCCTATCTGGACCGTACTGAAGAAAACGATGCGCACCAGGTCATCGCCATGCGCGTCGATGCGATACGTAGTCTCGTACATAACGCCTCGCGCTTCGAGTCGGTTTCGGTCGTGGTGGTCGATTACGACATGCCAGAACTCAACGGCATGGAGTTTTGCCGGCGCATTACCGACCCGTCGATCAGGAAAATCGTGCTGACCGGCAAAGCCGACGAGCACGTGGCCGTAAAGAGCTTCAACGAAGGGCTGATCGACCGCTTCATCCGCAAGCATGAAGTCGACGCGGTGGAAACGCTGAACCAGGCGATCGACGATATGCAGCGCGCGTATTTCGACCGCTGCTGCAGCACGGTGCTCGACGCGCTCGCCGTATCCGAATATGCATTCCTCAAGGATCATGCGCTCGCCGCGCACGTGAAGGGCATTGCCGATTCACTGGGCATCGTCGAGCACTATCTCTCGTATCAACCGCACGGACTCCTGATGTTCGACGGTGTCGGCACCGCATACCTGCTCGTCATTCACACCGACGAATCGCTGCGCGGCGTGCGCGAAATCGCCGTCGAACAAGGTGCGCCCATCAGCTTTCTCGCGGAGCTCGACAGCCGTCGCAGCCTGCCGTATTTCTGGCGCACGGAAGGCTATTACCCGTCGCAGTGCATCGAATGGCAGCCGTATATGCACCCCGCATCGGAGTTTCACGGCGACCGCCGCTATCTCTACGCCCTGGTGAAGAAGCCGGCGGGGCTCGCGCTCGACAACGTGCTGCCCTACGACCGGCATCTCGACCAGTTGGACCGCGAGATCCAGGCGGCGTGGGACTCGCCCTGATAATCGGGCGCACCCCACGCTACCGCTGTCTCGCTCCACGCTGCCTCAATCGCGCACGGCTCAGGCCGCCACAGCCACCATCGGCATGTTCACCACAGCCTGCGGCAGACGCACGCGCGCACGACCCGCATTGCGTTCGTTGCGGCGCGTGGACGGCCAGTTCCACATCTGCACCTCGTCGCGAATTTCCGCGCACACTTCGACGAGCCGCTCCAGTTCCTCCTCGCACAGCGCCGCATTGAGCGAGAGCCGCACGAGCGAGCGGTTCTGCGCTGTGGCAGGTGCACAGAACACCGAACCAAAAATGCCGCGTGCTTCGAGCGCGTCGCGCAGGATGATCGTCTGCGGCTCAGGCCCGGCTTCCAGCGCGATGATCTGCGTTTCGCTGCCGTTCAGGTTGTAGCCGAGATCGGCAAGCCGTGAGCGCACGTAACGCGCGTTGGCCGCGACGCGCGTGCGCCGCCAGTCTTCGCGCTCGATCACGTCGAGCGTCGCAGCGAGACCCGCCGTTTCATGCGGCAGCAGCGTCGAGCTGAAAATGGCGGGCAGCGCCTCGCACTTGAAATACTCCTGGAAGCGCCGCGAACAGCTGATGATGCCCGCACGGCCGGCAAACGCCTTCGCAAGACTCGCGGTACGGAAATGCACGCGGTCGATCAGCCCGAGTTCGGCCACCATGCCCGCACCGTGCGGGCCGTGCGTGCCGAGCGAATGCGACTCGTCGACGACCAGCACGCATTCGTGCTCGGCGCACACTTCGGCGATCGCCGTGAGCGGCGCCACGCTGCCGTTCGTGCTGTACACCGAATCGACGATCACGATCCCGGCCCCGTAGCGCTGGATGCGCTGCTCGAGGTGATCGACATCGTTGTGGAAGAAACTGATCGCGCGCGCGCCGGCGCTGCGGATGCCTTCCCACAGCGACATATGCGCCATCATGTCGACGTACACCGGCGTCTGCGCATTGGCGATCGACTGGATCAGCCCCGTATTCGCGGCAAAACCCGACTGGCACAGCACGCTCGCTTCAGCCCCCATGTATGACGCGAAGCGGTCTTCGAGCGCGAGTTGCGGGCAGTCGTCGCCGTGGAGGAAGACACCCGACATCAGAAGCCCGTTGCCCTCCTTGCGGATGCTCATGCACATTGCATCAAGAATCTCTGGGTGGCGCGCAATCGAAAGGTAATCATTACTCGAGAGGTGCAAGGCATCAGCATCGGCAACACGGCCCTTCATAATGTGGCCCCCGGCCCAGCTTTCCTGCACGCGCTCGGTGTAGTAGCGATCGACACGTGCTGCGAGGAATGCGGGCAATGCCGCGTCGTTGTTATGTGCGTTACGCCAGTTGCTGCCAACTTTCATCTCAGGCTCCTTGTGGTTAAAGGCCGGCCCCGGAGGCGACTTGTCTGGTCAGGAAGGATTCCGAAAGGCAGGCCCGTAATGTGTCCGCAACGAAACGACACGCGCGATGAGGCCTGACGTGCGCATTCCGGCAGCGGACTTATGAATGTGGGTGATGCAATGACTGGCGAGCGCGTGAGTCGCGGCGCGCGGCGGGGAGTGGTCACGGCCGGCGGCGCCAGAGCGCGCTTGAGAGAAAACCAATGCGGGCGCGGGGCGCCGGGAGCAGGCGCCTTCATATCCGCACGAATCCCGCTTCGCGTGATCGCCACTGGTTACAAGGGAAGAAACGCCCGCCCGAAAATTTTTGAGGCGCGCCACGCAGGCCACCTGGACCCTATACGTCATGCAGCGAAAGCGCCTTCACGCTGCACGCAACGTCGGTCGCGCCATTGATAATTATCGTTTAAAAACAGCGCTGTTAAGCTTTCGCAGTGCGCAACTATGCGTAGCGCATGGAGTTTCGACAAGGATTGCCCGTCGCGCCGCGAGAGGACGCGAGCGTTGATTCATCACGCATAGATCGCGCGAAGGGGACCGACGGAATCGTCAGATGGCCACGACGCGGTCGCGCCCGCGTGACCTGGCGACATAGAGCGCGGCGTCGGCGCGCGCCATCAAGGCGGCGAGCGAGTCTTGCGCTTGCAGTTCATCGACGCCGGCGCTGACCGTCAGTCCGTCGTGGGGCTCTTCGCCGGAGTCGCGGGCGTGAGCGTCGGCGCTGCGGCGAACGGAGAGCGTCAACACGCGCAATTCATCGAGCGATGCGTTCGCCTGGGCGAGAAAGGCGCGGCGCGTGAGCGAACGCGCCCAGCCAGGCCGCCAGGGTCACGAACCGGTAGCTGTACACGGGGCGCTCGGGCGGGGGGCAACGCAGTGAGAGCCAGCCGAGCGACGCGTAGAAGGCCGCATGAAACGGGGAGATTCAAGACCGCATGGCTGGTCAGCCGTCGCGCGGCGGTGACCCGGCGTGGTCAGACAAAACGGCGAAGCCACGCGACTCTATTTGGACTACGAATCGTAATCTTCGCACGGCAGGCGGGAAAAGCTCGCCGCCCCCTCCCGCCGCTTGACGAACGCCCCGCAGGACCGCGACCATGCCTGAGTCGCCACGACGTAACAGGAGCCATGTCATGACCCAGCATGCGTTGTACGTCGAGCTGCACGCGCAGCCCGGCAAGGAAGAGGACCTCGCGGCATTTCTCGCGAGCGCGAAACCGCTGGTCGATGCGGAGCCCGGCACGCCAGCCTGGTTCGGCGTGCGCTTCGACGCCACGACGTTTGCGATCTTCGATGCATTCGACGACGAAGCCGGCCGCAACGCGCATCTGAACGGCCAGGTGGCCGCGGCATTGATGGCGCGCGCGGGCGAACTGCTGGCCGCGCCGCCGCAGATCCGCCGCGCCGAAGTGCTCGCCGACAAGCTTCCCGCCTGAACGGCCGCCAGATTGCCCGACAGGACGTGCGCGCGGTCACGTCCTTTCCCTGCCTGTAAATGGGGCGCGCGCCGGTCAAGGCGCCGGGAACGGCAACTGCGCGAGCCGTCAAGATCTTCGAAGGAGGAGCCGATGAAGCCTGCTTCCGCTTGCGAGGCCACACGAGCTGACACCCCAGACGAGGCGCGTTCGAATGCAGAGGCGCTGAGCGATCGTGTGCTGCATGCTCTCGAACGCGTCACCTGGCCCGCGCACCCCGCCACGCTGATCGAAAACGCCGAGCGCAGCGGCGCGCCGCGCGACGTGATCGACGCTTTGCGCCGCTTGCCGGACGAGGCGTTCGGCAGCTTTCCCGAAGTCTCGGCACTCATCGTCGCGGCGCAACTGGGCGCGCGCGGCTCGACCGCCCAACGGGGCGCGGCGACGCGAAGATGACGACCGAAGCGGCAACGATGCCGGGCGAGGATCGTTCCTGCACGCCGCAGGAACAGAAATTGCGCGCTGCGGGACGGCCGCCGGATACCCTCGGCCCGCGGCGACGCGATCGCGAAGAACAAAGGCCCAGCCGCCATGATCGGCCGGGCCGCTCACGCAAGAGACGTATGGCTACCGTATTACTAGTCGACGACGACACAAACGCGCTCGATGCGCTCAAAGAACTGGTCGGGCAGGAAGGTTATCGCGTCAGAACTGCCGCAGACGGTTCGGATGCCCTGCAAAGCGCACTCGCCGACCCTCCCGATGTCGTGATCTCCGACTGCATGATGCCGCGCATGGACGGTCTCTCCCTCATGCGCGAAATGAGGCGCAGCAGCAAGCTTGCGGGCGTGCCGCTCGTGCTCGTCTCCGCGCTCGTCACCCTGCCCCCCGACGCCGACGTCGTGGGCTTCCTGCGTAAGCCCTTCGCGGTTTCGCAACTGCTCGACATCCTCCACCGGCTCGCCACACCGTGACGCGCTCCAGCCTCGTCCACCGCATGAACGATTTACATCGTCGTTGTAGCGACTGACGCTCGGGGCGCGCAACGCGACCACTCACGGCCGCTTCCTTCATTCGGCCTCCTGACCGGTTCTCGATCGATAGCCGCGCCCTGCACGTCACGGCATGACCCATGCTCCTAATCGGCGTGGCCGGTCCATTTCGGGCCGGCATGGGATCGAACCCTAGCCGCATTGCGTCGAGATGCGATGCGCATATTCAAGGGAGGTCGAAATGAGTGAATACGCAGGCCGCTCGCACGACGAGCGCGTGGCGCAACGCAAGCGCGAGAAGAAGGGCGCCACAGAGCCGCCGGGCGGCGATATGGCCGTGCACGGCACCGAGCCAGACGCCACCCACAGCAGCGGCGAGCTCTCCGAGCAAGGCAAGGAAGTGTGGCGCAAAGGCGCGGGCCTGGACGGCGGCGGCAAGAGCAAGTGAATCTTCCTTCAAGCCACCACGATCGCCATGGCGCATGGTTGCGCCATCAACTTCCGCAGTCTTCTGGATAACCGAAAGGAGAACGTCATGACCTACTCGCAAACCCCAATCGGTTCGGCGCCGCGCAGCGGCGACGGTGCTCGTATCGTCGGCCGCGACCAGTCGGACACGCGTGGCCCCGGCCCCGAAGTGATGGCGGCCAGTACGCTGGACGGCGACCGCGTGATGAGTTCGGACGGCGACGAAGTCGGCAAGGTCAAGGAAATCATGCTCGACGTGGAAAGCGGCCGCATTGCCTACATGGTGATGTCGAGCGGCGGTTTCCTGGGCATTGGCGACAAGCTGCTCGCGGTGCCGTGGAATGCCCTCACGCTCGACGCGGCACGCAAATGCTTCGTGATCGCGCTCAATTCCGAGCGCGTGAAGAACGCACCGGGCTTCGACAAGGGCCAGTGGCCCTCGATGGCCGATCGTACCTGGGCCAGCTCCGTGCACCAGTACTTCGGCCGCGAGCCGTACTGGAGCGACGACGCCGCGAGCCTGCCGCTGGACGAGCCGGGTCGCGAGCCGCCGGAGGCCGGAGGCGTAAAGCTCTGACGGGCGCGCACGTGCACCCGTAACCGTTCATCGGGCGCCCGCGGCGGCGCCAACGTGTCATGCTGATGGTCGCGAGCACAACGACAACAACGCGTACACACCATGACTTCGATGGACCGCCGTGATTTCCTTCGCGCCGCCGCCGCGGGCGCGACGCTGAGCCTGGCTTCGCCCGCCATCCAGCGGGCGCTGGCCATTCCTGCCAACAACGCAACCGGAACGATTGAAGACGTGCAGCATATCGTCGTCTTCATGCAGGAAAACCGCGCGTTCGACCACTACTTCGGCACGCTGCTCGGCGTGCGCGGCTTCTCGGACCGCATCACGATTCCCCTGCCCCACGGCGCCAATGTATGGCAACAGAGCGACGGCACACGCACGCTGATGCCGTTCTACCTGGACAGCCGCAAGGGCAACGCGTTGCTCGCGGGCGGCGCGCACAATTGGGCCGACGCCCACGAGGCCTGGGACCACGGCCGCATGACGCATTGGCCCAAGTTCAAGGGCGCCGCCTCGATGGGCTATTTCCAGGCCTCCGACCTGCCGTTTCATTTCGCGCTCGCCAACGCCTTCACGATCTGCGATGCCTACTACTGCTCGCTGCATGGCGGCACCAATGCGAACCGGCTCTTTCTGTTCACCGGCACCAACGGCCCTACGGCCTCGCCTTATGCCGTGGTCGACAACAATGGTTGGGACAACATCGGCGCGCCGTCCACGGGCCTGAAATGGACCACCTATCCGGAACGCCTGCAGGCCGCAGGCGTGACGTGGAAAGTGTACGAAAACCAGCCCGATAACTACACCGACAATCCGCTTGTGGGGTTCGCGAACTATCGCAAGGTGCTCGAGGCGATCGATGGCTCGCCCAACGTGCCGTGGACCCAGGCGCTCGACGCACGCGAGCCGCTCTATAAAGGGGTAGGCAATACCATGCCCGATGGCGGCTTCCTGCAGGCGCTCAATGACGACATTGCGGCAAACCAGCTGCCTCAGGTGAGCTGGATCATCGCGCCGCAAGCCTATTCCGAACACCCCGCCGTTTCGACGCCGGGCCAGGGCGCGTACTATCTTCAACGGCTGCTCGAAGCGCTGACGCGCAACCCGGACATCTGGAGCAAGACCGTGCTCTTCGTGAACTTCGACGAGAACGATTGCTTCTTCGATCACATGCCGCCGCCTTGCCCACCCTCGCCCATCAAGGACGGCGAGTACGCAGGCAAATCCACGGCCACTACGCGCCACGAATACTTCACCATGCCGAACCCTCCCGGCGACGGCAAGCCGGTCAAGCCAGACGGCTTGCCGTTCGGGCCGGGGCCGCGCGTGCCGATGATCGTCGTTTCGCCGTGGAGCACGGGCGGCTATGTGAACTCCGAAGTCTTCGATCACACGTCGGTGCTGCGCTTCATCGAAACGCGCTTCGGCGTGCGCGAACCGAATATCAGCCCGTGGCGGCGCGCGGTATTCGGCGATTTCACCTCGGCGTTCAACTTCAGCACGCCGAATGAAAAGCCCGTGCAGGCGTTTTCGGCACCCACGAAGGCCGACGCCGATGCGCTCAACAAGCAGCAGAACGCGCTCAAGCCCGTGCCGGTGCCGCAGCCTGGCACGCAAGCCATGCCGCAGCAGGCGCGCCGCGCGCGGCCCTCGCGCGCGCTGCCGTACCGCCTCAACGTGGATGCGAGCGTCGACGGGCGTCATCACAAGGTTCAACTGGCGTTCGGCAACGAAGGCAACGCCGGCGCCGTCTTCCACGTGTACGACACGCTTCATCTCGACAGGTCGCCCCGCCGCTACACCGTCGAAGCCGGCAAGACACTGCGCGACACGTGGACGCCCAGCGCCGCTGACGACGGCGGCTACCACCTGTGGGTGCTTGGCCCGAACGGTTTCCATCGCGCCTTCGAGGGCAATGTGCGCGCGGCCGCGCATGGCCCCAATCCCGAAGTGCGCGTGCGCTACGACGCCGCGAGCAATGCACTCGAGCTGAGCATCGCGAATCGCGCGAGCGCAGCTTCGAACGTGAGCGTGGCGGCCAATGCCTACCGCAGCGACGGGCCCTGGACTTACGCGTTGCGCGCCGGCGAACAGGTGCAGTCGAACTGGGCGCTCGCGGATTCGGGCGGCTGGTACGACTTCACGCTGACCGCGGAGAACGGCGTGCTAAGGCGCTTCGCGGGCCGGGTAGAAACCGGCAGGGACAGCGTGAGCGATCCGGCGATGGGTGCGTGAGGCGCCTGAGAACGCATCCGAAGCGCGCACGCAGTACACTGCCCGTTCCCTTCACGATGGCCGCGCGCGACGTTGCGTCCAGGACGTTCGATACGCATTCAACGCGCGTTGGAAAGCGCGGCCAGCCTTCCCCCTCAAGGAGCCCGCATGAAAATCGATCTGACTGGAAAACTCGCGCTCGTCACCGGCTCGGCTGCGGGCATCGGCCTTGCCGCGGCCAAGGGCCTCGCGCTCGCGGGCGCCGACGTGATCGTCAGCAGCCGTCACACCGAAAACGTGCGCGAAGCCGAGGCGGCGCTGCGTACCGCTGCGCCCGGCGCGCGGGTGCAGGGCTTCGTCGGCGATCTTTCCAGTGCCCAGGGATGCGACGCGCTCGTGAAGGCGCATCCGCAGGTGGACATCCTCGTGAACAATCTCGGCGTGTTTCAGCAGCAGGACTTCTTCGAGATTCCCGATGCCGAGTGGCTCCGCTTCTTCGAAACGAACGTGATGTCGGGCGTACGGCTCTCGCGCGCCTATGCGAATGCAATGGTCAAGCGCGGCTGGGGGCGCATCGTGTTCATCTCGTCGGAATCGGGATTGAACATTCCCGCCGACATGATCCACTATGGCATGACGAAAACCGCGCAACTCTCACTCGCACGCGGCCTCGCCAAGCGCCTTGCGGGCACAGGCGTCACGGTCAATTCGGTGCTGCCGGGCCCCACCCTTTCCGATGGCGTGACGCACATGCTCAAGGACGAAGTGGCCGCTTCGGGCAAGACCGTCGAGGAAGTCGCCGCGCAGTTCGTGCAGACGCATCGCGCCTCTTCCATCATCCGGCGCGCGGCGAGCGTGGAGGAAGTGGCGAACATGATCGTCTACGCATGCTCAAAAGAGGCTTCCGCGACCACGGGCGCGGCCTTGCGTGTGGATGGCGGCGTGGTGGATACGATCGCGTGATGCCTCCGGCTGCAAGCCTGGCTGTTTAATTCGCAATACGAATGACACGAAGGCATCCGTCGAATACAAAAATGCAGCCCGCCTGGGCGGGCTGCGATTCGACTGCCACTAGCGTGGCTCGCTATTAGCCCCTTCTTACGACGCCAAGCACCAACGTGACGAGGAAAATCACGAGGAAGATGAAGAACAGGATCTTGGCGATCGATGCCGCACCCGCCGCAATGCCGCCAAAACCGAACACGGCCGCGATGATCGCGATGATGAAGAAAATGACAGCGTATTGAAGCATGACGTCCTCCTGCATCCGGTGCAACCCGGCTCAAGGGTGGTCGCCGCGCCCCGGCGCCGCGTGCGGTCGCCTGATGCCCGGCATCTGGTTGAGCAGGACGGATCTACGCGCCCGCCCCTGCAGAATCCACTGCAGCAAGCGCGGTGCCCGGCATCGGGCAGGTGTCCGAGGGGAATGATGTGACGGAATCGCCCCGGAAGGGTGCTGGCAAACAAGCGCGCACCGGACAAGCGCGCGCTTCGTGGTGCGTTACGCCACTTGCGGATGCCAGCCGGCGCGCTGGAACGCCGTGGCGAAGAAGAGCACCTGGTAGCGGATCGAGTTCGACCAATAGGACCACGTGTGGCCGCCTGGACGTTCCGCGTAATCGTGAGGCACGCCTAGTTCGACGAGCTTTTCATGCAGCGTGCGGTTCGACTGTACGAAAAAGTCGCTCACGCCGCAGTCGATCGTGAGCGCGATATGGGCGTGTGCGAAGTCCTGCGCGCTATCCACGATCGCATTGTTGTTCCAGAACGACGCGTGTCGCGCGGGGTCGCCGAATACGTGATCGATGCCGGGCTCGTCTTCGCAGTTGCGCGGATCGACAGCGCCGCTAATGCTGCCGGCCGCACCGAACGTCTCCTGCCGGTCCAGCGCAATACGCAGCGCGCCGAATCCGCCCATGCTCAAACCCGTGATCGCCCGCGCCTCGCGCATCGCGATCGTGCGGAAATGCGTGTCGATATACGACACGACCTCGCTGCCCACATACGTTTCGTAACGACTGCTCCGATCGAACGGGCTGTCGATATACCAGCTCTCGTGACCGCCGTCCGGCATCACGAGCACGACGTGATAGCGGTCGGCGAGCTTGCCGATGCGGGTGTTCGAGGTCCAGTCGGCATAACTGCCGCCCGAACCGTGCAGCACGTAGATCACCGGGAAGCGCGAGGCGTGGTTGCCACGCGCGTAGTCGTCGGGCAAGACGACGGTCGCGTCGAACGAGCGCTGCATCGCGGCGCTAGGGATCGAAACGACACGCGTCTGGTAGGCCCAGACGGGAGCACTGAGAAGCAGCGCCAGAACGAACCAGCACGCGCGGACAATAGCCATGAGAAGTCGCTCTTGTGTTGACTGCCACGAAAGACAACTGCTTTCGTAGACTCTAACAAGGACCACTTACAGCCAAATTTCAGCGTGCCATACGAATGGTTGGCGACCTTGCGGGAACCCACATGATGGGAGACGAAACCCCGCACGCCGCATTTTCGAGCGCACCCTCTATCTCACCAAGCCGGCTGCGCAGGCCAACGATCAATCGCCGTTGCGCCGCCTGCGCCGCAGCCGCCCTTCGGGCTCGCCCTCATGCAACAAACCCTTTTGACGCGCCGTGAGCGGATCGGTCAAACACGGCTCCGCGTCGAGTTCCTGCTCGAAACGCTCCCACATGCCCGCAGGCGTATTCGCCTTGCCGACGCGCGTGCCGATCGTGAGCCGGATCTGGTTCGCCCGGCTGATGGTGGAGCGCAACCGGTGGATTTCCCATAGCAACCGCAATACGACGGGCAAGGGATTCCGGTCGTAGATTTCAGCCAGTTCCGCCGCCGTGAGCGGAGGGAAGTGACGATGATCCCGTCCCATTTTCCGCCCCAAAAACACTGTATATTTATACAGCCTATCACATGTCAGAATGATTCTGAAGGACGGGACGGAGACGACCATGTGCACGAACTACGCCGCCGCACGCCGTGACTACCTCTTCAGGCATTACGGCGTCCTGCCGCCTGACGACCCGTGGCGCGACGAGATCTTCAAGGACTATGCCGCGCCGGTCATCCGCCGGGCGAGCCCGACGGACGATCTGCCCGGGACTCCCGATGCGCGCGAAGCCCTGCTCGCGACGTTCGGCATGGTGCCGCGCAAACAGATTGCGCCCGGCGTGAAGGTGTTCGACACGATGAACGCGCGCGCCGAATCGGTGGGCGAGAGGCGCAGCTTCAGCGGCGCATGGAAGAAGCTACAGCTGTGCCTGATTCCAGTGGAGGCGTTTTTCGAGCCGAGCTACGAGACCGGCAAGGCGGTGCGCTGGCGCATTGGTCTCGCCGACGGCGCGCCATTCGCCATTGCCGGTTTATGGCGCGAGTGGGACGAAGGCGAGGCCGGCAAGGCGTACTCGTTCACGATGCTCACCGTCAATGCGAGCGATCATCCGCTCATGAAGCGTTTCCACAAGCCCGGGGACGAGAAACGATCCGTGGTGATCGTGCCGCCTTCCGAGTATGAGAGCTGGCTGGCGAGCCGTTCGATGGACGAGGCGAGGTCATTTCTCAATCTGTATCCGGTGGAGGGGATGGCGGCCGAGCCTCAGCCCCTGCCCCCGCGCGTGAGCCCGAAGCCCGATACGAACGGCCAATAGCAAACGACCCGGGAAAACGACCCGGCAAGCCGGGTCGTTTAGCACTCCACGTCAATCAAACCAGCAACGTAAATCAGAAGTTGAAGTTATCGATATTCGAAGCATCGAACGTCGTGGGCGGCCCGAGAATCACTTCCCCGCTCTTGCCGATCGTGCGCTTGCCGAGCTTGCCCGCTTCAAACGACTCGCCTTCCTTGCCCGTGATGGTGCCCGAAGCAAGATTGGCGGCCGCATACGCGGCGAGGTAGCCGAGTGCACCCGGATCCCAAAGCTGGAACGCCTTCACGGTGCCGTTCTTCACGAACGCACGCATCTGGTTAGGCGTGCCGAGGCCCGTCACCACCACCTTGCCCTTGCTCGGCGACGAAGAGATATAGCGCGCCGCCGCGGCGATGCCGACCGAGGTGGGCGCAACGATCGCCTTCAGGTTCGGATACGCCTGCAGCAAGCCTTGCGTCTCAACGAAGGACTTCTGGTCGTCGTCGTTGCCGTAGGCGATCTTCACGAGCTTCATCTTCGAATACTCGGGCTTCTTCAGCTCTTCCTGCATCCACTTGATCCAGGTATTCTGGTTCGTCGCGTTAGGCGTGGCCGAGAGAATCGCGAACTCGCCTTCGCCGCCCATCAGCTTCGAAACGAGCTGGATCTGGCCGCGGCCAATGCTCTCCGCGTTCGCCTGGTTCACGAAGATCTGCCGCCCTTCGGGCGCCGTGTCCGAGTCGAAAGTCACGACCTTGATGCCTTGATCCATCGCGCGCTTCAAATACGGCACGAGCGCATTCGCATCGTTGGCCGCGATGACGATCGCGTCCTGGTGCTGCGTGGTCAGCGTATTGATGTACGAGACCTGCGAGGACGCGCCCGCGTCCGAAGGACCCACTGCCTTGCCCTCGCCCTTGAACTCCTTGATCGCGTCCAGACCGCCGTTATCGGCGATCACCTCGTAGGGGTTGTTGATCTGCTTGGGCACGAACGCGATCTTCAACCCTTCCTTGATGCCGGCCGCATGCGCCGCGACACCGCCTCCCACTAGCATCGCGCACAGCAGGGCCGTGCACACGTGACGTACTGGCTTTCTCATGAATCGTCTCCTCGATGGGTACCGGACGCGTCCGGCTGATTGACTGCCTCTTGACTTCCTTGCCCTTCTTCACACCTCGTTCATGCCGCCCGCGCCAGTGCGCGCCGGTCACGCATCGTGCGCCAGCGCGCAGCGAGATTCGGGATCAGCACCGAAGCCAGCAGCAGCGCCCCGGTCACGATCGTGAGCGTTTCGCTCGACACATCGACGAGCGTGAGCGCATTCTTCAGTACACCGACGATCAGCAGCGAGAGCAGCACGCCGTACATCGACCCGCGCCCGCCGAAAATGCTCACGCCGCCGAACAGCACCGCCGCGATCACCGAAAGCTCGAAGCCCTCGCCGTTGTCGCCGCGTGCGCTCGTGAACCGCAGCGTATAGACGATGCCCGCGAGCGCGCTCATCACGCCCGACAGCACGAAGAGGCGCAGCTTGATCTTCGGCACGTCGATGCCCGAGAACGACGCGGCCGTGGTGTTCGCACCGATCGCGAAGAGGCTGCGGCCGAACGCCGTGGCCTGAAGCCATACCGTGAACACGATCGCGCACGCCGCGACGATCAGGAACGGCAACGGGATAAACGTGCTGCCCAGGTTGCTCATGCCAAAGAGCGTATAACCCGGCGGGAAGTCGGCAATCGCCTGATCGCCGAGCAACACGTAGGCCAGCCCGCGAAAGAGCGCGAGCGTGCCGATCGTCACGGCGAGCGAAGGCAGATTGAGCTTCACGATCACGAGCCCGTTGAAGAGACCCGCGAGGCCGCCTGCCACGAGCACGAGCGCCATGGCGACCGGCATCGGCAAGCCCATGTGCCAGAGCACACCCAGCAAGGCGCTCGAGGCGCCGAGCACCGAGGCCACCGAAAGATCGATTTCGGCGGCGACGATGATGAGCGTCATCGGCAAGGCCATGAGCGCGACTTCGGTGAGGTCCGCGAGCACGTTGCTGATGTTCGCCCCCGTGAGAAAAACCGGCGAGAGCACGCGCCCCACCACCAGCGATGCAATGAGAATGACGACGAGCAGCGCTTCCCAACTGAGCGGCAAGCCGGGCTTGCGAGTGAGCAGCGCGGCGTCGGGTTTCGGGGCGTTCTTAGCCATGGTCGCGTTTCCTCATCATGCGTTTTGCCACGGAGCGGGCGAGCAACGTATCGGCGGCGATGGCGGCCACGATCAGCGCGCCCTGGATCGCCTGCTCCCAGAACGGCGAGACGTGCAGCACCACGAGCGCGATGCTGATCACGCCCAGCACGAGCGCGCCGAGCGTCGCGCCGAGTATCGTGCCCACGCCGCCCGTGATCGCCACGCTGCCGACCACGGCGGCCGCCACCACCTGCAGCTCGATGCCCTTGGCGGTGCTCGCGTCCACGGTGCCGAAGCGGGCGAGCCACAGCGCGCCGGCCAGGCCCGCTATCGCGCCGCTGATCAAGAAGCCCGTCGCGACGCGGCGCTCCACGTTGATACCGGCAAGGCGCGCCGCTTCCGGGTTCGAGCCGATCGCGTAGTATTCGCGGCCCGGCCGGAACTGCTTCAGATACACGGAGAGCGCAGCAAGCAGCACGATCGCGATGAGCGCCAGCACCGGAACGCCGAGCACCGAGCCCGTGGCGAGCCGCGAAAACGCGTCGGGCAGGCTCGTGGCGTTGATCTGGCCGCCATGCACCCACGCGTAATCGGCGCCGCGGAAGATGTAGAGCGTGGAGAGCGTCGCGACGAGCGACGGCACGCGCCCCACGGCCACGAGCAGCGCGTTGATCGAGCCAGCCACGAGTCCGATGGCGAGCCCCGCGACCAGCGCCACGAGCACAGGCATGTGCGGGAACGCGACGTAGAGACTGCCCACGCCATAGGCGCTGATGCCGACCGTCGAGCCGATCGAGAGATCGATATGGCGCATCAGGATCACGATCGTCATGCCCGCCGTGAGCAAGCTCACGATGGAGACGTTGAGCAGCACGTCGCGCAGATTCTGCAGGTTGAGGAATTGCGGCCGGGCGAGCGCCGTACCGCCCACGATCAGCAGCAGCACCACGAACAGCGTGGTCTCGCGGCTGCGCGCCAGCGCTTCGGCCAAAGCACCCGCGTTGCGCCGCTGCGGGCGCGGCTCGCCGCCGTGCAGGGGATGAGGAGAAGTGGAATGGCGCATCATGCGGCGTGCCCCAGATGAATGTTGGTTTCGCCGAGCGCGGCGCTCATGATGCGCTCTTCGTTGGCGTCGGCACGTGCGATATCGGCCGTGATGCGGCCTTCGTGCATGACGAGCACGCGGTCGGCCATGCCGATCACCTCGGGCAGTTCGCTAGAAATCATCAGCACGGCCATGCCCGCTTTCACGAGTTCCGCGAGCGCGCCGTAGACTTCGGCCTTCGCACCCACGTCGATGCCGCGCGTCGGTTCGTCGATGATGAGCACCTTCGGCCCGGTGGCGAGCCACTTGCCGAGCACCACCTTCTGCTGGTTGCCGCCGGAGAGCGTGCCCACCGGCGCGTTCAGATCGCTCGCCTTCAGACGCAGACGCTTGCCCCATTGCCCGGCCAGCTCCGCTTCGCGCCCCGTGGAGATGAGGCCGAAGCGCACGAGCCGCCCGAGCACCGTGAGCGAGGCGTTGCGCGCAATGCTCAGTTCGAGCGCGAGACCTTGCTGACGCCGGTCCTCGGGCACGAGCGCGAGGCCGGCCTTCACGGCGGCAGCGGGCATGCCGGAGGCCAGCGGCTTGCCCGCGATCTGCACCTGCCCCGCGTCGGTCGGATCGATGCCGAATATCGCGCGCGCCACTTCGCTGCGCCCCGCGCCCACGAGCCCCGCGAGCGCGACGATCTCGCCCGCGCGCACGTCGAACGAAATGTCCTTGAAGACGCCGCGGCGCGTGAGGCCGCGCACGCGCAGCATCACTTCGCCCGGTTGCACGTCCGCCTTGGGATAGAACGTCGCAAGGTCGCGTCCCACCATCTTCGCGACGATGTCCTGGGTCTTGAGCGTGGCCGTGGGCGCGTCGAACACCTTGGCGCCGTCGCGCATGATGGTCACGTGCTGCGTGAGCGCGAAGACTTCTTCGAGCCGGTGCGTGATGAAGAGAATCGCCACGCCACGGTCGCGCAGCGTGCGCGCGATCGTAAAGAGCCGCTCGACCTCGGGCAGCGAGAGCGCGGCCGTGGGCTCGTCCATGATGAGTACGTTCGCGTTGAGCGAAAGCGCCTTCGCAATTTCGATCACCTGCTGGTCCGCAATCGAAAGTCCGCGCACGAGCCGTTCGGGCTTCAATTCGACGCCGAGCGACTGGAGCAGCGCCGCGACCTCGCGATGCATCGTGTCGTAGTCGATGCGGCCCACGCGATCCACGGGCTGACGCCCCATGTAGATGTTCTCCGCGATCGACAGATCGAAGAACAGTGTGGGCTCCTGATAAATTACCGCGATACCGGCGTCGCGCGCCTGAGCGGGCGTCGCGAACGCGCGCTCCACGCCGTCGATGCGCATTGCGCCGCCATCGGGCTGATACACGCCCGCGAGGATCTTCACGAGCGTCGACTTGCCCGCGCCGTTTTCGCCGAGCAGCGCGTGCACCTCGCCGGGCATGAGGCTCAGGCTGCCGTCGATGAGCGCGCGCACGCGCCCGAACGACTTGCTCGCGTTACGCAGTTCGAGCCGCGGAGTGTCGCCGGACCTGCTTTTTGCTTCTGCTTCCACGCCTGTCTCCATGTCGTTGCGCGTACACTCAAATACGGTAGATACGTTCCGCGTTGCCGCGAAACAGCGCCGTGTGTTCGCTCTCGCTGGCGCCGCTCACGATCGACGCATACGCATGCCAAAGCTTCGAATAGCCGCCGAACAGGCGGTCGACCGGAAAGTTCGAGGCGAACATCGCGCGATCCGCGCCGAACGCGTCGATCGTTTCCAGTACATAAGGCCGCAGGCTTTCGACGCTCCATGCATGGTCGAACATCGCCAGTCCGCTGATCTTCACGGCCACGTTCGCGCATGCCGCAAGCAGGCGCAGGCCGTCGCGCCACGCGCGGAAGCCCGCCACGCTGTTGCGGTCGACGAACATGCCCGCGTGGTTGATCACGAGCTGAATGCCGGGATGCGCACGCGCGAGCGCGGCGGCTTCCTCCATCTGCGAGGGATAAAGCTGCAGATCGAACGACAGACCGTGCTTCTCCAGCAGCGCGAAGTTCTCGCGCCACGCCGCCTCGCGCATGTAATGCCGCCCCACGTAGTCGTAGAGCTGGTTCTCGTGAACGTTGAGAATCTGGCGAATGCCGCGCGTACGCGCAAACGCCGCGTGCGCCTCGAGCAGCGCGGGCGCATTGGGAGAACTGAGATCGCAGGCCGCGACGATTGCGTCGGGCAACGCACGTGGCTCCCCCGCATTCTTGGCAATATCCGCGAGCCCTTCCAGCCAGCGCGTTTCTTCCACCGGATCGTCCGGGTCGTGATTCGCTTCGACATGCACGACCTTTTGCACGTCGATGTCGCCGGCCTCGCGCAACAAGTCGGCGGGCAGATAGTTGTGCTTGAGTTCGCGCGCATCACAGACGAACGACGTGCCCGGATTCGCGAGCCACGGGTAATGATGCGTATCGAGGTTCCAGAAGTGGACGTGCGGATCGACGACCTGCATGGCATGTTCCTCGCGTGTGCTCAAGGCAAATGAAAGACCTGCACGAGCGGCTGTTGCAGCGGCACGTTGTTGGCATCCGTCTGCATGATGTCGGCCATGTAATCCCACCATTTGCGCATGACGGGCAGCTCGGGCAGCGCGTCCATGGTGTGATCGTCGCGGCGCTCGAGCACGGCAAAGAGATGGTGCGTCGCTTCGTCGAGAAAGATGCGGTAAATTTTTACGCCCGCATCGCGCAGCGCGCTCGCCAGTTCGGGCCAGATTTCGCGGTGACGCCGCTCGTATTCGTCCCGCTTGCCGGGATCGAGCTGCATGCGAAACGCAATTGTCTCCATGATCGTGTCTCCGTCCAGCCTTGATACGTCGTGCGCTTGTACCGCTCATGCGAAGCAGGGGCACGCGTCGACTCGGTGTTTGCCCTGGCTTCGCAGTGCGCGGTCGCACGCGTTTTTACGTGGTTAGCTGCGTTGTGATCCGACTATAATTCCCGCATCGATAGCCAACCAATCCGATGTTGGGATCGGGCGATGCACAAACCGGATCGCTCCATGAACCATCACACTTCCGTTGTCGCACTCGTCAACCGGCTCAGATTCAAGCACCTTGCCCTGCTCGTCGCGCTCGACGACGCGCGCAACGTGCATCAGGCCGCCGATGCCATCAACGTGGCGCAGCCCAGCGCGAGCCGCATGCTGAGCGACATCGAGGAAGCGTTCGGCTTCCGGCTCTTCGAGCGCAACGCCCGCGGCATGCAGCCCACCGCGCTCGGCGTCGTCACGCTCGCCTACGCGCGCCGCGCGCTTGCCGAACTCACGCGCTTTGCCGAAGACCTCGACGTGAAGCGCCGCGGCGGGCACGGCCAGCTCACCGTGGGCGCGATCATGGGCGCCGCGCCCGACCTGCTCGCGCAAGCCGTCGCCACGCTCAAGACCGAACGGCCGCTGCTGCACGTGCGCATCCTCGGCGAAACGAGCGACCAGGTCGTGCAGCTGCTGCATCGCCGCGAAGTCGATCTCGCGCTCGGGCGCCTCACCACGCCGCTGCAGCACAACGATTTCAGCTTCGAACCGATCGCGCGGGAAACGCTCGTGCTCGTGGTGCGCGCGCGCCATCCGCTTGCGCGGCGCGAACAGGTCACGCTCGCGGAACTGATGGACTGGCCGTGGGTTGCGCAGCCCATCACGAGTCCCGCGCGTGAATTGTTCGAAGGCGAACTCGCGCGCGCCGGTCTCGGCACGCCCGCCAATCTCACCGAGTCGGCCTCGATCTTCGCCACGCTGCAACTGCTCGAAAGTTTCGACGCCGTGGCCATGCTGCCCGAGCCGGTCGTGCGCGACCATGTACGCGGCAAGCTGCTCGTCGTGCTGCCGCTCGAAATCGGCAAGAGCCTGCCGGGCTACGGCGTGCTCACGCGCAAGAACGAGCCGCTCGCCGAGCCCGCCGAGCATTTCGTCGGCTTGCTGCGGCGCTTTTCGCAGCCCTTCAAGATGGACGATATCGCTCACGATGGTTCGCACGCGGTCGTGCTCGCTCCTCATTGATACGTGTGGGCCCAGGGCTCACTGCAGATTCACGAATAGCCCGCCGTCCACGAGCAGCGCGGCGCCCGTCACATAGCGCGCGCGGTCCGAGGCGAGAAACACCACGCATTCGGCCACGTCCTCGGGCGCGCCCAGCCGCCCGAGCGGAATGCGCTTTTCGAAGTACGCACGCTTGCCTTCGTCGCTCAGGTCTTCGGCGTTCAGGTCGGTGGCGATGGTGCCCGGCATCACCGAATTGCAGCGTATGCCATAGGGCCCGAGCGCGATCGCACACGACTGCATGAGCGAATGCACGCCGGCCTTGGTCGGCGTGTAGTGCGTCTGCATGCCGCCGCCCACGAGCGCGCTGATCGAACTCGTCGCCACGATCGCGCCGCCCGTGCCCTGCTCCTTCATTTGCCGCGCGACCGCCTGGGTCACGTAGAACGCGCCGTTCAGGTTCACGCCTATCGTGCGTTCGAGCACGGCGGGCGGCATGTCGAGAAACGAGTGGAACGGGCAGATGCCCGCATTGCTGGCGAGCACATCGACCTTGCCGAAGCGCTCCACCGTCTGGCGCACGAGATCCACGCCCGTTTGCGGCGCGGCCACGTTGCCTTCCAGCGCGAGCGCGCGGCGTCCTAGCCGCTCGATCTCGCCCAGCACCTCGTCGATCGCCGAGCGGCGGCCGTACGAGGCGTCGTTGTCACCCCAGTAGTTGATCGCGACATCGGCGCCCTCGCGGGCGCTCGCAATCGCAATGGCGCGGCCAATGCCGCGCGAACCGCCGGTGACGATCACCACCTTGTCCTTGAGCAGCACGTGTTTCTCCTCGTAGCTTGTGATGAGACTCGCCTGGTGCGCGTTCGGCGCGCTCAGTGCGTGTATGGCCGGGAAAGTTTGCAGTCCGGATTGAGCCGCACACCGAAGCCCGGCGCATCCGGCACCTTGAGCCGTCCTTGCACCGGCACCGGTTCGTCGAGCAGCAGCGGTGTGAACATCGGCACCACCTTGTCGGCCTTCGGCGCCATCATGAGGAATTCCGCGAACGGCGAGTTTTGGCGCGTCACGACGAAGTGATAGCTGTACACCGAGGAGCCGTGCGGTACGACCAGCACGTTGTGCGCGTCGGCGAGCGCCGAGATCTTGATGAGTTCGGTCATGCCGCCGCACCAGTTCACGTCGGGCTGGATCAGGTCGCAGCAGCCCATTTCCAGCAGCATGCGAAAGCCCCAGCGCGTGGCTTCGTGCTCGCCGGTGGAAACCATCATGCCGCGCGGCACATTGCGGCGCAGTTCGGCATAGCCCCAGTAGTCGTCGGGCGGCAGGCATTCCTCGATCCACTTGAGGTCGTACTCTTTGGCGGCCTGGGCGAGGCGCGTGGCATAGCGCACGTCGAGGCTCATCCAGCAGTCGTACATGAGCCAGAAGTCGTCGCCCACGCGCTCGCGCATGGTGGCGAGCAGTTCGAGGTTCTTTCTGAGGCCCTCCTCGCCTTCGGCCGGACCGTGCAGCAGCGGCAGCTTGCCGCCGATGAAGCCCATTTCCTTTGCGAGATCGGGGCGCGCGCCGGTGGCGTAGAACATCAGCTCGTCGCGCACGGGGCCGCCGAGCAACTGATACACGGGTTCCTTGCGGATCTGCCCGAGCAGGTCCCACAGTGCGAGATCGACGCCCGAGATGGTGTTGAGCACGACACCCTTGCGGCCGTAGTAGAGCGTGGCGTAGTACATCTGATCCCACATCTTCTCGATGTCGGTCACGCGCTGCCCTTCAAGAAAACGCGCGAGATGCTTCTCGACGATGAATGCGCCGATCTCGCCGCCCGTGGTCACGGCAAATCCCACAGTGCCGTCGCTCGCCTCCACCTCCACGACGAGCGTGCCGAGCACGTCGATGCCGAACGAGCGGCGGCTCTGACGATACTCGGGATAGCGCGCCATCGGCGTGGAAATATGGTCGTCGATCCAGTGGCCGTCGGGTTGATCGTGATAGTCGGCGCCGCCGCCGCGCACGGTGAAGGCTCGCACGTGTTTGATGGTTGGCATGGCCATGTTACGTAGCTCCTGGGTAAAGGATTAGCGCGCGCGCCGCACGGGCGGCTCGAATGAGCGAGCCGCCGGCGCAACGGCGCGCGGCGCGACGACAAGAATGAGCAGCGCGGCGGCAATGCTTGCGAGCCCGAGCAGTTCGAGGCCCGCCGCGTGGGAAGCAAAGTTTCGGTCGGCGGCGGCGCGCAGCATCGGCGCGATGAAGCCGCCCAGGCCGCCGAGCGAATTGATGAGCGCGATGCCGCTGGCCGAGGCCGCGCCCGCGAGATCGCGCGCCGGGAAGGTCCAGAAGAGCGGCTGCGCCGCGATGAAGCCGCTCGCCGCGCAGCACAGGCCGAGCATCGCGACGATCGCGCCCGCGGTGCCGCCAAGGCCTGCCGCCAGGCCCGAGACGGCGATGCCGATGCCCGACATCACGAGCAGGCGCGCGGCCCAAGCGCGATGCCCTCCGAGGCGGTCCACGCGGCGCGGCACGATCCACGTGAGCGCCACGGCGCACAGCCAGGGCACGGCCGCGAGCAGGCCTACCTCGAGGCCCACGGAGGCGCCCACGAGCGAGGCCACCTGTTGCGGCAGAAAAAAGATCACGCCGTACACGCTCATCTGGATCAGCGCATAGATGCCGGCATAGGCGAGCACGCGGCGGTCGAACAGCGCGGCGAGCGCATCGCGCGGGCCGTGCGCGGCGGCTTCGCGCGCGTCGAGCTGGATCGCGCTCGTGAGCGCGCGGCGCTCGTCGGGGGAGAGCCAGCGCGCGTCCCCGGGCTTGTCGACGAGATACCAGAAGGCCCACACGCCAACGGCCGAGGCCAGCCCGCCTTCCACGAGAAAGAGCCACTTCCAGCCTGCGAGCCCGAAGGTGCCGTGCATCTCGAGCAGGAGTCCTGACAACGGGCCGCCGAAGATGAAGGCCAGCGGCGCGCCGAAATAAAACACGCCGATGGCGCGCGCCCGCGAGGACTGCGGAAACCACTGCGTGAGGTAATAGATGATGCCGGGGAAGAAACCCGCTTCGGCCACGCCCAGCAGGAATCGCAGCACATAGAACGAAGTCGGCGCCTGCACCCACGCCATCGCCGCGGAAATCATGCCCCACGTGACCATGATGCGGCACATCCAGATCCGCGCGCCCACACGGTGCAGCGCGAGATTGCTCGGCACTTCGAAGAGTGCGTAGCCGACGAAGAACACGCCCGCGCCGAAAGCGAATGCCGCGTCCGAAAGGCCCGTATCGTGCAACAGCGCCTTTTGCGCGAAGCCGATGTTCGCGCGGTCGAGAAACGCGAGCACGTACATCAAGAGCAGGAAGGGCAAAAGGCGGCGCATGGCCTTGCGGCCCGCGGCTTCCGCCAGCGTAGGTGCCAAGGTAGGTGCCTCGATCGACATCGATGTCTCCTGTCGGCGCTCTCCTGTTACCACCGCGCCGTTATCGTGATCCCGCGCGTTGTCCGGCCGATACGCGCGGGTCCTGCTTCCCGCCTCAGTATGTCGCGCGCCCGCCCGAAAGATCGAATACCGAGCCGGTACTGAACGCGCAGTCTTCCGTCGTGAGCCAGACGATCATCGAAGCCGCTTCGTCCGGCATGAGGAAGCGGTTCATCGGGATCTTCGCGAGCATGTAGTCGATATGCTGCTGCGACATCGAATCGAAAATCTCGGTTTTGGCCGCCGCCGGCGTCACGGCATTGACGAGCACGCCCTTCGTGGCCAGCTCCTTGCCGAGCGACTTGGTCAGTCCGATGAGCCCGGCCTTCGATGCGCTGTAGTGCGAAGCATTCGGATTGCCTTCCTTGCCGGCCACGGAGGCGATATTGACGATGCGCCCATAGCCCTGCTCGATCATGCGCGGCACCACGGCGCGGCAGGTCAGGTAGCTGCCGATCAGGTTCACTTCGATCACGCGGCGCCACACGTCGACGGGTAGTTCCCACGTGAGACCATTGCCGCCCGTAATACCCGCGCTGTTCACGAGCGCATGAATCGCGCCGTGCGTTTTCACGGTTTGCTGTGCGGCTGCCTCGACCGAGGCTTCGTCGGTCAGTTCGACCGTCACCACCGAAACCTTGCCCAGCTCCGACAACTCGGCGCGCGCGCGTTCGAGCCGTTCCGCGTCGATGTCCCAGAGCGCGACCGACGCGCCCGAACGCAATGCCCGCTGCGCCACGGCATAACCCAGACCGCGCGCGCCGCCCGTCACGACCATCACGCGATTGTTCAGATCCAGTTGATTCATTGCACCTGCTCTCCTTGTTCCGCCACGAGGCGTTGCTGTTGTTCGCCCAGGCCGCTCACGCCCAGCCGCATGGTCTGTCCCGCGCGCAAATAGATGGGTTCCGGCTTCTGCCCCATGCCGACGCCAGGCGGCGTGCCGGTCGAGATCACGTCGCCGGGCTGCAGGCTCATGAACTGGCTGATATAGGAAACGAGCGTGGCCACGTCGAAGATCATCGTGCGCGTGTTGCCGTTCTGGTAACGCTTGCCGTCGACTTCGAGCCACATGTCGAGCGCCTGCGGGTCGGCGATCTCGTCGCGCGTGACGAGCCAGGGGCCGAGCGGCGCGAAGGTGTCGTAGCCCTTGCCCTTGTCCCACTGGCCGCCGCGCTCGATCTGCCATGCGCGCTCGGAAACATCGTTGACCACGCAATAACCGGCCACATAATCGAGCGCGCGCTCGCGCGGTACATCGCGCGCTGCTTCGCCGATCACCACACCCAGCTCGACTTCCCAGTCGACCTTCTTCGCGTCCGGGGGAATCAGCACGTCGTCGTTGGGACCGGTGATCGAACTCGTTGCCTTGAGGAAGAGCACGGGCTCTGTGGGGACGGGCATATTGGATTCGGCGGCGTGGTCGGAATAATTGAGGCCCACGCAGACAATCTTGCCGACGCTACCCACGCACGGACCCAGGCGGGTGTCGGCGGGGACGAGCGGCAAGGCGGCGAGATCGTGTCCGGCGAGCTGGCGCAGCGCGGTCGCGCCGAGGCCGTTACCGGCGACGTCCAGCGTGACGCCGGAGAGATCGCGCACGCGCCCCTCGTTATCGATCACACCCGGCTTTTCAGCCCCCTTACTGCCCCAGCGGACCAGCTTCATGCGGCGTCTCCTGATATTGGAATGGATCGTTGACAGCCAATATAGGGGTGCCGCGATAGCCGAACAATCCGAAAGCCGCATGAGGCGATAGCGAAAGCGGATCGCGCCCTTTGTCGCCTTATGTGTCGTGGGTACGCAGAAAAACAGAAGCCCGCGAACGCCGTGGCGTACGCGGGCTTTGTGCACTGCAACGCGCCTGGCTCGCAGGCGCGGCATGAGTCACAGCATGGTCAGTGCATCGCGTGCAGGTAGTGATAGAGACCGGCCGCCGCGGCACCGCCGGCAAGCGGCCCGAACACCGGAATCCACGCATAGCGCCAGTCGCTGTCGCGCTTGCCCGGAATCGGCAGCAGCGCGTGCATGATGCGCGGCGAGAGATCGCGCGCCGGGCTCATCGCGTAGCCGGTCGGGCCGCCGAGCGAAATGCCGATGCCGAGCACGAGCAGGCCGACGGGCAGCGCGTCGAGTGCGCCGAGTCCCACCTGCGGCGAGGCCAGATAGAGCACGCCGAGGATCAGCACGAAGGTGCAGATCGCTTCCGTCAACACGTTGTGCCGCTTGCTGCGAATAGCGGGCGCCGTGCAAAACACCGCGAGCTTGATATCCGGATCGGCTTCGTTCGCGAAGTGCTGTCGATAGGCAAGCCATACGAGCAGCGCGCCCGCCATGCCGCCGAGCATCTGCGCCGCGATATAACCGCCGACCTTCGACCACGCGAACTTGCCCGCGAGCGCCAGGCTGATCGTGACGATCGGGTTGAGGTGCGCGCCGCTGAAGGAGGCAGTCACGTAGACCGCCACGAACACGGCCATGGCCCAGCCCATCACGATGACGATGAGGTCGGCGCCCTTGCCCTTCGTTTTTGCCAGCAGCACGTTCGCAACGGCGCCGTTACCGAGCAGCACGAGAATGGCCGTGCCGATGAATTCCGCAATATAGGGTGACATGATTGTCGTAGTCTCTCTCTGCCCGCGCGGTGCATGCGCACGAAGCGCATGCGATCCCGCTGCGGGTTATGTTAATTAGTTATGCTTGTATGTTGTAAAGCTGACTCGCGGCTCAGTGCGAGTCGTCCGCCCAGGCCTTGGCCGCGCGCACCGCACGCTGCCAGCCTGCGCGACAGGCGTCGACCTGCGCGCCCTGCATCGACGGCGCGAAACGGCGGTCGAGCTTCCACTGGCTCTGCAGTTCGCCCACGTTCTGCCAGTAGCCGGTTGCGAGGCCTGCAAGGTAGGCCGCGCCGAGCGCCGTGGTTTCGGTGATCTTCGGGCGCACAGCATCCACGCCGAGCAGATCCGCCTGGAACTGCATGAGCAGGTTGTTCGCGCTCGCGCCGCCGTCCACGCGCAGCTCGCCCACGCTGATGCCCGAATCCGCTTCCATGGCCGCCAGCACGTCGAGCGACTGGTACGCGATCGAATCGAGCGCCGCGCGCGCGAGATGCGCCGAGGTCGTGCCGCGCGTCACGCCGAACAGCGTGCCGCGTGCGTGCGCGTTCCAGTGCGGTGCGCCGAGGCCCGCGAACGCCGGCACGAGGTACACGCCGTCCGTATGCGGCACGCTTGCGGCGAGCGCTTCGATTTCCGGCGCGCTCTTGATGATGCCCATACCGTCGCGCAGCCACTGCACCACCGCGCCCGCGATGAAGATGCTGCCTTCGAGCGCATAGTTGACTTCGTCGCCGATCTGCCACGCGATCGTCGTAACGAGGTTGTTCTTCGACTCGATGGGCTTCGTGCCCGTGTTCATCATCAGGAAGCAGCCCGTGCCGTAGGTGTTCTTCACCATGCCCGTGCTCGTGCACATCTGGCCGAACATCGCGGCCTGCTGGTCGCCCGCGATGCCGGCCAGCGGAATCTTCGAGGCGAACACCGTGGTCTTGGTCGGACCATACACTTCGGATGACGAACGGACTTCCGGCAGCATGCTGCGTGGAATTTCGAGCGCGTCGAGCAGCTCGTCGTCCCATTGGCGCGTGTGAATATTGAAGAGCATGGTGCGCGACGCATTCGTCACGTCGGTCACGTGCAGTTCGTGCTTCGTGAAGTTCCACACGAGCCAGCTGTCCACAGTGCCGAACGCGAGCTTGCCTTGACGCGCTTTTTCGCGTGCGCCGGGCACGTTGTCGAGAATCCAGCGAATCTTGGTTGCCGAGAAATACGAATCGATCGGCAGACCCGTTTTCGCGCGCACTTTCTCTTCGAGGCCGCGCGCCTTCAGCGAGTCGCAGAAGTCGGCCGTGCGGCGGTCCTGCCAAACGATGGCGTTATAGACGGGATGGCCCGTCTCCCGATCCCAGACGATCGTCGTCTCGCGCTGGTTCGTAATGCCGATCGCGGCGATGTTGGTGCCGTTCATGCCGGCGCGCGTCACGGCCTCGGCAGCGACGCCAGCCTGGGTCGACCAGATTTCCTGCGGATCGTGCTCGACCCAGCCCGGTTGCGGATAAATCTGTTCGAACTCTTTCTGGGCAACCGAAACGATGTTGCCCTGGCGGTCGAAAAGCATGGCGCGCGAACTCGTGGTGCCCTGGTCGAGCGCAAGAATGTACTGTTCCTGCATGTCTCTCATCTCCGTCTGTACTAGTTGTGATGACGCACCGCGGGGACAGTGCGTGGGGGGTACGTGACCTACCTTGCGTGATGCCGGCGAACTTCAGTGCTGCGCGGTCGCCGTCGCGCTTGTTGCGGCAAACCAGTGATCGATTGCGGCGGCCACGCCGTTGAGCGTGCCCGGCGCGACATGCAGGCCCAGCTTCGAGCGGCGCCACAACACGTCTTCGGCGCGCGTGGCCCATTCGGCGTTGCGCAGGTAGCGCAATTCGGCCTCGAAGATGCCCGGCGCGACTTCGCAGCCGAGGCCCGCGAGCGATTGCGCGTTGTCGAGCAGCCGCTCGGCGCGCGTGCCGTATGCGCGTGCGTAGCGGCGCGCAAGCGGTGCAGGCAGCCACGCATGGCGTCTCGCGAAGTCCTGCGCAAAGGGCTCGAAACGTGCGTTCGCGATATCGCCGCCGGGCAGCGGCGCGCCGGCCGTCCACGAAGGCGCGGCGTGGCCGAGCACGCGGCACAGCATGTCCGAAGCTTCTTCCGCGAGCTTGCGGAAGGTCGTGATCTTGCCGCCGAACACCGAAAGCAGCGGCGCGCCAGCGGTTTCGTCGAGTTCGAGCTTGTAGTCGCGCGTGACGGCGGACGCATTCTCCGCGCCCTCTTCCTCGAGCAGCGGTCGCACGCCCGAGTAGGTCCATTGCACGTCGGCCGGCGAGATCTTGCGCTTGAAATAGCGGTTGATCGACTCGCACAGGTAGCGCGTTTCGTCGCCATCGATCGAGACCTTCGCGGGGTCGTTGTGATACTCCACGTCGGTCGTGCCGATGAGCGTGAAGTCGTGCTCATACGGAATCGCGAAGATGATGCGCTTGTCCGGGTTCTGGAAGATGTACGCGTGGTCGTGCTCGAACAGGCGCTTCGTGACGATATGGCTGCCCTTCACGAGCCGCACGCTGTGCTGCGCACCGCGCCCGAGCGCGCCATGCAGCACCTCGCCCACCCACGGCCCGGCCGCGTTGGCGATGGCGCGGGCGCGCACGTCGAAGGTGCTGCCGTCCGGGCGGCGCAGGAGCGCCTGCCATTCGCTTTGCGCGCCGTTCGTGGCGTTCGTGCGCACGGCGGAAACGAGCTTCGTGCGCGTGAGGATTTTCGCGCCGCGCTCCTGCGCGTCGAGCGCGTTGAGCACGACGAGGCGCGCGTCGTCGACCCAGCCGTCCGAATACACGAAGCCGCGCTGGATCGAGTCGATGAGCGGCTCACCGGCCGCATGGCGGCGCATGTCGATGCCGCGCGAACCCGGCAGCAATTCGCGCTTCGCAAGATGGTCGTAGAGAAAGAGGCCCATGCGAATGAGCCAGGCGGGACGCAGATTCGGCATGTGCGGCATAACGAAACGCAGCGGCCACATGATGTGGGGCGCCGCGCGCAGCAGCGTTTCGCGCTCCTGCAGCGCCTTGCGCACGAGCCCGAATTCCTTGTACTCGAGATAGCGCAGCCCGCCGTGAATCAGCTTGGTGCTGCACGACGAGGTATGGGAGGCGAGATCGTCCTGCTCGCAAAGGAGCACCGACAACCCGCGGCCGGCCGCGTCGCGCGCGATGCCCGCGCCGTTGATCCCGCCGCCCACGACGAGCAGATCGTACCGGTTCTGTTGAGTCACCCTGCTGTGTCCCTGAAAGAAAAACGAACCTCGAAATGTTCGAATTCGAAATTTATCGAACATTAACGAAAAAGTAAAGGTTCGATTTTCGGGCTTTTGACCGAAAGCAGTGCGTAAACGAACATACATCGGACATTATCGAACGTTCGTCAGGCGCGAATGAAAACGGGGCCTTGCGCGCCCGATGGGCAGCACCCCGCCCGCTCGCGAAGCGCGTTGGATGGCAGATCGGAAATGGAGAAAAGGCGCAGACGACGCGTCCGGAAAAGCGCGTACGAAAACCCCGCGGCTTATGCGGCGACGTGAACCTGCGTCCCTGCGGCGAGCACCGCCTCGTTCATTTCCTCGGGCAGCGGCTGGTCGGTGAAGAGCGCGTGAATCTGGCTCAGGTGCCCCTGGCGCACGAGCGCCGGGCGGCCGACCTTCGAATGGTCGGCCACGAGGTAGACCGTGCGCGCATGCTCGATGATGGCCTGCGCCACGCGGACTTCGCGCGTGTCGAAGTCGCGCAGCGTGCCGTCGGTCTCGATGGCCGAGGTGCCGATGATCGCGTAATCCACCTTGAACTGGCGGATGAAGTCGATGGTGTGCTCGCCGACGATGCCTTTGTCCCAGGGTCGCACGACGCCGCCCGTGATCATCACTTCGCAGTCGGGATAGCCGCTCATCACGCTCGCCACGTTGAGGTTGTTCGTGACAACGCGCAGTCCCTGATGATGATTGAGCGCGCGCGCGACTTCCTCGGTCGTGGTGCCGAGGTTGATGAAGAGCGAGGCCTGATCGGGAATGTGCTGGGCCGCCAGGGCCGCGATGCGGCGCTTCTCCTCGTGGAACATGTGCTGCCGTGCACTGTACGAGACGTTCTCCGCACTCGTGGGCAAGCTCGCGCCGCCGTGATAGCGGCGCAGCAGATTCATGTCGGCGAGCCAGTTCACGTCGCGGCGAATGGTTTGCGGCGTGACGTCGAAATGCGAGGCGAGATCGTCGACCGTGACGAAGCCGTCGCGTTGCACCCATTCGAGCATTGCCTGCTGGCGCGCGTTCAGGGTGAGGCGAGGATCTCGTGTCATTGGCTCGTTTGGCATGCAAGTGAGGACCGACCTATTGTAAGGGCTTGCCCACCCGAATCAGGAGAAAGCCGATGCATGCCGTACGCAAATGGATAGCAGGCGCCGCCGTCGCCGCCATGCTGGCCCCGCTGTGGGCCCCGCTGCTGAACCCGCTTCCCGCCGCCGCGCAAACGAACCCCGGCGCGACGCCTCCGGCTGCGCCCGCCGCCTCCGCCACGCCAGCCGGCGACGGCACCTTCCTCCTGACGATCTTCCTGAAGCACGACGAGTCGAAGCCGCTGCCGAAGATCAATCAGCAACTCGCGGAACAGGGCTTCTACAAGGCCTTTCCGCCGCCCGGCATCGAAGTGGTCTCGTGGTACGTGATGATGGGGATCGGCCAGGTCGTGACGCTGCGGGTGCCGGCCGACCGGCTGCGCGAGGTGAACCGCGCGATCGAGGAAACCGCATGGGGCGGCTATCACACGGAGTTTTATCCGACCTACGACTACAAGGCGCTCGCCGAGCAGGCGCGGGCGCGCAACGGCAAGTAGCGGGACGCGGGCGCGCCCTGAAGCAGGCGCGCCCAGGGTTGCCCCGAAGCTTCCGTTAAAATGCTGCGCTTTCTCTATTCCCCCGCCGCGCCCGATGCACTCCGCTCCATCGACCTCGCCCGCCGCTGCCCGCGAAGCGAACGACACCGAACTCACCCACGACCTCGTCTACGGCCCCAACGACCGCCCCGCGCCCACCATCGCCTTCGTGGCCGCGCTCCAGCATCTGCTCGCGATCCTCGTGCCGATCGTGACGCCAGGGCTCCTGATCTGCCAGGCGCTGGGCGTCTCCAGCCGCGACACCACGCTGATCGTCTCGATGTCGCTGGTGATCTCCGGCATCGCCACCTTCCTGCAATGCAAGCGCGTCGGGCCGCTCGGCGCAGGCCTGCTCATCGTGCAGGGCACGAGCTTCAACTTCGTCGGCCCGCTCATCGCGGGCGGGAGCCTGATGGTCAAGCAGGGCACGCCCGTCGAAACCGTGATGGCCGCCATCTTCGGCGTCGTCATTGCGGGCTCGTTCGTCGAAATGGCCGTGTCGCGCATCCTGCCCTTCATCAAGCGGCTCATCACCCCGCTCGTCACCGGCATCGTCGTGCTGCTGATCGGCCTCACGCTCATCAAGGTCGGCCTCATCAGCATGGGCGGCGGCTATGGCGCCATCGCCAAAGGCAACTTCGCGAGCGTCCAGAACCTCACGCTCTCGGGCCTCGTGCTCGGCACCATCATCGTGCTCAACCGCGTGCCCGTCGTTTGGGTGCGCAGCACGGCGCTCGTCATCGCACTCGCCATCGGCTATATCGTTGCGGGCGCAATGGGTCGGCTCGACTTCACCGGCGCGCGCGAAGCCGCGCTGTTCCAGATTCCGACCCCCCTGCATTTCGGCCTGGGCTGCTCGTGGTCGCTCTTCGTGCCGATGCTGATCATCTACCTCGTGACCTCGCTCGAAGCGATCGGCGACGTCACCGCCACCAGCAAGGTGTCGAAGGAGCCGGTGGAAGGCCCGGTGTGGATGCGGCGCATCAAGGGCGGCGTGCTCGTGAACGGCTTCAACTCGCTGCTCGCGGGCTTCTTCAACACGTTTCCCAGCTCCGTGTTCGCGCAGAACAACGGCGTCATCCAGCTCACCGGCATTGCCAGCCGCCACGTTGGCCTCTGGATCGCGGGCATGCTCGTCGTGCTGGGCCTCTTCCCGCCCGTGGCCGGCGTGCTGCAGGCCGTACCCGAACCCGTGCTGGGCGGCGCAGCCATGGTGATGTTCGGCGCGGTGGCCGCTTCGGGCATCAACATTCTCGCGGGCACGCGCCTCGACCGCCGCGCGCTGCTCATCATCGCCGTGTCGCTGGCACTGGGCCTGGGCGTCTCGCAGGTGCCGGAGATTCTGACCAGCCTCCCGCATGCGCTCAAGAACGTGCTGGAGTCGGGCGTCGCAACGGGCGGCATTTGCGCGCTCGTGATGAACTGGTTCCTGCCGGAAAAGCCGTAACCTTACTGAGCGTGCGGCCCCGATACTGGGCCGCGCGCTTTTTTATTGACCGCAATTTCCAATTTACTGGATAATATCTCCATCATCTTGGAAACGAACCCAATGGATACCCCGACCGACGCCGGCATCAACGAGCGCATTGCCCGCTGCGTGCGCGACCTGCGCGCCACGCGCGGCCTCACGCTCGACGCGCTGGCGACGCGCAGCGGCGTGAGCCGTTCGATGATCTCGATGATCGAGCGCGGCGCCGCCAGCCCCACGGCCGTAGTGCTCGAAAAGCTCGCGGCGGGGCTGTCGGTCTCGATGGCGAGCCTGTTCGGCGCCAGCGGCGAGAGCGCGCCCGCCGAGCCGCTGGTACGCCGCGCGCAGCAGGCACAGTGGCGCGACCCGCAATCGGGCTATACGCGCCGGAGCGTGTCGCCGCCCAACTGGCCTTCGCCGATCCAGCTGGTCGAAGTGGATTTCCCGGCCGGCGCGCGCGTAGCCTACGAAACGGGCAGCCGCGAGACTGTGATTCACCAGCAAGTCTGGGTGATGGAAGGACGGATCGACGTGGAACTGGGCACCGAACGCCATGCGCTTCATGCGGGCGATTGCCTCGCTATGCGGCTCGATCGGCCGCTCATCTTCAGCAATCCCGGTTCGCAGGCCGCGCGTTACGTCGTCGCGATTTGCGACGCGAGCGGACTCTGAACCCGCGTCATTCGCCTCGATCTTCCACCCTATCCATTTAAAGAGGATTCCCCATGAATTCGAACTCACGCAGCGATGGCGTGCGCTTCATCGATTGCAACGAAACGGACCACGCGTCGGCGATTCTCGAGATCCTCAACGACGCGATCGTCAATTCGACCGCGCTCTACGACTACAAGCCGCGTCCGCCCGAGGCCATGGTCACGTGGTTCGGCACCAAGCGCGCGAACGGCTTTCCGGTAGTGGGCGCCGTAGACGAGGCCGGCACACTGCTCGGCTTCGCGAGCTGGGGTACGTTTCGCGCGTTTCCCGCCAACAAGTACACGGTCGAGCACAGCGTGTACGTGCACCGCGACCAGCGCGGCCGTGGCCTCGGCGAACGCCTGCTGCTCGAGTTGATCCGCCGCGCCCGTGAGGAACAGATTCACGTGATCGTCGGCTGCATCGACGCCGCCAATGCCGGCAGCATCGCGCTGCACGTCAAGCTGGGCTTCACGCACTCGGGCACGATCAAGGAAGCGGGATTCAAGTTCGGACGCTGGCTCGACGCCGCGTTTTACCAGCTCAATCTGGAGATGCCCGCCCCGCCGGTGGACGGCTGAGGCGAGCGCGCGCCTCGCGACTCAACGTGCGCTCGAGCGGGCCGCAGCCGCCGTCATGGCATTGCGGAGATGGCGCGCCCGCAGCGGCGCGCGGGCCGCGCGCTTCGAGGCGCACGCTGCGCGCGTGGCACGCCGCTTCGCCTGACTGCGGTTGCGGGACTCGACCTCGCGCGTGGCGCGCCGCGCCTGCCTGCGCACGACGAGCAGCACGCAGCCGATTGCGGCGACCACGGCCACGCGAAACGGCGACGATTCGAAGGCGCGTTCCGGCACGTGCAGCAGAAGAATGGAAATGAACACGGCGACCTGAATGAGGATCGCCGAAAGCGAAGCGACGAACAGGTAGGCGTGCAGGCGATCGGTCGGCGGCTTCATGGGGCTGCACTCCAGAAAGTTGCGCGGACAACGATATCGAGTCTGGCTGGTTATACCCTACGCCTCGCGAATGTCAGGCGCATGGCAACGCGCGAAGCTGGGCAGCGTGAAGGGATCGTGCCTGCTCCAGGCTGATGAGAACCTTAAGGAAAGGTGCCTGCGATTACGCTTTTATCGTCGGACGATAATTGTTTATGCACCTTACCGACCAACGCCTTTCAGCGCCTTTCGTCTTGCCTCGATTGATGCGCAGCGCAGAAAGGTCTCTTCCAGTTCATTCAGTGCTTACCTAAGGTTGACTTAAGCTCGCGCGCCGTACCCTTGCAGGTTGTAATCCGCACGGCAATGCAGTCATGAATCGCACTTATGAATATCGCGGCTACGCAATCCGCGTTGGCGTCGAAGCAAATGGCACGCTCCCGCTCGAGCGCCTGGAAATCGAACGGCCTCGCTATGCAGCGGTGGTGAGCATCGCGGCAATCGACGAGCGCGCCGTCCCCTCGCCCCTGAGAATCGACAACGCCGCCGGGCTGCCCTTCCACTCCGATATCGACGCCTTGATGGGCGGCTACAGCGCGGCCTGCCGCCTGATCGACGAACAGCTCGCCGCAACGGCGCCCTGACCTGCCCAAGCAAAAAAACGCGCGACAGCCGGAAGCCATCGCGCGTTTTTCATCGGGACGCACTGTGTGCGTCCTGTGCCTGCGTTTAGTCGCGGTTCGCCTGCAACACGGTCAAAGCGGCCATGTTGATGATGCGTCGCACCGTCGAGCTCGACGTCAGCACGTTCACCGGCGCATTCACGCCCAGCAGGAACGGGCCGACCGCCACGTTGCTGCCCGCACCCGTCTTGAGCAGGTTGTAGGCGATATTGCCCGAGTCCACGTTCGGGCACACGAGCAGGTTCGCCGCGCCCTTGAGCTTCGAATGCGGCAGGATGCGCAGGCGCAGGGCTTCGTCCAGCGCGCAGTCGCCGTGCATTTCCCCGTCGATTTCCAGGTCGGGATTTTTTTCCGTCACCAGCTTGAGCACTTCGCGCATCTTCGTGCCCGAAGCCGAGCTGCCCGAGCCGAAGTTCGAACGCGAGAGCAGCGCGACCTTCGGTTGCAGGTTCAGCCATTCCATCTGGCGTGCCGCGGCCAGCGTGAATTCGGCGATCTGCTCGGCGTTCGGGTTGTCGTTCACGTGCGTGTCGACGATCGCGACCGTGCGCTTGTCGAGCAGCAGGATGTTCATCGCCGCGTACGTATTCGCGTTGCGCTGCTTGCCGATCACCTCGTCGACGAAGCGCAGGTGGTCGTGATACGCGCCCACCGTGCCGCACACCATGCCGTCCGCGTCGCCCAGGCGCACCATCATCGCGCCGATCAGCGTGAGGCGGCGGCGCATTTCCACGCGCGCCATTTCCTTCGAAATGCCGTCGCGGCAACGCAGTTCCCAATAGGTCGTCCAGTACTGGTGGAAGCGCTCGTCGTACTCGGGGTTCGTGACTTCCACGTCTTCGCCAAGCTTCAGCCGCAGGCCGAACTTCTCGATGCGGGCGAGCAGCACTTCCGGACGGCCGATCAGGATCGGACGCGCAAGCTTCTCGTCGACGATCACCTGCACCGCGCGCAGCACGCGCTCCTCCTCGCCTTCGGCGAACACGATGCGCGACTTGCCGCCGTCACGCACGAACTGCTTCGCGGCCGCGAAAATCGGCTTCATGAACGCGCCCGAGTGATACACGAACTGCTGAAGCTCGTTCGTGTAGGCGGCGAAGTCGTCGATCGGACGCGTGGCCACGCCGTCTTCCATCGCCGCCTTCGCAACGGCCGGCGCAATACGCACGATCAGACGCGAGTCGAACGGCTTCGGAATCAGGTACTTCGGGCCGAAGCGCAGATCATAGGCGCCGTAAGCGGCCGCCACCGAATCGTTCAGCTCTTCTTCCGCGAGCTTGGCGATCGCGTGCACCGCCGCGATTTCCATGTTGCGCGTGATGGTCGTTGCACCGACATCGAGTGCGCCGCGGAAGATGTACGGGAAGCACAGCACGTTGTTGACCTGGTTCGGGAAGTCCGAACGGCCCGTGGCGATCACCGCGTCCGGGCGCGCTTCGAGCGCGACCTCGGGGAAGATTTCCGGCGTGGGGTTGGCAAGCGCGAGAATCAGCGGCTGGTCCGCCATCTTCTTGACCATTTCGGCCTTGAGCACGCCGCCGGCCGAGAGGCCGAGGAACACGTCCGCGCCTTCGATCACGTCGGACAGCGAGCGCGCCGAGGTGTCCTGCGCGAAGCGTTCCTTGTCCGGGTCCATGAGCGTCGTGCGGCCCTGGTAGACCACGCCGTCGATGTCGGTCACCCAGATGTTCTTGAGCGGCAGGCCCAGATCCACCATGAGATCCAGACAGGCCAGCGCCGCCGCGCCCGCGCCCGAGGTCACGACCTTGACCTTCGAAATGTCCTTGCCGATCACTTTCAGGCCGTTCATGAACGCGGCCGAAACGGTGATGGCGGTGCCGTGCTGATCGTCGTGGAAGACCGGAATCTTCATGCGCTCGCGCAGTTTGCGCTCGACCGTGAAGCAGTCGGGGGCCTTGATGTCTTCCAGATTGATGCCGCCGAAGGTGGCTTCGAGGCTCGCGATGATGTCCACGAGCTTGTCCGGATCGCTTTCGGTGATTTCGATGTCGAACACGTCGATGCCGGCGAACTTCTTGAAGAGCACCGCCTTACCTTCCATGACCGGCTTCGAGGCCAGCGCGCCGATGTTGCCGAGGCCGAGGACGGCCGTGCCGTTCGTGATCACGCCCACCAGATTGCCGCGCGCCGTATAGCGGAACGAGTTCTGCGGATTGTCGACGATCTCCTCGCAGGCCACGGCCACGCCCGGCGTATAGGCGAGCGCGAGGTCGCGCTGGGTGACGAGCGGCTTGCTGGCCGTCACCGAAATCTTGCCCGGGGTGGGGAATTCGTGATATTCGAGGGCGGCCTGACGATCGGTCTTGTTCATGTTCCTCACTCTGATGGTGTGCCGCACGCACGGAAGGCGCGGCGGTCATGTTCGAATGAGGCGATTCTAGAGAGACCTCATAACCTGCTCATTTTGATTTAGTATGGGGCCATCATTTTTTGGTAATACCCTGGGGAATCGTGTCTTTCAGCATTGACGACGTGACGAGGCGGTTGAATACGCGCCTGAAAATGCGCCATCTGGTCCTGCTCCTGCAGATCCGCCAGCACGGCTCGCTCACGCGCGTGGCGGAACACATGGCGACGAGCCAGCCCGCCGTCACCAACGCGCTGGCTGAAATGGAGAGCATGTTCGGCGCGCCGCTCTTCGACCGCACGCCGCGCGGTATGACGCCTACAGCGCTCGGCAATGTGGTGCTCGCACGTGCCCAGGCCATGCTGCACGACCTGGACCACCTCGCGCGCGACATCGAAGCCGTGGTGGCCGGCCACGCCACGCGCGTGCACGTGGGCGTGATTCCGTTCATCTCGGGGCGCACGCTCGCCGCCGCCATTCGCCTCACGCAGTCGCGGCTGCCGCAACGCGTCACCATGACGATTCATGAAGGCACGAGCGACGCACTCCTGCCGCAACTGCGCGACCATACGCTCGATATCGTGATCGGGCGCGCGTCTTCGGCGGTCGACGTCTCGCAGTTGCGCTTCGAGGTGCTGCATCAGCAAAAGCCGCGGCTCATCGCCAGCCGCCGGCTCGCGGCGCGGCTCGCGCGCGGCAAGCTCGACTGGGAAAAACTTGTCGAACTGGACTGGATCCTGGGCGCGCCGCACACGCCCATCCGCGAGCAGATTTCCGACCTCTTCCTGCATGCGGGCGTGGCGCCGCCCGTGCCGATCGTGGAGAGCTACACGTCGCGGCTGATCGGCGAGATGATCAGCACGAACGAGAACGCCGTGTCGATCGTGCCCGCCGATATCGCCGAGGAACTCGTGCACTTCGCGGGCGTGGCGATCGTGCCGTACACGCTCGACTGGACGCTGCCGCCGGTTGCGATGTTCACACGCGCGGGCGTGCTGCGCGACGTCGACGCCACCTTCGGGCAGTCGCTGCGCGAGCTGTACCAGGAGGCCGAAAAGGCGCGGGGTTAAGCCGCTTCCTGCAGCTCGCTTTCCAGCTCTTCCAGCTCCAGCCCGTGCGTACGGTCGTGGTCGAGCAGTTCACGCACGAGTTCTTCCAGCGTCATGCGCCGGACGCCGTCGCGCAGCCCGCAGCGCAAACGCTGCTCGGGCGTGAGGCGTTTGAGCGAGGCGCAAAGACGGCGCCGCCCCTCGCTGAATTCGCCCATTGCGGCGACGAGATCCTGCTTCAAGTATTTGCGTTCTTCCGCGAGCACCGTGCCGTTCACCGATGCGATTTCCGGCAGTTGAGCCTTGCGCACGACACTGAATCGTTCGGCGAAAACGGCGTCGAGATCGCGCAAATGGCACGCGTGCTCGAGCAACGAGAAGCCCGTGCCGCCTGGCCGGCGCGCCCATAGATCCATAGGCACGCGCTTGACGAGCGCCGCGAAGCGCTCCGGCATGGTTGCGAGCGCTTCGATCACCGCTTCGAACGGCAGGACCACCGGCTGCGCGCTGAACACCGCACCATAGCTGAAAAGCGCCCCGCTCACGCGGCCCCGCGCCTGAGCGACTTCGTGGCCGTGGCGGCGCATCACCTCGGCAACCAGCGCGCCGCAGTATTGGCGCGCTGTGGTGTCTTCGCCGATTTCCGGAAACTTCTGCGCGATTTCCTCGGCCACGGCGGCAATCGCCGCCACGCCGACGCGTGAGAGCACTGCGTACTCCACATAGCGCCCAGGCGCGTCGATCAAGGCTTCCAGCTGGCTGGCGAGCGGTGTCGCCTTGAAACGGTCGAAGCGTGAATGCACATTGCCTCCTAATAGCTCGAATCGTAACGTATCAATACGATACGTTACAAAACGCGAAGCGGCAAGTGCTGGAACGCAAACGGGGCGCGGACTTGATCGACGCGCCGATTTAGGTGTTTACCCGTAATCGTATTGTCAGCTGGTTATCGGTATGTCGATAATGCTCTCATGGATGTGAAAACTGCAGTGCGCGTCTTCGACGTGATCAACCTCTTTGCCGAAGTCCGGCAACCGATGATCTACAGCGAGATTGCGCGTCGAACCGAGATCCCGCTGTCGAGCTGCCACGCGCTGTTGCAGACGATGGTGGCCAAAGGCTATCTGTACGCGCCGGGCGTGAAGGCGGGCTACTACCCCACGCAGCGTCTTCTGCATGTGGCGCGCGACATCTGCAGCGAGGACCCGCTCACGCTGATGTTCCAGCCGCTGCTTTCCGCGTTGCGCGACGCAACCGGCGAAACCGCCGCGCTCGCCACGCTTGCGGGCAACCGCGTGGTCTATCTCGACGTGATGGAGTCGCGCCAGAAGATCCGCTACAGCGACGAGCCGGGCGGCTTCATGACCATTGCGAGCGCCGCGGGCAAGGCGCTGCTCGGCGCGCTCGCTCCGGCCGCGCGCCGCAAACTGCTCGACAGTTGCGAGCCGCAGCTGCACTCGGCCAACGGCGCGGTGATCGAGCGCGGCGCGTTCGAGCGCGATGTCGAGCAGGGCGTGACGGACGGCTGGCATCGCTCGACGGGCGAGAGCGTGGAGGACGTAGCCGGCCTCGCGCGCGGTTTCCTGATCCATGGCGAGGCGTTTGCGCTCGTCATCGGCGCGCCCAAGGCGCGCCTTCTCAAGAACGAGCAGAACGCCGTGAAGGCGTTGCTCGAGGTGTACGCGCAAATCCCGCCAACGCTGTTAGCCGCGTGAGGCGTCTCGGGCACTGACTGCAGCGATGCGCGAAGCGCGAATTTCCTGAAGTGGAGGGTAAAGCATGCGTTGGAAGAACCGGCCGCAAGGCTCGAACTGGGGCGACTTCGGTCCCGACGATCAATTGGGGCGCCCCAACCTCATCGGCGCCGAGCAGGTGATCAAGGGCGCGCAGGAAATTCGCGCGGGCCTCACGTTCACCCTTTCGCTGCCGCTCGACTTTCCCGGCGACAGCAAGCTCAACGTGCGCCGCCATCCGCCGGTGCTGCGCCCTACCTTCCGCGACGGCCTGCCCTACGTGAACTTCCCGTTCGCGCGGAACGTTGCGGGCGCGACCGACGTGGTGAGCGACGACCAGGTACTGCTCTCGCTTCAATACTCCACGCAGTGGGATTCGCTCGCGCACGTGGGCGCACGCTTCGACGCCAACGGCGACGGCGTGGCCGAAAGCGTCTACTACAACGGCTTTCGCGCGAACGTGGACGTGGTCGGCCCGATGGAATATCGCGCGGAAGACAACTTCGCGCCTCACGCGTGCGGGGGAGAGCATAGCCATGCCGATGTGCTCGGCATCGAGCATCTTGCCGTGAAGGGCATGCAAGGGCGCGGCGTGCTGATCGATTTCGCCGCGCATTTTGGCCGCGAGTTTCGCACCGTGGGCTACGACGACCTGATGCGCGTGATCGAGGCCGACGGCGTGGAAGTCGAGCGCGGCGACATGCTCGTGCTGCGCACCGGTTTCGCGGAGATGGTGCTCGAAATGAACCGCCAGCCCGACGAAGCCGTGTTGTCGAGCCACTGCAGCGCACTCGACGGGCGCGACGAGCGCCTGCTGCAATGGATCACCGATTCTGGCATCGCGGCGCTCGCTGCCGACAACTACGCAGTCGAACGCTACCCCGCGCGTGCGCCCGCCACACCCGGCGATCACCCGCTCATGCCGCTGCATCACCACTGTCTCTTCAAGCTCGGCCTGCCGCTGGGCGAGCTTTGGTATTTGCGCGATCTCGCCCTGTGGCTGCGCGAGCACCGGCGCTCGCGCTTCATGCTCACCGCGCCGCCGCTGCGGCTGCCTGGGGCCATGGGCTCGCCCGTCACGCCGGTCGCCACGGTTTGACGAACTGCTTCGCTATCCTCTGTTTTATCCGCATTCCCGAAAAACATGGCTAAAGAAAGAGTCCTGATTACCGGCGGCGCCGCCGGCATCGGCGCCGCGTGCGCCGCGCGCTGCGCGGCCGATGGCTACGAAGCCGTCGTGATCGACCGCGTGGGCGACGGCATCATCGCCGATCTCTCCGACACCGAGGCAACGGCAGCCGCACTCGCCCGCGCGCTGGAAGGCGGCCCGATCACGCGCCTCATCAACAACGTGGGCGTGGTCGTGCCCAATGACGCCGAGCACCAGTCGCTCGAAGAACTCGAACGCGCATGGGCCCTCAACGTGCGCTGCGCGCAGCAGTGCATGCAGGCGCTGTTGCCCGGCATGAAGGCGGCGCGCTTCGGGCGCATCGTCAACATGTCGTCGCGCGCCGCGCTCGGTAAAGAGCTGCGTACGGCCTATTCGGCCACCAAGGCCGCGTTGATCGGCATGACGCGCGTGTGGGCGCTCGAACTCGGCGCATTCGGCGTGACCGCGAACGCCATTGGGCCGGGCCCGATTCGCACCGAACTGTTCGACCGCGCCAACCCGCCCGGCGCGCCGCGCACCGAAGCGATCATCAACGCCGTGCCGGTCAAACGTGTAGGTACCCCCGACGATGTCGCGCACGCCGCCTCGTATCTGCTCGACGCGCGCAGCGGTTTCGTGACCGGCCAGGTGCTCTACGTGTGCGGCGGCATGACCGTTGGCGTCGCGGGAGTCTGACGATGGCGGCCCTCGAAACGCCTGCACAACCATGCGAACCGCGCCGCGCCGGCATCGTCGGCGCGGGCAGCATCGGCGTGGCGTTCGCGATCTGCTTTGCGCGGGCCGGCTGGCGCGTGCGCCTCTACGATCCCGACGCGGCACGCCGCGCCGCCGCGCCTGAAGAGATTGCGCTGCGCCTCGACGCTCTTACGCAATACGCGCTGCTCGACGAAAGCGCACAGCAAATCGCCACACGCGTCGCGATCGTCGACACGCTCGAAGCCGCGGTGGCGCACGCCGATCTCGTGCAGGAATGCGCACCGGAGCGCGCCGAACTCAAGCGCGAAATCTTCGCGCAGCTCGACCGCGCCACGCCGCCCGAAGCGATCCTCGCGAGCGCTTCGTCGTTTCTCGCGGCTTCGAAATTCGTCGACGCTACACTGCCGGGTCGCGCGCGCTGCCTCGTTGCCCATCCCGGCAACCCGCCCTACCTCGTACCCGTGATCGAGGTCGTGCCCGCACCGTTCACGTCCGAAGCGGCGACCACGCGCGCGATCGCGCTCTACGCCGAAGCGGGCATGAAGCCCGTGCGCGTAAAGCACGAAGTGGAAGGCTTCATCTTCAACCGCCTGCAAGGCGCCGTGCTGCGTGAAGCGTATTGCCTCGTGCGCGACGGCGTCGCGTCGGTGGAAGACATCGACACCGTGATGCGTGAAGGCCTCGGCCCGCGCTGGTCGGTGATCGGCCCGTTCGAGACCGTCGATCTGAACACGCGCGGCGGCATCGCCTCGCATGCGCAGAAGATGGGTCCCTCGTACGCGCGCATGGGCGCCGAGCGCGGCCAGCACGACCCGTGGACGCCCGAACTCGTCGCCGAGGTCGAGGCGGCGAGACGCGCGGCATTGCCGCTCGATCAATGGGACGAGCGCGTGGCCTGGCGCGACCGCCAGCTCATGCATCTCGCCCGCCATCGCAAGACCCAAAGCCACGACGACTCATAAGCGCATCGAACACGCGCCGAGAGCCGAAGAGACCCGACAACTATTACATTTCAGATAGAGACACTTCCATGCAGAAAGTCACCGCTTTCTTTACCGAGCTGATGCGCCGGTATTTGCCCGATCCGTTCGTCTTCGCGATCGGCCTCACCCTGCTGACGATGGCCCTTGCCGTGATCGTGCAAGGACAAGCCGTCACGGCGCTCACCACGAGCTGGGGCAAGGGCTTCTGGGCGCTGCTCGCGTTCACCACACAAATGGCGGTGATTCTCGCGATGGGCTACGTGCTCGCGACCGCGCCGCTCACCGACCGCTTTCTGAACCGCCTGGTGGCGCGCGTGAACGATCCGCGCATGGCGATCATCGTCGCGACGCTGGTGGGCGGCATCGGCAGCTATCTGAACTGGGGCTTCGGCCTCGTGGTGGGTGGGATCGTCGCGCGCAAGCTCGCGCTGCGCGTGAAAGGCGTGCACTACCCGCTCATCATCGCTTCGGCCTATAGCGGCTTTACGCTCTACGGCCTCGGGCTTTCCGCCAGCATTCCCGTGCTGATCTCCACGAAGGGGCATCCGCTCGAGGCGCAGATGGGCGTCATTCCGCTCTCCGAAACGATTTTCTCGCCCACCATGCTCATCACGAGCCTCGTGACCCTCATCACGCTGCCGCTGCTGAACGCATGGCTGCACCCGAAGCCGGGTCAGCCGATCAAGGAAATCGACCGCGCCCAGGAAGAAAAGCAGCAGAAGGCCGCCGCGCTCGGCGTGGATCTCGACGAAGGCAACACGCTCGCCAACCGCCTGAACAACAGCCGTCTTCTGAGCTACGTGATCGGCCTGATCGGCATGGGCTATGTCGCGCTGCACTTCGTGCAGGGCGGCTCGATCGACCTGAACCTCATCAACTTCTTCATTCTGTTCCTCGGCATCCTGCTGCTCGGCACGCCGATCCGCTATGTGGAGAAGCTCAACGAAGGCATTCGCACGATCAGCGGCATCATTCTGCAGTACCCGTTCTACGCGGGCATCATGGCGATCATGGCGTCTTCGGGTCTGGTCAATACGTTTTCCGAAGCGTTCGTGAAGGTCGCGACGCCGGGCACGCTGCCGTTCTGGGGCTTGATCAGTTCGTTCGTGATCAACTTCTTCGCGCCTTCGGGCGGCGGCCACTGGGTCATCCAGGGACCGTTCATGATCGAAGCGGCGAAGACCATCGGCGCCTCCGTGGGCCATACCTCGACGGCCGTGATGCTCGGCAACGCATGGAACGACCTCGTGCAGCCGTTCTGGATCTTGCCCGCGCTTGCGCTTTCGAAGCTCAAGCTCAAGGACATCATGGGCTACACGGTCATCATGATGTTCTGGATCGGCATCGTGTATTCGGTTGCGATTCTCGCCTGGGGCTGATTGGCTCTCCCTTATAGGCGCCCCTTTCTGAACCCCATCCTCACCGGAGACTATTCATGCTGTTTCTTGTGCACATGCAGGTGCAGATTCCGCACGGCACCGACGCCGCCTTCGCCGACGCCCTCAAGGCCGAGGAAAAAGCGTTTTCGCAGAAGCTGCAACGAGAAGGCAAATGGCGCCACCTGTGGCGCGTGGCCGGCGAATATGCGAATTACAGCGTGTTCGATGTCGAATCGAACGACGAACTCCATACGCTGCTGACCGCGCTGCCGCTCTTCCCGTTCCTGAAGATCAGCGTGACGCCGCTCGCCCAGCATCCGTCGGCCATCGTGCCGAATTAAGAGGAACGCGCCATGCCTTTTCTCATCGAAACGTTCGACAAGCCCGGTCACGCCGAAGTGCGCGCACGCGAGCGCGATTCACATCTGGCGTTTCTCGCGCAAAACAAGGCGCTGTTGCTGGCCTGCGGCGCGAAGCTCAACGACGACGGGAGCAGCGCAGGCGGCGGCATCTATATCGTCGATCTCGAAACGCGCGAGGAAGCCGAGCGCTTCATCGCGCAGGATCCGTTCACGCATGTCGGGCTGTTCGAGAGCGTGAAGATCGTTCGCTGGCGCAAGGCCTATATTGACGGAACCTCCTACCTGTAAGCGCAACGCACCTGCAGTCCCGCAAACGTTAAGTTCGTTTTTCGACCTCGACGGCGCCGTGCTCCCCTGTACGGCGCCGTTTTGGCCCGGCGTGTGCCTCCGCACGCCGGGCCGTTTTTCATTCCCGCCCGGTTAGGCGCCTGGCTGCGTGCCCCGGTGCTGGGCACATCGATTGCTGAGCAGGTGCGCTGTCAGTCCATCAAGCAGCGCGGCCCATGTGGCGGCGCCTTCACGCGAGGAGGAAACCGATCATGCTAAAAATGGCCCTGTTCTTTGCCGTGATCGCCGTGATCGCGGCCCTGTTTGGCTTCACGGGTATTGCGGCCGGCGCGGCCGCGATTGCGAAGATCCTGTTCTTTATCTTTGTGGTGCTGTGCGTGGTATTCCTCGTGATCGCACTCGTGGTTACGAAGAAGATCGTCGATTGACCGAAGCGCGAACGACGCCCGGCGCGGGCGGCAGCTAGACGATCGGGCCGGCAAAGGTGGGGCTCGTGTTCACGCGCACGATGGTTGCCGAGCCCACGCAGACCGCCCGGGGTGGCTCGCTCAATGCGTTCGACGCCGACTACCTGAGGTTCAATAACTTCCCGAGCAATACGCAAGCAGTCGTCGCGGCAGGCATGCGCCTGAAGTTCCAAGCCCATGCTTAACGGCCAAGCGCGGGCCGCGCGATGCAAGCGCGGCCCGTCGTGCTCCGTAAAATAAGGGCAGTGTCATCGCCAGGTCATGCAAGCGCGCCATCGTTTCGCAGACACTCACCCTGCGATGCTTGCGCCCGCGCGCGTCAGTCATGCAAGTCCGCCAGCGCAGGCTTCGCCTTCTGCTCCCGAGGCGAGACGACATGACGAATAAAGACATCCCCGAGAATGCATCCACCGAAAGCGGCGCCAGTGTCTCGCGCCGCGGCTTCCTCAAGCTCGCCGGCGCTTCCGGCTTCGCGAGCGCGGCCAGCGCTTTCGCGGGCAGTGCGAAAGCCGACGCCGCCGCAGCCGACGGCACGCCCGAGCAGATCCACCTCACCTGGGGCGAAGATCCGACACGCGAAGTCGTCGTTTCGTGGGCATCGCTCGCCTCCTCCACGAATCCGCGCGTGATCTACAGCGCCGATCGCGGCAAACACGAGACGGTGCACGCCATTCAACGCACCTATACCGACGGGCTCACCGGCGTCGTCGTCTTCACGTATCACGCGCGGCTGCGCGGGCTGGACCCGGCCACGACCTACCGCTACGAAGTCACCGCCGATAACGACAGCCACGCGAGCAGCCCGTTTTCGTCGAGCTTCACCACGGCGCCGCGCGGGCGCGTAAAGTTCCGCTTCACGAGCTACGGCGACCTCGCCACGCCGAACACGGGCTGGGTGCTGTCGTCGCCGCAAAGCCGCTTCGCCGTCGAGGCCGTGGAGCGCTTCCAGCCGCTCTTTCATCTGCTCAATGGCGACCTCTGCTATGCGAACCTGAATCCCGCGCACCAGACCGACGTGTGGCGCGACTTCGGCAACAACAATCAGACGTCGTCCGCGAATCGTCCTTGGATGCCGTGCCCCGGCAATCACGAGATCGAGTTCTACAACGGCCCGCAGGGTCTGAATTCGTATCTCACGCGCTATACACTGCCGCATAACGGCACGCAGTTTTCGGGCCGGTGGTACAGCTTCCGCGTGAGCAACGTGCTGTTCGTCTCGCTCGACGCCGACGACGTGGTCTACCAGGACGCCGCCGCGTTCGTGGCCGGCCCGTCGCCGCTCGTGCCCGCGGCGAGCACGGGCAACGCGCCGGTTCAGCCGGGCACGTCGTTCTACGTGCGCGGCTACAGCAACGGCGTGCAGACGCGCTGGCTCGAGCAAACCTTGAAGCAGGCAAGAGAGGACGACGATATCGACTGGATCGTGGTGCAGATGCACCAGGACGCGCTCAGCTCGTCGAAGACGGGCAACGGCTCGGACAAGGGCATACGCGAAGCGTGGCTGCCCCTCTTCGACCGCTATGGCGTGGATCTCGTGGTGTGCGGCCACGATCACGACTACGAGCGCAGCTACCCGGTGCGCGGCTGCAATCATCACGCGGGCGTCGATGCGAAGACCGGCGCGAGCGTCGACACGCTTCAGCCGCGCCCCGTCACGCACGCTCAGGGCACGGGCAACACCTTCGACACGAGCCACGGCACGATCCACCTGATCCTGGGCGGCGGCGGCACGAGCGCGCCGCTCGACGTGTACGGCGTGGATGCCGGCAACGGCAATCCGCAGGCGCAGGTGTTCACGAAGCCCAATCACCCGGTGGCGGGCACGACCGCGGGCACCTTCGCGCGCCCCACGGCGGATGCGCTCGAAGACGCGATCTGGTCGGCGCAGCGCGATACGGGCACGGGCTATGGCATCGCGGTGTTCGACGTCGATCCCGGCACGCACGGCGGCAAGACGACGATCACGATGAACTACTATCACGCACCCGGTGCGGATCAAACGCCGACCGGCAATTATGAGTTGTTCGAAACGATTACGCTGGCGAAGTCACGCTAAGCGAGCCACGCGGGGCGCTTGCGCCCCGCTTCGAATTCAGACTGCGAGCACAGCTTCTTCCACTTCCCGCACCGCGACCGCACCGGCCGCCAGCCGCCGGTAGCGCGACAGCGCCCACAGCGGGAAATAGGCCGTGTACCCGTGATACTTGAGGTAGTAAATGCGCGGGAACCCCGGCGCATTGTGCGAACGGTGCCACCAGAATCCATCTTCCTGCTGCACGGATAGCAGATACGCCACGCCGCGCCGCACCGATTCGGATTCCCAGTCACCGAACGCCATTTGCGCGAGCAGCGCCCACGCGGTGAAGTTCGACGCGCTTTCGCCGCCGTTGGTGCCGGCAAGGCGCGGGTCGATATAGCTGTCGTTGGTCTCGCCCCAGCCGCCATCGGCATGCTGGCGGGCGCGCAGCCACGCCAGCGCGCGTGCAATGTACGGCTGCTTCGGGTCCTCGCCCGCGAGCGCGAGACCCGCCAGCACGCTCCACGTGCCGTAGATGTAGTTGGTGCCCCAGCGGCCCCACCAGCTGCCGTCGGCTCGCTGGGTGGCCTTCACATATTCGACCGCGCGCGCAAGCGCCGCCTTGTCCTCCTCGCGGCCCGTCACGCCGAAGCACAGCAGCACGCGGCCCGATACGTCTTCCGTAGGCGGGTCGAGCAAGGCGCCGTGATCCGCGAAGGGGATCGCGTTCAGATAGAGGCGGTCGCAATCGGCGTCGAAGGCCCCGAAGCCGCCGTTGCGCGATTGCAGGCCGCGCATCCAGTCGAGCGCGCGCGCGACGCGTGCCGCATACGGGTCGGTGCCCGTTTTGCGCGCCTGCCCAAGGCCACGACGATGGAGCATCGCAGCGACCACGGCGGTATCGTCGATGTCGGGATAGTACGGGTTCTCGTACTGAAAGGCCCAGCCGCCAACCGGCGTGTCGGGCTGCGCGTTCTCGATCCAGTCGCCGCGCACGTCGTCCACCTGACGCTCGGCGAGCCAGTCGTACGCGCGCGCAATGCACCGCTGCAGTTCCTGGTCGCTGAGCGCGGCCGACGCCGGATCGGCGGGCACGACTGTGCACGCCTGCTCGAGCGCCATCGTGCTCCAGGCCGTGTCCCACACCGGCGAGAGACATGGCTGGCAATACACGCTGCCGTCCGGGCGCTCGACGAGCAGCTTTTCCAGCGCGTTCTCGCAATCGCGGCGCAACGGATGATCCTCCGGATACCCAAGCACCTGCATCATCTGGTAGCTGTAGACGATGGGCGGAAAGATGCCGCCCATGCCGTCCTCGCCGTTCATGCGCTCGGCGCACCAGGCCTCGGCATATTTCATGGCGCGCTGGCGCAGCGCGCGCGGCAGCAGCGGCTCGATATGGCGCAGCGCCCGGTCAGCCGCGAGAAAGAACCGGCGGATGCCCTTGCCGCGCGCAAAGTATTCGCGCTCCTTCTCGGGCGGGGTGACGAACAGTTCGGCGATCGATACGTCATGCGGATTGGCCGCGCGCGCCTTCAGCGAACAGAGCGCGAGCAGCGGCACCATGGTCGTGCGCGCCCAGTAGGCGACCTTGTACATCGAAATGGGCACCCACTTCGGGAACAGCACGAATTCGATCGGCATGAACGGCGTGGCGCGCCACGGCACCTGACCGAAGGTGGCGAGCAGAATGCGCGTGAACACGTTGGACTTTGCCGCGCCGCCGAGCTTCAGAATGGTCTCCCGCGCGCGCACCATGTGCGGCGCGTTCGCCGAATCCCCTGCCGCCTTCAGCGCGAAGTACGCCTTCACGCTGCACGAGACATCGGGCGCGCCATCCACGTAGAGATCCCATGCGCCGTGCGTTTGCAAACGCTGGATCGCGCGTAGATAGCGTGCCATCTTCTCCTGACGCACCGTGTCGATCTTGCCCATGAAATGCATCATGAGGATGTATTCGGCGGTGATCGTGGCGTCCGATTCGAGCTCGAAGCACCAGCTGCCATCGGCGTCCTGCTCTCGCACGAGCGCGTCGCGGCCGCGAACGATCGAGGCGTCGAGCGCCGCCACGGCGGCTGCAGAGGCGGTAAAAGGCGGGTTGGAATTTTTCATCGGCGGATCATACCATCCGTACGGAATGTTTAGCAGCAGCGCCTGAATGGTATGATCGCCGCCATGAAAGACTCCTCCGTCAAGGCGCCCGCGCGCGCGACAAGGCGCAGCGCGAAGGCGGCTGACGCAGCGGCCCCCTCGGCTCCGCCGGCCTCCCCGGCCCCGAAACCCCGTTCCCCACGCAAGGACGCGGCGCCCGCCGCCGGCACGCGCCGCAAGAAAGCCCCGGCCCAGGTGCGCGCGCAGTTGCTGCAAGCGGCTTCCGATATCGCCACCGATCAAGGCGTGCCCGCCGTCACGCTCGACGCCGTGGCCGAACGCGCGGGCGTGACCAAAGGCGCGCTGCAGTATCACTTCGCCAACAAGCAGGGCTTGCTCGATGCCCTCTTCGAGCAGACGCTAACGCGCTTCGAGCAGCAGATGCACACGCGCATCGACGAAGGCGTGGCGCAAGGCACGCCGAAACACGGCGCCGCCGCGCGCGCCTACCTGCACACCACCATCGACGAAACGAGCCCTGCCGCCAGCACCAACGTGCTGCGCGTGCTGGTGGCCGCGATGATGACCGATCCCGCGATTCGCGAGCGCTACGCCGCGCCCATGCGCAAGTGGACGCGCCCCGACCCGCTGCCGCTCGAAGCCGCCGCCCGCCTCATGATCTGCCGGCTCGCGGCGGACGGCCTGTGGATCTCCGACCTGCTCGGCTACCAGAACATGCCGCCGCGCCTGCGCGCCGAAGTGGTGCGCCAGCTGGAGCAGCTGGCGCTCGTGAAAGCCTGACGAAAGCACGCGCAAGGGTTCCGCCTCACCGCCGCGCATTCACGCCCGGCGCACTATGCCGAAATCGTCACCGCGCATGGGTCGTTCGAGCAAGACGGCCAAAATGGCGCGACCTACGATTGTCGGCATGAAAGCCCTGACCGTTATCGACTCCCACACGGGCGGCGAGCCCACGCGCCTCGTGATCGACGGCGGCCCCGAGTTGGGCCGCGGCCCGCTCGCCGAACGCCTCGCCGTATTCCGTCGCGACTTCGACCGCGTGCGCGCAGGCGTCGTCAACGAGCCGCGTGGCTCGGACGTGATGGTCGGCGCGCTGCTTTGCGAGCCGCATGATCCGTCCTGCTCTGCCGGCGTGATCTTCTTCAACAACGTCGGTTTTCTCGGCATGTGCGGCCACGGCACCATCGGCCTCATCGCGTCGCTCGCGCATCTCGGGCGCATCGCGCCAGGCGTGCATCGCATCGAAACGCCGGTCGGCAACGTCGAAGCCGAACTGCACGCCGACGGCAGCGTCACCGTGCGCAACGTGCCCGCGTATCGCTACCGCCGGGCCGTGCCGCTCGACGTGCCAGGCTACGGCCGCGTGCACGGCGACATCGCGTGGGGCGGCAACTGGTTCTTCCTCGTCGCCGATCACAACCTGACGCTCGAAGCGCGCAACGTCGAAGCGCTCACCGAAGCCACGTGGGCCATGCGCCAGGCGCTCGAAGCGAACGGCGTGACCGGCACGGACGGCGCGCTGATCGACCATATCGAACTGTTCGCGCACTCGGACGTCGAGGGCATCGACAGCCGCAACTTCGTGCTGTGTCCCGGCAAGGCTTACGACCGTTCGCCGTGCGGCACCGGTACGAGCGCGAAAGTCGCGTGCCTCGCAGCGGACGGCACGCTCGCGCCCGGCGCGCGGTGGCGCCAGGAAAGCATCATCGGCAGCGTGTTCGAAGCCTGCTATGAAATCACGCCCGACCTTCCCGCAGGCCATGTGCGCCCGAGCATACGCGGCAGCGCGCATATTAGCGCGGAGTCCAAACTGATTTTCTCCGACGACGATCCGTTCGCGTGGGGCATTCCCGCGTGATGCAAGGTTCGAGCCGTCGACACGATGTCGTCGTGATCGGCGCGGGCATCGTGGGCGCGGCTTGCGCGCATGAACTCGCGGCGCAGGGCCTGAACGTGCTCGTCATCGAGCGCGCCGGCATAGGCGGCGGCGTGACGGCCGCGGGCATGGGCCACCTCGTCGTGATGGACGACACCCCCGCCGAATTCGCGCTGAGCGCTTGGTCGCTGGCGCTGTGGCACGCGCTGGCGCCGCGTCTCGACGAGCGCCACGCGTTCCTGCGCTGCGGCACGCTCTGGGTCGCCGCCGACGAAGAAGAACTGGCGCTCGCGCAGACGCGTCAGCAGGCGTTGCAACACCAGGGCGTGGCGTGTTCGATGCTCGACGCGCGCCAGTTGCGCAAAGCGGAACCGGGGCTGCGCAAGGGCCTCGTGGGCGGCATGATCGTCGACAACGATGCCGTGGTTTACGCGCCTGCCGTAGCCGCATGGATGCTCGAGCAGCCCGTTAGCGGCCGCTTGACCTGCCGCACGCAGACGCAGGTCGTGCGTATCGACCGCGTGGGCGTACACCTCTCCGATGGCGAGGTCGTCGGCGCGGGCGCGGTATTGATCGCGAACGGCCTGGCGGCGCTCGAGTTGCTACCGCGCCTGCCGCTCCAGGCGAAGAAGGGACACCTCCTCATTACCGATCGCTATCCCGGCGCGATTCGTCATCAGATTCTCGAACTCGGCTACATCAAAAGCGCGCACAACGCGAGCGGCACCTCGGTGGCGTTCAACGTGCAGCCGCGGCCGACCGGTCAATTGCTGATCGGCTCGTCGCGCCAGTTCGACAGCACGGACCCCGCCGTCGAGCCGGCGATTCTCGCGCGCATGCTGCGCCGCGCCGCCGACTATCTGCCGCAACTGCCCGCGCTCAACGCGATCCGCGCATGGACGGGCTTTCGCCCGGCATCGAGCGACGGCATGCCGCTGATCGGCCCCGCGGCGGCGTTCGCCGATGACGACAGCCATCCGTCGACGTGGCTCGCCACCGGGCACGAGGGCCTCGGCGTCACCACGGCGCTCGGCACCGCGAAGCTGATTGCCGCGCAGATGCTCGGACGCGCCGCCGAGATCGACGCGACGCCGTATCTGCCCGCGCGCTTCGCTGACCAGGGGGCCGTGCATGCCTGAAGCCAATACGACCTTGACGATCGACGGTCGCAACGTGGGCGTCGCGCCGGGCAGCTCGGTCGCAGCCGCCATCGCCATTGCCGCGCATGCAGAACACGCAGCGCCCGTCACGCGGTGCTCGGTGAGCGGCGCGCTGCGCGGGCCGTTGTGCGGAATGGGCGTCTGCCAGGAATGCCGCGTCACCATCGACGGCGTGCCGCATCGGCTTGCCTGCCAGACGGTTTGCGTCGCGGGCATGAACGTCGTCACCGGGAATGCGGCACCATGAAGTTCGATATCCTGATCATTGGCGCCGGTCCGGCCGGATTGAACGCCGCGCGCATCGCCGCACAGGCGGGCGCAAGCGTTGCCATCGTCGACGACAATGCGCTGCCCGGCGGCCAGATCTGGCGTCAGGGTCCCGGGCATCGCGCCGCCGGTCCCGCACGCGCCGTACTAGACGCCCTCGCGGCCCGCACCAACGTCACGCTGCTGGGCGCCACCCGCATCGTGCAGGCGCTGCCCGGGCGGCAACTGCTCGCGGAGAGCCCCGACCGTGCGCTCGCGCTCGCTTACGGCAAGCTCATCGTCGCCTCGGGCGCGCGCGAACGCTTCCTGCCTTATCCCGGCTGGACCTTGCCGGGCGTCACGGGCGCGGGCGGCTTGCAGGCGCTCATCAAGGGCGGGATGCCCGTGCGCGGCGAACGCATCGTCATCGCGGGGAGCGGGCCGTTGCTCTGGGCCGCCGCGGTCACCGCGCGCCAGCATGGCGCAACGATCGCCGCCGTCGTCGAGCAGGCGCCGCCCCAGGCGGTGCGCCGCTTCGCGGCAGGCCTCGTCCATACGCCCGCGAAGCTCGCCCAGGCGCTGCGCATGCGCTTCGATCTGCGCGCGACGCCCTACTGGTGCGATGCGTACGTTGCCGAAGCCATCGGCACGACGCGCGTGACGCAGGCGCGCGTGCGGCGCGGCAACGACGACGTGCTGGTCGATTGCGACCGGATCGCATGCGCTTATGGCCTCGTGCCGAATACGGGCATCGGCGCGGCGCTGGGTTGCCGCCTCGAAACCCATGCGGGTTCTCCCGCCATCGCCGTGAACGAATGGCAGCAGACCTCAGCCGAAGCCGTTTACGCGGCCGGCGAATGCACAGGCGTGGGCGGCATGGAACTCGCGGCGGTGGAAGGACGCATCGCCGCGTATGCTGCGCTCGGCGACCACGCGAACGCCCGGCACCTGTTCGCCGAACGCGAGCGTTACCGCCGTTTCGCCACGCGCCTGCACGCGGCGTTCGAACTCGCCCCCGCGTTGCGGGCGCTGCCGCAGCCCGACACTGTGTTTTGCCGTTGCGAAGACGTCGCGTATGGCGACGTCGCGCGCCATACGTCGTGGCGCGACGCCAAGCTGCAGACGCGCTGCGGCATGGGTCCCTGTCAGGGCAAGATTTGCGGCGAGGCGGCGGCGTTCTGTTTCGGCTGGCCGCAAAATGGCCAGCGCCCTCCGTTCTCGCCCGCGCGCATCGACACCTTGCTGCACGTAGAAGCGGCGCAATAGCGCCACACCCGCTTTTTGTTGCAGATGCGCGCGCGTGCGCAAATCGGCACAATGGTATTTTCCGCCGATACCGCCCCAAGCGCCTCGCGATGTCCGAACCGGTCCTGCCCGCCGCCCTCGAAAACGCCACGTTTGCGCAGATGATCGCGCATTTCACCATGTTCGAACCGCTGTTCGACGCCATGCCCGACGTGGTGTTCTTCGTGAAGGATCACGAGGCGCGCTACGTGATCGCCAACACCACGCTCGCCGCGCGCTGCGGTTTCAAGGAGAAACGCGCGCTGCTCGGCAAGACGGCCGAGCAGGTCTTTCCCTCGCGCTTCGGCCACAGCTATACCGCCCAGGACCGGGCCGTGGTGCGGCTCGACAGCAGTCTCATCGACCAGCTCGAACTGCATCTGTATCCGGGCCGGCAGCCGGGCTGGTGTCTCACCTCGAAAGTCCCGCTGCACGACGCGCGCGGCCGCGTGCTGGGCGTGGCGGGCATTTCGCGCGACCTGCAGGCCGCCGAAGGCACGCATCCCGCTTACCAGCGGCTCGCGGTCGCCGCGAAGTACATCCAGGACAACTATGCGCAACCGCTCAAGCTCGCGCACCTGGCGAAGCTCATCAACATGTCGGTGGCGCAGATCGAGCGTTACTTCCACAAGATCTTTCACCTCACGCCCCGCCAGATGCTGCTGAAAACGCGTCTGGATGCGGCCTCGGTGCTGCTCGCGAGCGACCTGAGCATCACCGACATCGCCACGCAGTGCGGTTATAACGATCACAGCGCGTTCACGCGGCAATTCAAGGCCACGGTGGGTGTCACGCCCAGCCAGTACCGCGCGCTGCTGCAAACGCCCGAAAGCGCGCAGGCGTCCGCCGCCTGAGCCTCGCGCGCCCAGGGTTGTCCCTGGGCCGCTGAAGCAAGCGGCGGACTATGCAGATTTCGTCTTTTTGAGGCGCGAAAGGCCTCAAGCGTCAAACGATCTGGACAGCGATACTTCACTCATATTCAACAGGTACCGGCGCGAGCCGCTACGCATTCAAGGAGTGAGTCACAGTGAGCGCTATCCAGTGGAGCGGGGTGTTTCCCGCCGTCAGCACGCAGTTCAAGGCGGACTTCTCGGTCGATATCGACGCCACGCACCGGGTGGTGAGCAATCTCGTCAAGGACGGCGTGTCGGGCCTCGTGGTGTGCGGCACCGTCGGCGAGAACACCTCGCTCGCGACGAGCGAAAAGATTGCGGTGATCGAGGCCGCGCGCGACGCGGCAGGCGGCAAGGTGCCGGTAATCGCGGGCATTGCCGAATTCACCACCGAGTTCGCGCGTCAAACCGTGAAGGAAGCGGCGCGCGTCGGCGTGGACGGCGTGATGGTCATGCCGGCGCTCGTGTATTCCTCGAAGCCGCACGAAACGGCCGCGCATTTCCGCGCCGTGGCGTCGAGCACCGACGTGCCGGTGATGGTCTACAACAATCCGCCGATCTACAAGAACGACGTCACACCCGACATCCTGATCGCTCTTCAGGATTGCGAAAATATCGTCTGCTTCAAGGATTCGTCGGGCGATACGCGCCGCTTCATCGATCTGCGCAACGCCGTGGGCGATCGCTTCGTGCTGTTCGCGGGCCTCGACGACGTAGTGGTCGAAAGCGTGGCCGTGGGCGCGCAAGGCTGGGTCTCGGGCATGTCGAACGTGTTCCCGAAGGAAGGCGAAACGCTGTTCCGCCTCGCGAAGCAAAAGCGCTTTGACGAAGCGCTCGCGCTCTACCACTGGTTCATGCCGCTGCTGCATCTCGACGCGCGCCCCGACCTCGTGCAATGCATCAAGCTGTGCGAGGAACTGGTGGGCCGCGGCAGCGCCGTCACGCGCCCGCCGCGCCTGCCGCTCGAAGGCGAAGCGCTCGCGCATGTGAAGGCCGTGGTCGAGAAGGCGCTCGCCACGCGCCCCGCCCTGCCGGACGTCGGTCTGTAAGCGCTACGCATTCAACGCGCCTCTCTCCCAATCTTCATTCGAATCGCCGAAACCGGGCCACGTTGGCCCGGTTTGTTTTTTTACACGGGATGCCATGTCCGCCACCATCGTCCTCACGCTCGACGAAGTCTTCACGCTCTCGCGCAACGTGCTGCCGCAAGGCATATCCGATGCGTGCGCCGAGCCCACGCTGCGCGATATCGCGCCCGGCGTGCTGGCCGTGGGAGCGTGCCGCTTAAGCACCGGTTAAGCCGGGATGAGCGACAATGTAAGGCTGGGAATTGGGGGAGCGAGCGATGCGCCTGTTGCTGGTGGAAGACGACGAAATGATTGCGGAAACGGTGCTCGACTCGATGCGCCGCGAGGGTCATGCCGTCGACTGGGCGCGCGACGGGCGGGAAGCGGAGCTTTCGCTCGACAACGACGTGTACGACCTCGTGCTGCTCGACCTCGGACTGCCGAAGAAGGACGGGATCGAAGTGCTGAACGGCTATCGCCGCAAGGGCGGCGAAGCGGCCGTGCTGATCCTGACCGCGCGCGACTCGGTGACAGACCGCATCGCCGGGCTCGACGCCGGCGCCGACGATTACCTCATCAAGCCCTTCGATCTCGACGAACTGGCCGCCCGCACGCGCGCCATGCTCCGCCGCCGCACGGGCCAGAAACAGCCCGTCTACACGCACAGCGGCCTCGCGCTCGACCCCGCCGCGCACGAGGTGACGAAAGACGGCGAAAGCGTCGCGCTCGTGCCGCGCGAATTTGCGCTGCTGCGCGTGCTCATCGAGCAGCCCGCGCGCGTCTTCACGAAGGCCGAACTCGAAGAGCGCATGTACGGCTGGGGCGAGGAAGTCGGCAGCAACGCGATCGAGGTGCACGTGCACAGCTTGCGCCGCAAGATCGGCACCGAGCAGATCGTGACTGTGCGCGGCGTAGGTTACCGGCTCAAGAGATCGGAATGAACTCCATCCGCCGCCGCCTGCTGGGCTGGCTCATCTGCGGATTCGCGGCCGCCTCCATCGTGGCCGGCTTCGGCATTTTTCACAGCGCGCGTGAAGAAGCGGGCGAGCTCTTTGATTACGAGCTGCATGCCGTGGCGCAATCCATGCCCGCGAACGCCGCGATGGCGCGCGAGGTCGAGCAGTCCGGCCCCGGCTTCGACGAGATCGCCGACGACCGTATTCTCATCCAGATCTGGGACCACGACGGCAAGCTGGTTTACCGCTCGCAGGAAACGCCCGTGCTGCCGCGCCAGGCCACGGGCTTTCGCACGATCGAGCACGACGAGGTGCATTGGCGCGTGTACGGCATCGCGCAACCGGATCGCTTCGTTCAGGTGGCGCAGCCCATTTCCGTGCGCGACGGGCTGGCGCTGCATCTCGCGCTGCATACGTTGTGGCCGCTCGCACTGCTCGTGCCGGTGGCCATCGTGCTGCTGCTGTTCGTGGTGACGCGCGGGCTCGCGCCGGTGGGCGCGTTGTCGGCGCTGCTCGCTTCGCGCTCGGCGCATGAGCTGGAGCCGTTGCGCCTCGACGGCTCGGTGCCCGTCGAACTGCGCCCGCTCGTCGTCGCGCTCAACGATCTGCTGGACCGCCTGAATACGGCTTCGCAGGCGCAGCGCACCTTCATCGCCGACGCGGCGCACGAGCTGCGCTCGCCGCTCGCCGCGCTCAAGCTGCAATGGCAGGCGGCGCTGCACGACGGCACGCTCAACGGCGAGCCGCGTACGCTCGAGCGCATGCAAACGCGCCTGAACCGCACGATCCGCCTCGTGCAGCAATTGCTCACGCTTGCGCGCGAAGATGCGCAAGCGAGCACGCCCGCCACTGTCGTGAGCCTGCGGCGGCTGGGAGAGCAGGCCATCGGCGACTTCTCGCTGCTCGCGGAAGAGAAAGGCATCGACCTCGGCCTCGAGTCGCGGCCGCCCATCACGCCCAATTGCATCTGCAACGTGAACGCCGACGCGCACGGCCTGAACACCCTGCTGAACAACCTGCTCGACAACGCGATCCGCTACACGCCCTCAGGCGGCAAGATCGATCTCGTGCTCACCCGTTCGCAGGACACGCTCGGCTTCGAAGTCATCGATAACGGGCCCGGGATTCCCGAAGCCGATCTCGAGCGCGTGGTCGACCGCTTCTTTCGCGGCGATCATGCTCAGGGCACAGGCAGCGGGCTCGGTCTTTCGATCGTGGCGCGCATCGCGCAGCGTCATGGCCTGACGTTCACGCTGCGCAACAACCCGGGCGGGCGCGGTCTCACGGCGGCGGTGAGCGGGCTGCCTGTGCACGAGAGCCCGGCGGCTAACACGAATGCGCCCGCCAGCCGAACCGCGCGGGCGACGAGCGATTCGGCCTAAGGTGCAGGCACGCCCTGCACCCGTTCCAGCACGCGATAGGCGAACCGCACGCGCGACTCGGTGGGGTGATTGCGGTTGGCGAGAATGACGATGGCCGTCTTGCGCGAAGGCTCGAACGCCAGATAGCCGCCAAAACCATTGGTCGCGCCCGTCTTGTCGAGCAACACGTCGGGCTGCGGCGGCAGCGGCGGAATCAACGCCGTGGCCGGGTTGTCCTCCAGCACCATCACGTTCGCGTTGCCTTTCACGAGATCGTTCAGGCCCACTGGCTGCGCGTACTGCTCCCATACGAGGTCCTGAACGAACGGCCCCGTGCGGAAATAGCCCACATGCGCGGCCTCCAGCGCGCGCTGCATCTCCGGCTCCACTTCGACCTGGCCCAGGTTCGCTTCGAGAAAGCGCAGCATGTCGCGCGTATCCGATTTCACGCCGTAGGCTTCGTCGGCTAGCACGCCGGGATGCAGACGCACCGGCGCGTTCTTGCTGTTGTAGCCCTGCGCATAGGCCGCGCGCTCCGCGGCCGGCACGCGGATGAACGTGTGCGTGAGCCCGAGCTTCGGAAAGAGCAGTGTCTCCACCGCATCCGGGTAGCTCATGCCGAGCTGCTGCGCCGCGATGCGCGCGAACATGCCGATGCTCGGGTTCGCGTAGGTGCGCTGCGTGCCTGCCGGATAACGCGGCCGCCATGCCTTGAGCCAAGCTGTCAGCTGCGCGTCGTTCGTGACTTCATCGGGCACCTGCAGCGGGAAGCCGCCGCCCGTGTGCGTACCGAGATTGACGAGCGTGAGCGCGCCGAACGGCGTTCCGCGCATCTCGGGCACATAGGTGCTCACCGGCGCATCGAGCGAGAGCTTGCCATTCACCTGCGCCCACCCGGCCAGGGTGGCGGCGAACGTCTTGCTCATCGAGCCGAGTTCGAACAGCGTTTCGTTCGTGACCGGCTCGCCCGTTTCCTTCGATGCGACGCCGAAGTTGTAGAAGCGCTCCGTGCCGTTCACGGCGACCCCGATCGCGAGACCGGCGATGCCGTTCTCGCGCATGAAGGCGAGCGCGGCTTCGCGTATTTGAGCGTCGCTGCCGGTGGCAGGTTCGGCGGCAAAGCCGGGACCGCTTATGGCGATGGCGAAGAGCAGGGCACCGGCACCGCCCCTTACGAGTGAACGAAGCAAGATCGCCTCCTTACGCGCTGCGCAAAGCGGTGATCTTACCCGCTCTCTGCGCAACGGCTCCCGGCGAAGCGACCTGGTGCTTGCCGACTTACTCGGCGTATTCCGGGCTGCGTTGCAGTTCACGCACCGCGCCAGCGGTTTGCCCGCGCGCGCCGCCGCGCACGAAGCGGCGCCCTTCCCGGCCGTACACGGCATCCGGCTCGGGGAAGATCGTCAGCAGTACGACGTAGATCATGCCACCCACCGCCAGCGAAACCGGCACGCTCAGATCGAGTCCACCCGCCAGCGAGCCAAGCGGACCGACGAATTGCCCCGGCAGATTCACGAACGAAAGACCGAGGAACGCCGCCGGCAGCCAGGCACCCATCGCGCGCAGATTCCAGCCGTGCGTGAACCAGTAGTGGCCGCCACGGCCGCCGCGATTGAAGACCTGGAGGTCATCGTTGAGATAGTGGCCGCGGCGCGTAACGAACCCGATCACCATGATCGCCATCCACGGGCAGCTGAACGTGCAGATGAGCGTGGAGAACGTCGAGACGCTTTCCACGAGATTGAACGCGAAGCGGCCGACGAAGATGAAGCCGATGGCCAGCGTGCCGATCAGCATGGTCGCACGCACGCGATTCAGGAGTCTCGGAAACATGCTCGACATGTCGAGGCCGGTGCCATAGAGCGCGGTCGTGCCCGTGGACATGCCGCCGATGATCGCAATGAGGCACGTAGGCAGCAGGAACCAGCGCGGCGACACGGCCAGCAGTCCGCCGACATAGTCGTTCGAGGCAATAAAGCTCGGCGCCTTCGTAGCGATGAGCGTAGCCGTGACGAGGCCGAAGAAGAATGGCACGAAAGTGGCGATCTGCGCGGCGAATACGGCGCCCATCACGCGGTGGCGCGGTGTGTGCTGCGGAATGTAGCGCGCCCAGTCGCCGAGCGTCGAGGCGAACGACACCGGGTTGCTCAATGCGACGAGCACGGCGCTCACGAAGGCCACCCAGAAACCCGCGCCGCCCTCATGCAGCGTGCCGGCGTAGTTGGGATCGAATGCGCCCGCGAACGCGAAGGCGCCCACCACGAACATGAGGCTCGCCGCCCATACGGCGATCTTGTTCACCCACAGCATGAAGCGAAAGCCGTAGATGCACACCACCACCACGAGCACGGCGAACACCATGTAAGCCGAGCTGAGTGTCCAGGCGTTGACCGGCACGCCGACCATGTCGTGCGCGCCGCCCACGAGTGCATCGCCCGAACTCCACACGGCGAGCGCGAAGAACGCGATCGATGTGAGCAGCGCGAGGAACGAGCCCACGATCCGCCCATGGATGCCGAAGTGCGCCCCCGACGAAACGGGATCGCTCGTGCCGTTGCGCGGACCGAACAGGCTCATGGGCGCGAGAATGCAGGTGCCGGCGAGCACGCCGAGCACGAGGGACCACACGCCCGCCTTGAACGAGAGGCCGACCAGCACCGGAAAGCTGCCCAGCACCGAGGTGGAGAAGGTATTGCAGCCGCCGAACAGCAGCCGGAAAAGATCGATGGGCCGCGCGTAGCGCGATGCATCGGGAATGCGTTCGAAACCGAAGGTTTCGATCTGGGTAATGCTGTTATTGCTCATTGTCTCACTCCTTGCCGCGCTGATCTGGCTGCTTTTGCAACAACCGGCCAACGCACTATCAACGTCTCTCGCCCACTTTAATCGATCGCAGCGGGCTAATTATTCTGCATTCCATACGTTTACATCTTGCGCAGCCAATGTATGGCGCGCAGCGCTTCTTTCATTCAACCAGCGCTTCGGGCGCGGCGGCATGCTGCCCGTAGACGCCCAGCAGATCGTCGCAGAACGCGCGCACGATGGGCTTTTCCGCCGCGCTGCGCTTGACGGCCAGATGCATCGGCACGTCGAAGCCGAACGTGGTGCGTCCGAGCGCCCGGATGAGGCCGCGCTGCTCGAACGGCTCGGCGTGATGCGCAGGCAGATAGCCGATATGGCTGCCCGAGAGGATCAGGACCGTGGCGGCGTCGATGCTGTCGGCAATCGCCGTCACCTGCCGGTCGCCGATACCGGCAAGCTCCTCCGGGATCGGATAGCTGCGCCAGACCCAGTCGTGCTCGCGCAGGTCATCGACATTGACGTGCGGCGCATGATGGAACAGCGCGTGCCCGCGCCCGCAGCACAGCACCTGGCGCTCGCTGAACAGCTCGGTGTAGTCGAGGCCCGCCACGCGATGCCAGAAGTAGCCGATCGCAATGTCGAGGTGGTTGTTGACGAGGCTTTCTTCGAGTTCCTGCGGCGCCGCGACCTTCATCGTGAAACGCACGGCCTGATCGCGTTTGCGGAATGCGCCTATCGCTTCCGCGAGCCGCGCGTTCTCGACGTGCGAAGCCTGGCCAATCAGGCCGATGCCGAGCGTGCCGACGAGTTTTCGGTCGATATCGCGCACCCGCGCGACGAACTCGGTGGTGGCCGCAACGAGCGCGCGCGCCGAGGGCACGAAACGTTCGCCCTTCGACGTGAGACGAAAGCCGCCGCGTCCGCGCTCGCAGAGCTTGAAGCCCACGCGCGCCTCGAGCGCCGAGAGCTGCGTGCTGATGGTGGACTGCCGCACGCCTAGCGTCGCTTCGGCTGCCGTGATACCGCGCGCGTCCACCACGGCGAGAAACACGCGGATGAGCCGCAGGTCGAGATCGGAGGTATTGGAGAACATGCCGCTAGTCCCTCACATCGGAAAGCCCATCGCCTTGATACCCTTGATCCACGCGCGCTTCCAGCCGCCTTCGGCGTCGGCGCCGTCGAACGCATGGAACGTGACCTTGGCGGCCAGCCAGCGCACTGGCTCCGGCGGGATATAGGTCGGGCTCTGGTTGGCGATATCGAGCGTGCGCTCGGGGCTGTTGCGGTCGAACAGGATATTCAGGCCCATGAAGGCGCCGAAGCGGCTCGCCGCCACGCCAAAGCCCGTGTAACCCGCCACGAAAACAGCTTTGTCGTTCAGATAGCGCTTCGCGAATACGGAGCCGCGCGAGCAGTAGTCGATCGGGCCGCCCCATGCATGCGAGAAGCGCACGTCCGCAAGCTGCGGGAAGGTGCGGTAGAACGCCTGCGCGAGCCGATAGTAGGTCTCGGCCTTCTGGTCCTGCGCGGGATTCGGATCGCCGTCGAAGTGATAGCTCACGAGCCCGCCGAAGATGATGTTGTTGTTCTTCGTGAGGCGGAAGTAATTGAGCTGCGTGCGCGTGTCGTAAATGCCCTGGCGATGCTTCCAGCCGATACGCGCGAGCTGTTCTTCGGTGAGCGCTTCGGTGGCGAGCACGTGGTCGCGCACCTGCAGCACGCGCCGGTTGATATCGGGAATGCCGACCTTCGCCGTACCGCTGCCGAATACCACGCGCGGCGCGCGCACGCTGCCTTCGGGCGTCTTCACGTAAACAGTTTGGCCTTCGTCGATGACATCGATGAGCGGCGTGTGCTCGTAGAGCTTCACGCCGAGCGAAAGCGCCGCGCGTTTGAGGCCCCACGCGAGCTTGGCCGGATGCACGATGCCGCTGCGATTGCGCGACCACAGCGCGCCGGCGAACAACGGCGAATCGAGTTGCTCGCGCGTCGCTTTGCTGTCGAGCAGAACGACATCGTGCCCGTAGCGCCTGTGCAGCTCGTAGTCGCCGCGCAAGTGCTCGATATGCTCCGGATCGACCGCCACCGTCATTTCGCCGTTCCATTCGATGTCGGCGTCGATGTTGTAGCGCTTGAGCGTCTGCTCGAAGCCATCGAGGTTGTGATGACCGAATTCTTCGAGCTGCGCAATATCGTTGGGGAATACCCGTACGGCATTGGGCAGTCCATGCATCACCGAAGTCGAGATGATGCCGCCCGCGCGGCCCGACGCGCCGTGCGCGACCTTACCCGCCTCGATCAGCACGACGTTCAGATGCGGCATCTGCTCCCTGGCCTGCACGGCGGCCCATAGCCCCGTGAAACCGCCGCCGACGATCAGCAGGTCGGCCTCGACGTTGGCGGTGAGCCTGGGCTCGGTCGGCGGCTCGGCGGGGTTGTCGAGCCAGTACGGAAAGAACCGTGTGCGCGAAAGCGCCTCTTGCACGCTGAGCGTGGCTCCCGGGCGCGATTCGACTTCAACTTCTGCAGGGGTACTCATGATTGGCTTCACTGCGCGGAACGAGAGAAACAGAACCGCCTCCCGTTGAAGGCGGCTCGCCATGGTCCTTAGGCCTGTTCGAGCACGACGTAGAACTTCTTCGCGTCTTCGAGGGTTTCCCAGCGGCCTGCAAAGCCGGCGGGCAGCAGATAGCCCTGGCCGGCCGCAAATTCCTTGCGGGCGCCGTTCGCGTCGGTCAGGGCGATCTTGCCTTCCACGAGCCATACCGCTTCGTCGGCGGTCGTGGCCGGGAAGTCCACCGCGCCGACCTTGCCTTCCCACCAGCCGATCACGTAGTGATTGTTCTTGCCGACCGTGGCGCGCCAGTCGCTTTCGTCCATGCCGTATTCCAGTTTGGTGAATTCGCCGATGCCAGCGCCCAGCGGCACGATGTCCTGAATCAGTTTGCTCATTTGCGTCGCTTCCAGTTGATTGAGTGACGCCAAAGTTACCGACTCGCGCGGTTGCGGTATGCCCCCCCTCAGGGGGGGCAAGCGGTATTTTGCTGCGTGATTTGGGCATTTTGGGCGGCCAATAGCGTTCGGCTATAATCAATCAGCCATTATGAATGGGCGTGCCATGCTGCTCAACGTCCCCCCGCTGAACCGCGATCAACCGAACTTTCCGCTCTCGTTCAAGACCCTCGGCAACGTGATCGAGGCCGTCGGCACGCCCGATTTCGTGCCGCGTCTCACGCTGCTGCTCAACGAGGTCGTGCCGGTCAATGTCGTGCATATCGAACGTTCGCGCGCGGACAACACGATGCCCACGGGCTATCGCTGCGAATGGATCGGCAGTGGCGGGGTCGGAATGGATTCGGGCGCGATCTCGGACGTGATGACGCTCTACTACGACCGCTTCTATGAAAGCGATCCGCTCTTCGCGGGCATTCGCGGCAAGCTCGGCACGATGCTGGTGGTGCGCGACATCGGCGCGATGCCGCCGGGCGAATTCCGCCAGCGGCTCTTCGACGAGGCGCGCATTGCCCACGAATGCGTGCTCGCTCGCGGCACCCGCCACGCGCAGGACTCCATCGCGCTCGAACGCGGGCTGCGCGAACCGCCGTTTACGCTCATGGAAATGAACCGTTTTCGCAGCGTGAGCGAGTTTCTGTTTCCACTGCTCGAATTGCACGCCTCCACGAGCGCGGCCCGGCGCATCGCCCATGCGGCTCCGTTCATGCATCCGCTCGCGCAGTTCGACGCACGCCTTGCGGCCGACAACGTGCGCCTGTCCAAGCGCGAATACGAAACCTGTGCGCACCTCATCACCGGCAAGACCGTGCCCGAAGCCGCGCAGATCCTGGGCGTGCAGGTGGCCACCGCCGAGTCGTACGTGAAGCGCGCCTTCGCGAAACTGGGCGTGCGCACCAAGCGCGAACTGATCGCCTGGGGCCACGCCGCGGTTTAGTCAGGCCGGTCGGCCTGTTAAGGACCCGCATACATCGATTTCCATCGATGTAAACATCTCAACTTCAATATTTGGCCGCGCGGGATCTCCCCTACCATCGCCCGATCGATTTGACTCTAACGATCGGAGACACACCAGATGGAACGCCACTTCAACCAACCGCAGGGCGGCAACGAGATGCCGCGATTCGGCGGCATCGCCACGATGATGCGCCTGCCGCAGGCCGAGACCACCGAGGGCCTCGACGTCTGCTTCGTGGGCGTGCCGCTCGATATCGGCACCTCGAATCGCTCCGGCACGCGCTTCGGGCCGCGCCAGATCCGCTCGGAATCGGTGCTGCTGCGCCCGTACAACATGGCCACGCGCGCGGCGCCGTTCGATTCGCTGCAGGTGGCCGATATCGGTGACGTCGCAACGAATCCGTATGACCTGAAGGATTCGATTCGTCTGATCGAAGCGGCCTACGACCGCATCGTCGAGACGGGCTGCCGCCCGATCACGCTCGGCGGCGACCACACGATCGCGTGGCCGATCCTGCGCGCGCTGCACAAGAAATACGGCAAGGTCGCCGTCGTCCACATCGACGCTCACGCCGATGTGAACGACACCATGTTCGGTGAAAAGATCGCGCACGGCACGCCGTTTCGCCGCGCCGTCGAGGATGGCCTCCTGCAATGCGACAAGGTCACGCAAATCGGCCTGCGCGGCACCGGCTATCACGCAGAAGACTTCGACTGGTGCCGCAAGCAGGGTTTCACCGTCGTGCAAGCCGAAGCCTGCTGGAACCGCTCGCTCGCACCGCTCATGGAGGAGGTGCGCGAGCGCGTGGGCGACACGCCCGTGTACCTGAGCTTCGATATCGACGGGCTCGATCCCGCCTTCGCGCCCGGCACCGGCACGCCCGAAATCGGCGGCCTCACCGTGCACCAGGGCCTCGAAATCGTGCGCGGCATGAAGGGGCTCAACGTAGTGGGCGCCGATCTCGTCGAAGTCTCGCCGCCGTACGACCAGGCCGGCACGACCGCGCTCGTGGGCGCGAATCTCGCCTTCGAAATGCTTTGCATCATGCCCGGCGTGGCTTACCGCTAGGGCGCGAGGAGACACCTCATGGCTACGAATACCGAACGTCGGATCGACGGCGAAGCCTTCGTGCTGCCCGCCGCAACGATTGCGGGCGAAACCTTTTGCGCCGCGGACAGCGAAGTGTGCTCGCGCATCTGCAATGCGGCCACGGGCGAAACGATCGGCTGGCAGGAGCACGCGACGGCCGCGATGGTCGATCGGGCCGTGCACGCCGCGCACGATGCGCTCATCGCGTGGCGGCACACCACACCGGCCGCGCGCGGCAGGCTGCTGCGCAAGATCGCCGAACTGGTGGAAGCCGACCGCGCACGCCTCGCTGCCATGCAGATGCAGGTGAGCGGCAAGCCGCCGTTCGAAGCAGACCTCGACGTGAGCGACGCCGTCGCGACGTTCAACTACTACGCCAGCCTCTGCGATGACGCCTCGGCGTTCGCCGCCGAACCGGTCGCGGTGCCGGACGATGCGCTGCTGGCCGAACGCGTGCACGAACCGGTCGGCGTCGCGGCGCTGATCGTGCCGTGGAATTTCCCGATGGTCACGACGGCGTGGAAACTCGCACCCGCGCTGGCCGCGGGCTGCACGGTCGTCATCAAGCCTTCGGAACTCACCTCGCCCACCGAGCACATGCTCGCCGCAATCGTGAGCGAAGCGGGCGTGCCCGATGGTGTCGTGAACGTGGTCAACGGCGGCGGCGACGTCGGCGCGTGGCTGACGACGCATCCGCTCGTCGACAAGATCTCGTTCACCGGCAGCACGGCTTCGGGCCGCAAGGTCATGCAGACCGCCGCGCAGGACATGAAGCGCCTCACGCTCGAACTGGGCGGCAAATCCGCGCTGATCGTGCGCGAAGACGCCGACGTGGCGCAGGCCGTCTCGCTCGCGGTGGGCGGCGCGTTCACCAACGCCGGACAGATGTGCTCGGCCACCGCGCGTATCCTCGTGCACGACAACGTGTATCGCAAGTTCATGGCCGCGTTCGAGACCGCGGTGCGAGCCGTCGTGGTCGCGCCGCCTCAAGGTGCGGACGCGGCAATGGGACCGCTCATCAGCGCGGCCCAACACGCGCGCGTGGCCGCCCTTGTGGCGCAAGGCGTCGAAGCGGGCGCACAGATTGCGTTCGCGGGGAAACTCGATCCCGCCTGCGCCGATGGCTTCTTCATGGCGCCCGTCGTCATCGCGGAGCCCGCGGCGGACAACGTGCTGTGGACCGACGAAGTTTTCGGACCGGTCGCGTGCGTGAAGTCTTTCCGTTCGGATGACGAAGCAATCGCACTCGCCAACGATACACGTTACGGACTGGTCGCCACGGTCGTGACGCGCGACGAAAAGGCCGCGCGACGCTACAAGGCGCAGTTGCGCGCCGGGCTCGTCTGGGTGAACACCCCGCAACTGATCTTCCCGCAAGTGTGCTGGGGCGGCTTCGGCCTGAGCGGCATCGGCCGCGAACTGGGCGTCGCGGGCTTGCGCAGCTACCAGGAATTGCGTCACACAGTCGGCCTGCGCGGCTGATCGCTTCAAGGCACTTTCGTGCCGGCTTCACGCGGGCTCGATCGCTTTGACGGGCGGCGCTGCCGTCGTCAGCCGCGCGGCGGGGATGGCGGCTCGCGTGGCATAATCACCGCACTATTTCCGCCACTTCACGCCGTGCGCCGATTCCATCTCAGGCTGGGCAGTCTACTGGGGACGCTTGCGCTCCTCATGGCGACGCTCGCGCCGGTGGTTTCGCATCTGCTTGCCGCCCAGGCCATGCAGATGGCGCCCGGCACGGTGGAACGCGCGCCCTGCGGCATGCCTTCGATGGAGCATCACGTTCACGGCGCGAGCGGCACAGCGGGCACGCACGCAACGTCGGGCGACATGCAGGACTGCGGCTATTGCAGCTTCTTCGCGCACCTGCCCGTCGTGTCCGGCGTACCCGTGGCGCTATTCGTCGTCGGCCGGCTCGTGCAAGCGCGCATCGCGGCGCAGTTCGAAAGCGTTCGCCTCGTCGCGCCCGCGGGCCGCATCCACGCACGCGCCCCACCCCTGTCCTGACTGGCTCGACCATGCCAATCCCGGCCGACGCGCCCAGCGTGTCGCCGGGTCTGCCCGCGCGCCGCCGAAGCTCGCGCGCGTGCCTCGCTCCTCGACAGGACAACTCATGTCTGACCAATCGCCTTCCAGCCGCATGGCGCCGGGCGTTCTTTCCGACCTTCGCACACTCGGTCGACTCGTCGGCTGCGCGCTGCTGCTCGGACCGTGCGTGGCCCATGCACACGCCATCGCGGGCGACCGCGTTTTCCCCTCCACGCTCTCCGTCGACGACCCGGGCGTAGGCGACGAAGCCAACCTCGAATTCGGGCACCAGCGCGTGCCGGCTGACGCCGGCGACCAGAGCATCAACACCTTCCGCTTCGAGTACGACAAGCTCATCACGCCGCGGCTCGCGTTCTCGGTGGACGGCGGCTACGTCATGCAGAACAACCCCACGGCGCGCGGCTTCGACAACTTCGGCGTGGGGCTCAAGTACCTGCTCTACGTGAACGATGCGCATGAATTCATGACCTCGGTCGGCGTGAACGCCGAACTCGGCGGCACCGGCAGCCGGGCGATCGCCAACAACTTCTCGACGATCTCGCCCACGGTCTTCGCCGGCAAGGGCATGGGCGATCTGCCCGACTCGCTCGCCTGGCTGCGGCCCATCGCCATCACCGGAGAAGCGGGACCGTCGTTCACGACCGGAGGCGGGCAACCGAACTCGTTCGACTATGGCTTCACGTTCCAGTACAGCCTGCCCTACCTGCAGCAGCACGTGCACGACCTCGGCTTGCCGCAGCCGTTTTCCAACCTCATCCCGCTGGTCGAAGTGCCCCTCTCGCGCAGCCAGGGACAAACGACCGGGACCGTCAACCCCGGCTTCGTCTGGATGAACCGTTACGGCCAGCTCGGCATCGAAGCACAGATCCCGATCAACCGGGCGAGCGGCTCGCACGTCGGCATCCTCGCGCAGGTGCACATTTTCTTCGACGATGTCGCGCCGCGCACGATCGGCAAGCCGCTGTTCCAGTAAGCCAGCACATTCACACAGGAATATCGCCATGAAACTCGCTACTTTGCGCACGGCTGTTGCCTCGATCGCGCTACTCGCCGCCCACCTCGCATGGGCGCACGCCTATCCGAAGCATCAGGAACCGCCCGCGGGATCGACCGCGCCGGCCACGCTCAACGCGGTCGTGATCGACTTCGACGATGGGCTCGAGCCCGCGTTCAGCTCCATCGACGTGACCGACGCGCAGGGCAAATCCGTCATTCGCGAGAAGGCCAAGGTCGATGCGGGCAACAGCAAGCGCATGTCGGTTGCGCTGAACGCGCTGACGCCCGGCAAGTATTCGGTGGTGTGGGTCGCCGTTGCCGCCGATGGGCATCGCACGACCGGACATTACTCGTTCGATGTGAAGTGAACGGGTAACGAGGAGATGAGGCCATGCTGCGATTTCTTGCGCTTTCGCAGCGTGGCTCTTCGTGGTTATCCGGCGGGGTGCCGGCTCAATGCGGCGTGGTTGTGGTAAAGGCTTCGGGCGAGCCGTTCAAGGCGTCGTACAGATCCCCAACGGGCAAGTCGCCGATTTCGTTGTGGATATAGGCGTTAAACGCGCGGTCGTAGAGCGCACGCCCGGCGTCGGTTTCCATCGTCATGTCGAAGCCGTTGAGAACCAGGCCGGCGATCTCGTCGGCTTCGAGCAGGATGTGTTCAGCTTTCTTTCGTTCCATGGTAGTGCTCCGGTACTGCAGGATCAGGCAATTTTAAAGGGAACGGCCCAAAAATGCTGGGAAAAAAACGGGGGCGATTCGGTTTCGTTCCCGCGATGCGGCATACGCCGACGCGCGACAATACTTAGTTATCCGATTAATTTTCGAAACCTGAGTCTTTCATAAAATCACCATGGGCGGCGCTCAGACCGTGCAGAGCGCCGCGTGCAGGCTACGACGTCAGAAGCTGTGACGAATGGCGGCACGTACCACGACCTGGCGGGAAGTGGACGAGAGATCCTGCGCGCCGGGCACATAAGCCTGGTCGAGCGACGAGCCGGTCTTGTCGCCCGCCACGAGCTGGAATGCGCCCTGCAGATACACGTCCGTGCGTTTCGAGAGGTTGTAGTCGGCCATCACGCCCACGGAGTGGATCGATGGCTTCACGCTGCCTGTCGTCGCGTCGTAGTGTACGAGCGTGTAGACATAGTCCGCTCCGACGTAGAAAGCCGGCGTAAGCTGATACTTGCCGTTCACCTCGAAGTTCTGATACCTGAGCGACGTCACCCGGCCGCCGGCGAGCGGCCCCGTCACCGGCTGGATCGTCTCGTCACCGGTGAGATACCCGACGTTCGCCACAGGCTGGCCGATGTACGTATTGGTGTACGCGAAGCCGACCGTTGCCGAGCCCGCTGTGTAGCTCACGCCAGCGCCGAAAATCTGCAGACGCGACGAAGCGAAATTGCCGTCCGCGCCGTTCGTACTGCTCGCGCCCGCAATCGCGCCGCCCGAGGTCAGCGCGGGGTTGCTGGCGTTCAGGTAGGCCGCGGCGATGAGCCATTCGCCCACCGTGTATTGCGCCCCCACGCTCACCGCGCGGTTGTTCGCGAAGTTCGTGTCGTTGCTGAAGCTATACGTGCCGCCGAACGAGAAGCCGCCGAACGTCGGACTCGCGTATTTGATGGTGTTGTTCAGGCGAAAGGTATTGTCGGTATTGTCGTTGTCGTAGGGGTGCGAAAACAGGTAGCCGCCCCAGTTGCCGTTCGCCGTCGTCTGCGCGAGATAGTCCACCACGGCGTCGTACTGACGCCCGAACGTGAGCGTGCCGTAGCGTTCATTGGCGAGACCAACGTACGCCTGGCGTCCGAAGGCTCGGCCGCCTTGTGCCAGCGTCCCGTTGCTCGCATTGAAGCCGCTTTCGATCTGAAAGACCGCGCTGTTGCCGCCGCCCAGGTCTTCAGTGCCCTTCAGACCCCAGCGGCTGCCTTGGGCGTAGCCGCTCGTCATTTCGTAGACGGCGTGACCGCCGACGTTGTTCGTATAGTCAATGCCCTCGTCGATCAAACCGTACAGGGTCACGCTGCTTTGCGCAAAGGCTGGCGCCGCCGCACCGCACAGCGCCATGACGCAAACGATCTTCCTCTTGCTCATATGTCTTCCGTTTTTATAAGTCATACTTACTATCAGGCGAATACGTAGCCCGCTTATCCTCACCAGGCGGATCGCATGCCTCGCGTCCGCCCTGGTCAATTGCACGACCTGTCCAGAGTTATTTCGCGCCGTAAATATCGAAGTCGAAGTACTTCTTGTTGATACGCGCGTAAGTGCCGTTTGCGAGAATGTCGGCGAGCGCGCCGTTGAAGGCTTCGCGCAGTTCGGTGTCCTGCTTGCGCAGGCCGAGACCGTCGCCCTGACCAAAGAATTTCGGGTCGTCGATGGCCTGGCCCGCGAACGTGAAGTCCTTGCCTTCAGGGCGCTTCAGAAAGCCGTCGCTTGCGGCGATCGACGCCTGAAACGCGGCATCCAGGCGGCCCGACGTCAAATCGGTATAGACCTGGTCCTGGTTTTGATAGGGGACGATCTCCACGCCCGCGGGCTGCCACTTCGCGCGCGCGTAGTCTTCCTGACTCGTGCCCTGCTCCACGCCCACGCGCTTGCCCTTGAGCGAAGCCGCATCGGGCAGGAGCGGCGAGCCGCGGCGTACGACGAGCCGCGCGGGCGCATTCGAGATCTTGTTCGTGAAGGCGATCTGCTCCGCGCGCTTGGGCGTGATCGTCATCGACGAAGAGATGACGTCGAACTTGCGCGCGATGAGGCCTGGAATCATGCCGTCGAAGCTCGTTTCCACCCATACGCAACGCGCGTTCAGTTGCGCGCACAACGCATTGGCAATGTCCACGCCGAAGCCCGTGAGCTTGCCGTCCGGCGTTTTGTATTCGAGCGGCGGGTAAGTGGGATCGACCGCGAGCCGGATCTCCCGGCCCTTCAGGTCCACCGCGTGCGCCTGTCCCGCCGTTGCCGCCGCAGCGAGCGCCAGTGAAAGCGCCATCGTCCATTGCTTCATTTGCCCGTCTCCTTCGTGTCGTTTCGGTTGTTTCAATTGCTTCGGTGGTTTCTGCGATTTCTGTGGTGCTATTGCAGAATGTGTTCTGCGAGCTTGACCCAGTAGCTCGCGCCAATGGCAAGGCTCGCGTCGTTGAAGTCGTAGCCGGGGTTGTGAAGCGAGCAGTGCTGCTCGCCGTCACCATTGCCGATCGAGAGGTAGCTGCCGGGGCAGCGCTCCAGCATGTACGCGAAGTCCTCGCTCGCCATGAGCGGGCGCAGGCCGTCGAGCAGCATCTCCGGGCCGCCCCATTCGAGCGCGACGCGGCGCGCCACCTCGGTCTCGTCGCTATGGTTGACGAGCACCGGGTAGTCATGGCGGTAGTCGATCTCCACGCGCGCGCCGTAACTCGCGGCCTGCCCGTGCGCCACTTCACGGATGCGGCGCTCGAGCAGTTCGCGCACCGGCGCCGAAAGCGCGCGCACGCTCAGGTGCAGGTCGGCGTGCGATGCAATGACGTTCGAGGCGCTCCCCGCGTGCAGCGCGCCGACGCTCACGACGGCCTGATCGTGCGGCGCCACGTTGCGCGCCACCACGCTTTGCAGCGCCATGACGATTGAGGCGCCGACCACGACGGGATCGATCGTCTGCTGCGGGGCGGCCGCATGGCCGCCGCGGCCGATCACGCGGATCGTCACCTCGTCCGCACTGGCCATGAAGGCGCCGCTGTGAAAGCCGATTCGTCCTGCTGGGAAGCCTGGTACGTTATGCATCGCGAACACGGCGTCGCAGGCAAAGCGCTCGAAGAGGCCGTCCTCGATCATCTTGCGCGCGCCGCCCAGGCCTTCTTCGGCCGGCTGAAAAATCAGGTGCAACGTGCCGCGCCACTGTGCGGTTTGCGCGAGGCATCGAGCGGCTGCCAGCAGTATCGCCGTGTGGCCGTCATGGCCGCAGGCATGCATCACGCCTTCGTTGCCGCTGGCGTAGGGAAGGCCCGTCGCCTCGCGTATGGGCAGCGCATCCATGTCGGCGCGCAGCCCAAGCCTGAACCCCCTGCCGCGCTCGAACGTGGCGACCACGCCCGTGCCGCCCACGCCCCGCGTCACGCGATAGCCCCATGCTTCGAGCTTTTCGGCGACAAGCGCGCTCGTCACATGTTCTTCGAAGCCCAGTTCGGGCTGCGCATGCAACTGGCGGCGCAACGCAATCATGTCGCCTTCGATTGCCGCCACCTCGGGCAAAACCCACTGTCTGCTCAATTCGCCTCCTCAGTCCATTCGTGCATCGTGGAGCGAATCGTATGCAGCGCAAATTCCGGGGAACAGCCAGCGTTTTGTTATGATGACAACCCACCGTTGTCACCCCACCTCTCTCGCCGCGCACGCTGACATGAAACTGCACCAACTGGAAGCGCTGGTCGCCAGCGCGGACGCCGGCAGTATTCGCGGCGCGGCCCGGTCGCTTGGGCTTTCGCAGGCGGCAGTCACGCGCGCGCTGCGCGAACTGGAGGCAAACGAGCGCCTGCCGCTCCTGATCCGCGCGCCCGAAGGCATTACCTTCACCGAGCACGGCAAGGTGCTGCTCACGCACGCGCGCATCGTGCTCAATCAACTCGAACACGCACACAACGACCTCGAGCGACTGAGAGGCCGTGTGGAAGGCAGTCTCACGGTGGGCGTCACGCCGTGGATTACGCTGACCTTTCTGGCCGAGGCCGTACGGCTGTTTCGCGAGCGCATGCCCGACATCCGTCTGGAACTGGTCGAAGGATTGATGGCCGTTGCCCAGCCGCTGCTGCGCGACGGCAGCATGGATTTCGCCGTCGGCCAGTTGCAGCCCGGCGCGAGTGAGCAGGAGTTCGCATCCGAGGCTGTGCTCACTTACGAATCGTCGGTGATGGTGCGGGAAGGACACCGGAAAGTGCGGGCGCGCTCGATCCGCGAACTGCTCGATGAAGACTGGGTGCTGAATTTCGCACCGGACGGCAAACGCGATCTGGTCGACTATCTGTTCACGCGCCACGGCGCGCAGATCGACGAACGCCGCATTGTGCGCGCGCAGTCGGTAGCGACGCTGCAAACCATGGTGGAGCAGGCAGACATGTGCACGTGGAGCCCGACGATCCTGAGCCACGTGCCGCCGTTCGGAGGCCGCCTGCGCTCGCTCGCGTTGCGCGAAGCGTTCGAACCCCGACAACTGGGCATCGTCACGCGCCGCAACAGCACACTGAGCCGCGCGGCCGTTGCTTTCATCGACTGTTTGCTGCAGGTGATACGCCGCCACGCGCGCTCGGCGAAGAAAGAAGACCTCGCCTTGTTCAAAACCCTGGAGCTATTGATTTAGCGCCCGAGCATGCGCTCAGGTACGACGAAAATCTGGATTCGCCTTTACCCGGCAATGCGCTTGAAGCTGACGTAGTAGTCGTCGGTGTAATAGCAGTCGCTGGTCTGCTTGCGCGGTCCACCACATACGACCCGGCGCTGCCCACGATCCGTCATGCCCGGGGTGCGCACCGTGTATGTGTGGTAGTAGCCGCGTGGATGCTGCGGCAGTAATTGCGCCGTGTTACGGAACAAGACGCCGTCGTCCGCAAAAGGAAAGGGGCCGCCCGCTTTGATCAGCCGCAGTGTCTCGGTCGCTTCCCCCGGCAACTGCTTCATGGTGACGGTACCCAGCGCGCCCGCAACCTGCGCGCCTGATGCGGCAGGTGTGCCGCTTGCGCCCTGCGCGGGCTGACCCGGCGCCTGGCTCGCAGATGCCCCCGACGCCTCGGTGACGTTTCGCGAACTCTCCTTGCCGCAACCGCCAAGGATCGCGCCCAAGGCGACGACGCAAGGGAAAACCCACGCTCTCTTCACGAAACGATTCTCCCCTCGTTGACCGGCACTCGACGAACAGGACAAACGTAAAGGTAGCGCGAATGGCGGAGCGAATCAATGCTCGACCGGGAACACGCACTCGTACACGTGACCCAGGCAGACGAACGGCGGCCGCTCACACCCGTTCCGATGTAAGCGGCCTGGACTTGCAATCACATACTGCCTGGATGAAGCGGTACTTCAACTGCGTGTTGCTCCGCACTTCAACTGCGTGATTCAACTGCGCGATGCTCTGCTCTTCAACTGCACGGTACTCTGCACTTCAACAACGAGTTGCCCTGCACTCCTCATTGATTCAACAGCGTGGTGCTTCGACATTGACACTCAACTCTGCCACATACGACTACAACTGCCGGACTGCTGTTCTGCAACGGGTACACGGTATGGTCCAACTCGACCGCAGGAGGGGAATCCTGGGATGGAGCCAACGTCTCGCTCCATGAAAGACAGTGTAGGCGTAGACGCGCTGAACCAATTGCCCGAAACGAGCCCAATATCGCGCTGAATTCGCGCAATTGGGCGGCCGCCCTGCTCAGGCTACTGCCTGCGTCCCGGACTGATAGAACGGGTAGTCCGTATAACCGACGTGTGTGCCGCCAAAGAACGTGGGGCGGTCGTACCGGTTGAGCGACAGCTTGCGACGCAGCCGCTCCGGAAGATCGGGATTCGCAATGAAGTGACGACCGAATGCAACCAGATCGGCATCGCCGGCCTGCAGGATGGCCTCGGCCTTTTCGCCGTCGAAGCCGCCGGCCGCGATGATGGTGCCCGCATAGTGCTTGCGAATGAGCTGGGCAGCAACGGGATTGGGATCGGCGCCCTCGTTTTCGACATTGCCGAGAATGCGGGGCTCGATGAGGTGCAGGTACGCGAGATTCAGCTTGGCGAGTTCTTGCGCAACATACGCGAACAAGCCGACAGGATCGCTATCCGACATATCGCCCCACGACCCGCTCGGCCCAAGGCGCACGGCAACCTTGTCGCTTCCCCACACGGAAATCACAGCCCGTGTGGCTTCCATCAACAGGCGGGCGCGGTTTTCGAACGAACCGCCATAGATGTCCGTCCGCTTGTTGCTGCCGTCCTGCAGGAACTGGTCGAACAGATAGCCGTTTGCGGCGTGCAGTTCCACGCCGTCGAAGCCCGCCGCGACGCCGCGTGCCGCCGCAGCGCGAAAGCTCTCGACGATACCCGCAATTTCATCCGTCTCAAGGGCGCGATTCGGCGTATTCGGAAACCAGCCGGCGTCCGTGTAGGCGACGCCGCCGTGAGGGACTTCCGAGGGACCCACGGGCCGCCCGCCATCGGGTTGCAGCTCCGAGTTCGACTGGCGCCCAGCGTGGTAGAGCTGAAGGAAAATCTTCGCGCCTTTCACGTGCACGGCATCGGTCACGCGCTTCCAGCCCGCAATCTGACTATCGTCGTACAAGCCAGGCGCACCGAGATAGCCGTTGCCGTTCGGCGCAGCGATGGTGGCCTCGCCGATCAGAAAGCCGCCGGCCGACGCGCGTTGCGCGTAATACTCCGCCATGAGTGCGCCGGGAATCGCGCCGCTTTCGGCGCGCATGCGGGTGAGCGGTGCAAGAACGACCCGGTGCGAGAACGTGTAAGGGCCGACTTTGACTTCAGAAAAGAGCTTGGACATGATTTACCCGAAGAAAGATGGGAAGGCGCGTCGATTGCTGGTTGTCCGACGTGACAGCGACGAAGCCGCAGAGTTAGCTTCCTTCGCCGTGACATCGATGAGCCAGAGTGTATATGCACACGTCGATGAATTTATCCCGATTCCTTCCAATACTGTTCGCGTATTTCGCAAACAATCCTTCAGCCGGGAAGCCGGTTTGAAAACATCCGTCCTCCTCCAGGCGACATGGCTATTTCAACCAGAAATAACCCGCTAAACATTATTGAAAACTGCTCGCATGTCGCTAGCATTCCTTCATCGACTGCCAGATCGAATACCGGCAGCGTTCATCAGATGTTGGCGGCCGCCTGGCTGGGGAGACTACGGATATGCGAGTTCTGGTATTGGGCAGTGGGGTCGTCGGCGTGACGAGCGCGTACTATCTGGCGCGCGCCGGCCATGAAGTCACTGTCATCGACCGCGAGCACGGTCCTGCGCTCGAGACGAGCTTCGCGAACGCCGGGCAAATTTCTCCGGGATACGCGGCGCCGTGGGCGGCCCCTGGTGTTCCGCTCAAAGCCGTTAAGTGGATGTTCCAGAAGCATGCCCCGCTCGCCATCCGCCCGGATGACGCGGACAAGCAGTTCCAGCTGCAGTGGATGTGGCAGATGCTGCAGAACTGCACGGCGGAGCGCTACGCCATCAACAAGAACCGCATGGTGCGGCTTGCGCAATACAGCCGCGATTGCCTGATCGCGCTGCGCGCGGAAACGGGCATCCAGTACGAAGGACGAACCGGCGGGACGCTGCAGGTTTTCCGGACACAGCAGCAGTTCGACGGCGCGGCAAAGGACATCGCCGTCCTCAAAGAGGCGAACGTTCCCTACGAGTTGCTCAGTGCAGGCGAACTCTCGCGGGTCGAGCCGGCCCTCGCCGCAACCTCGCAAAAATTGACCGGCGGTCTTCGCTTGCCTGGCGACGAGACAGGCGACTGCCAGCTGTTCACGACCAGGCTTGCCGCGCTCGCCGAGGAGGCCGGTGTGACGTTCCGCTACAACACGATCGTCGATACGCTCGTCGTCGAAGACTGCAAGGTCGTTGGCGTCCGTCACGGAACGAGGCTCATCCATGCCGACGCGTTCGTTGTCGCGTTTGGTTCCTATTCGACGAGTTTCCTGTCTGGCCTCGTCAAGATTCCGGTCTACCCGCTCAAGGGGTATTCCATCACGGCGCCGATCCTGGACGAGGCACGCGCCCCTGTCTCGACTGTCCTCGACGAGACCTACAAGATCGCCATCACGCGCTTCGATAAACGAATTCGCGTGGGCGGCATGGCCGAGATCGTGGGGTTCGACAAGCGCCTGCGCGAGGCTCGGCGCGAGACACTCGAAATGTGCGTGAACGATCTGTTCCCGGGTGGCGGCGACACATCGAAGGCGACGTTCTGGACCGGGCTGCGGCCGATGACGCCGGACGGCACGCCCATTGTTGGCCGCACTGCCGTGCCCAACCTCTTCCTGAACACGGGCCATGGCACGCTTGGGTGGACCATGTCGTGCGGTTCGGCGCAGCTTCTCGCCGACCTGATTTCAGGCAGGAAGCCCGCTATCGAGCACGATGATTTGAACGTGTTCCGCTACGCCAGGGAGCCGGAGGCCCCGGCGGATTTCGCGCTGGATTAGTCAGCACTGCTGGTGGAGTCGCGAGCGTCGGCCGACGCTCATCTTATGATCAGTGCGAAGACGGAGCGAACGCTTCGAAGTACATCCGCTCGAGTGTGAGCATGATGCCGAACTGCGAAGTTTGCCGCAGCCCATTGGCGCCGCAGAACTGCAGCTCTCCGCGCTGGCCGACAACGATGACCTCCTGGGCGCCGCCCTCGAGGTACGCCCTGACCCGCGCGCCGATGTCATGCGCATACTTGCGGTCGAGGAGCACCTCGACGCACAGATCCGGCACAAACGGAACAGGATCGTCCCGGTCAAACCCTTCCCACTTTTCAGGCGGCATCCAGACGACGTCGGGTACGCGGATGCCAAATGACGGTGTCGCCACGGCAACCGACATCGCTGCCACGTGACCAATCTGCTCGGCGATCTGGCAGTACACGTCGGTGAGAACAATCTGGCGCCGTGCCGAGGGCTGAGGATGCGGCACCACTTCACCGCGGCCATCGAGTTCACAGCATTCCCACGCCCCGGAATCGGCGCTGGAGTGCATCCGACGCCAGGTCGCTACCAGCCCGTCCTGCTCGAGAAGAGTCGACACAACCACAAGCCTCCGATAAGGGAATTTTCTAAGGGTATTCCCTTTGTTGGCCGCTGAAAAGCCATTGTTTCTGTGCATTGCACAATAAACCAGGCAATGTGCATGGATTCGAATTTGCACCCGTTATCGGGCCATATCGGGCGGTCTTACATTCAGGTCGATGCAAACGTTGCGGCCAAATCGGACGGGCATTCGATTTTCATTGTGCAACGCATCAACATCGCCCCAAAGGGTAGTATCAGTGTTGGGTATTCAGCTTTTGCCGAAGTCGCATTCTGCGGGTGCGTCGTTGAAGTGCTACCGTAAGGGTTTGTCGAGTGCGCCCCGGCGCTTGAACACGAGAAGTGCAATGGAAATCGATGCGGAGACTTTCCGGCGACTGCGCCGTCTCGCCCCCGTCGTTGACGACATACTCAACGCCGGAGAAGTCGAACATGCGAGCCAGGCAGTGAATCTCGCGGCGCTCGCGCAACTATGCTCGACCCTCTTCGACGCTTACTGCTCGATACATCCCGAGGAGATCGCGCAAGCCAACCTGGACATGCTCGAGTCGCAAAAGTAGCGACCGGCGGCGCCAGAGTCACTGCGGGTCCGGATGCGCCAGGCCCGCTTCCTCGATGATCTGTTCGTATTTTTCCGCGCCGACGACGTCACGGTACTCCTGTTTCAGCCGGATGAGCGCCTGCGCCGTTCTGGAAATCACCCCGGAGACTTCCAGCTGCTCAGCGTGCACGAGGGCCTGCCCCAAAGTCATGGCCACGTCAGTATTCCTTATTGCAGTTGAACAGCCATCAAGTCGTTGACGAACGTGGGCTGGGCCGAAGCAAACTCCATCAGGTTGGGGAAGCCCTCGCTGAGCGCAAACGCTTCCAGCGCATCCTTGCCGCTGTCAGCCTTGATGCGGCCGTAGCTTTCGATCATCTTCAGGTCGGTAATCAGGTACACCATTTCAACCTCTTTGCGTCTATGGATGCCTCGAGTCGTTGTCCGCTCAAGGATGCTTTCGAAGAGTACGTAGCGTCACTTAAATCGAGCTTAAACAATGCCGACAGGACGAAAGCCTTGCCGGGCCGGCGATCAGGAAGCGCAGGCTGCCGCTTCGGCGCCTGACGGCATGCCCTCGTCGAGGAGAGAAGTTAAGATGAGAACGAGATAAGCAACGGCTCCCGCCTTCAGGCACCAGAAAGATGGAACGAGAGACTTACAAGGGCTACGATTTGTGGGGTCATGCCATCGCGCAACAGGCAGAGCTGCTGACGCCAGAGCGCTACGCGGGGGGCGGGACCATCATCCAGGGGAACAAGCTCATCTGCACTTCCGGAGTCCTCGACCTGTTCGATTCGGAGGAGGAAGCGCAGGACGCGGGAATCGCCTGGGCAAAGGCGTGGGTCGACACACACGGTTAGCAGGCAGGCGCAACGCAAGTTCCGTGATACTTCGCTTCAGTCGGCGCCTACGTGCGCGCAGATACACGGGTGCCACATCGCACTTCGAGGCAACCTTCCATCCGAAAGCCCACCGCGCCTCGGTCTCGCGGTTCAATCTGTCCGCATGTCAACGCGAAAGCTCATCGCCGTATCAGCGACCACAGCAGCAGCGCCAGCAACAGAACCGAGATCCCCTGCCAGAACAGCACTGGTTCGCTCTCGAGCAAGGGCTTACGTCTAACCGGGGCCATCGCGCCCTGGCCGCTCGAAAGGCGCTCGAGATCGGCGCAGACTGCGAGTACGTCCTGATACCTGCGTGCGGGATCGGACTGCAGCGCTTTCTCCAGCACGAGGTCAAGCCAATGCGGCGCGTCGAGCCGGTACTCGTAGAGCGGCACGCGACCATTGAAGCCGTACGGCAGTTTGCCGCCGCTGAACAGCCGGTACAACGTCACGCCATACGCAAATACCTCGGAGCGCGCATCGCCTTGCGCACCCCTCATCAACTCAGGCGCCATGTACGCGGGCGAGCCAGGCGCGCAGGCTGGGCCCGGCAGTTCCATACCGGGCATATGACCAAAGCCCAGGTCGAGCAGGCACGTCCTGTCGTCCTGCATCACCAGCACGTTTTCGGGCTTGATATCGCGATGGAAGACATTGCGCCGATTCAGCGCGTCGATCGAGCGGCCCAATTGCCGTGCTATTCCGAGCGCGCGCGGCAGCCCCATGGGCTCGGGCGCCGAAAGCAGCTGTTCGAGCGTGACCCCCGCACCGAGCGGCATCACCACATAAAGCCGGGTTTGCCGATTGGCGTCAACAGGCAGCGGCGCGAGCACGCCGGCGTCGCCAACCTTGCCTGCGAGCCAGCGCTCACGCACGATCGACTGGCGTATGTTCTCGTCTTGCTCGACGCGCGGTTTGGGAAACTTGAGCGCCAGTGGCGTGTCCGGATCGGCCAGATCGTAGCCGGCGAAGATCCGCGAATAAAAGCCATCGCTGAGCACGCTCTTGAGCAGATATCCATCGATAACCTCACCGGCGTCGGGCACGGCGAGAATCGGCAGCATTCCGACCACTCGCTCCAGGTACCCGCCGTCGAGCAAAGGCAGGCTGCCAACGTCAATCACGGCGCTCGTCACGTCGTCCTGGGAACCGCGCGTCAGTGCCAGCGCGTCGAGTCGGCGCGCAGTTTCGAGCGCGCCATTGCGCGTCGCGAGCACCGTCTGCAGTTCACGCACTGGCACATGACGGTAAAGACCGTCCGAGCACAATAGCAGGCGATCATCCTCACGCAGTTCGAACGTTTCGAAGCGGGTCACGAGCGCCGGGTTCATGCCAATGGCGTGCGCCACGTACGAACCAAAAGCGACCGGCACAATGTCGTCTTCGCCGATTTGTGCCAGTTGCCCGTCGCGCAGCAAATAGAGCCGCACATCTCCGGCTGCGACCAGATACGCTGTGGCGCGCCGTATGACCAGCGCCGCAAATGACGCGGCCATCTGTTTAAGCTTTGGATCGACGCGGCCCATGTGGTGCAGCCAGCCGTGCAGCGCCTGTAGCGAACGCGCAGCGGCCACGCTGGGCTGGAGCGTTTCGGGTAGCCCGTAATACGCATCGATGAAGGTACGCACTGAAAGCTCGGCCGCGACCCGGCCACCCTGACTTCCGCTCACTCCGTCAGCCAGCGCGATCACACTGCCACGCGCGGCGCGTGCGGCCAGGTCGCCGAGCATCACGCCGAAATAGTCCTCGTTGACGCGATTTTGCCCACGCAGACGCGCGGGGCGGGAGACGCAGCCGATCTCGAGCGCGGCGCATTCGCCGCGCTCGGGCCGCAACTGCAGGTCGACTTCCTGAGAATCCGCTTCGCGAGTTGCAAAGGCCGTCCCGGCTGCATGGACCGACCTCCGGTCCGCAGCCGGTGCGGAAAGGTGGTCCACGGAGCGCGGTTCAGTCATTTACTTTTTGCCGTGAGTCATCACGTCGCTGGTTTCCAGATCGTGTTCGATCTTCTCGAGCACCTGGGGCGAACGCTTCTTCAGCATGAGCAACCAGACCGTGCCGACCAGCATGTACGCCACGAACAGATACGGCAGTATGTTATACGGATAGTCAGGCACCGGATACACGCTGCCGATCACTGCGCCGACCATCGCCAGCGCGCCAAGCACGCTCCACAGCACGTTGACCGGCTTGAGCACGCCCATCTTCTTCAGATAGAGAGGCGCGGAAACCGCGACGAGAAAATAGGTCACCAGAAAGCCAAAGGTGGCGAACGTACTCGTGTAGCCGAAGGTATTGAGCGGACCGGCGCCAAGCATCGCAATGCACACAACGAGCGTCACGATCGATGAAAACGCCACAGCGAGATACGGCGTCTGATGCGTGCGGTGAATCATTCCCATCGAGCGGTGCACGAACTGGTAGCGCCCCATGGAGTACAGCAGGCGGCTGGACGAGTTGATGCACGCAAGGACACACGAGAACGCGCTGACCGAAGCGATCAGATAAAACACCGGGCCGAGCGGCGAGGCGCCAACGCTCGCAAGCAAGGTGTTGAGCACGGCCGAATCGGCGCCGAGCTTGGCTGTGTCGTCGTGGTAGGCGATCGTCATCGAATAGGCGACGAACATGAAGAAAAGGCCCGACAGGATCACGCTCCAGACCACGGCGCGCGGAATGATGCGCAGCGGGTCCCGGGTCTCCTGGCCGAGCGAGGCGGCACTTTCGAAGCCCACGTACGAGAAGATGCCGAGCACCATGCCTTGCGCCATACCCTTCCCGCTCACGCCCTGCAGGCTCAATTGCGTATGGTCGATGATATGGTCAGGATGCAGGGCGAGCACGTAGATCAGCACGCCGCCCACGATCACCACCGACGTTGCCTCGATCGCCAGTGAGAGGCGCGAGGAAAGCTTCACGTCGCGTGCGGAGAAGAACCAGGCGAGAGCAATGAAAACGGTGTAGACCGCCCACGACGGGATATTGATGCCCCAGGAAGAGAAGGCATTCTGCACGAAAACCACACCTGCGGCACCTACCCCCATCGCGGTGCCCACATACGCCGCGATCAACCCCCAGCCGGCCATGCCCCCTGCCATCGGCCCGAGCGCGCGCGAAATATAGATGAAGAATGATCCAGCGGTTGCAATCCGGCTCGAGAGCGCGATGATACTCATGCTGACCAGCAGCAGCCCGAGCGTCGAAAGTCCATAAATCAGCCAGGTCCCCGCGCCCGCCAGCGCCGCGATCGCGGTCACATTGATCGAAGGAGTAAAGGTTGGCGAAACGTTTGCGATAGATTGGCCAATCACCTCGGCAAAACCTAAAGTACCGGCACGCAGGCCGGTTGACGATGCCGGCGCTGCTTGTGTGGTGCTTTGCGTACTCATGTAGGGCTCCTGAAAGATTGGGGATTTAACGGACTTTGCTTTAATTTCCCAGAGTCAAAAATTCCAGCCAACTGAATTTAATTGTTCCAGCCAGGAATCCACGAAGTGCCCGCGAGCGGCACGCGTGCCATGGCTGCGGCTTCCACGGTCAGGGCGACCAGATCCTCGGGCTCGAGGTGATGCACGTTCTGCTTCCCGCAGGCGCGCGCGATCGTCGTCAGTTCCATGTTCAACGTCTTCAGGTAGTTGCGCACACGGCGCGAACCTTCGTCGGGCAGGACGCGCTGTTCGAGAACGGCGTCCTGGGTCGTCACGCCAACGGGGCATTTGCCGGTATGGCAGTGGTGGCAGAAGCCCGGCGACGTGCCAAGCGCTGCATAGTCGGCAGCCGCCGAATGCAGTGCGCCGTTCTGGAAGTAGCTGTCACTATTGCAGCCGAGTGCCATCAGCATGCCCTGCCCGATCGCGACGGCGTCTGCACCGAGCGCCAGCGCCTTGGCTACGTCGGCTCCGGTCCGTATGCCGCCCGAAACGATCAGCTGCACCTGCCCTTTCATATTCAGTTCTTCGAGAGCATCCACCGCCTGGCGAACCGCAGCCAGCGTCGGAATCCCGACGTTCTCGATGAAGCAGGTCTGGGTGGCCGCGGTGCCCCCCTGCATGCCGTCGATCACGACCACGTCCGCGCCAGCATGTACCGCAAGCTTGACGTCGTTGAACGTGCGGGTTGCCCCGACCTTCACATACACGGGCGTGTTCCAGTCAGTAATTTCGCGCAGTTCCTGGATCTTGATCGCCAGATCGTCGGGACCGGTCCAGTCCGGGTGGCGGCTCGCCGAGCGCTGATCGACGCCGGCTGGCAAGGTACGCATCGCCGCCACGCGCGGATTGACTTTCTGCCCGAGCAGCATCCCGCCACCACCCGGCTTTGCGCCCTGGCCAATCACGATTTCGATCGCGTCGGCACGGCGCACGTCGTCCGGATTGAAGCCGTAGCGCGACGGCAGGCACTGATAGACCAGCGTCTTCGAAGCGCGGCGCTCCTCCTGGGTCATGCCGCCGTCGCCGGTGGTCGTGGACGTGCCCATCGCCGTCGCGGCCTGCCCTAGCGCCTCCTTGACGTTCGCGGACAGTGCGCCGAAGCTCATGCCCGCAATCGTGACCGGAATATCCAGCACGACAGGTTTCTTTGCGAAGCGAGTGCCCAGCACGGTCTGGGTCGAGCACTTCTCGCGGTACCCTTCGAGCGGATAGCGCGACAGCGAGGCGCCGAGAAACAGCAGGTCGTCGAAATGCGGCACGTGGCGTTTCGCGCCCAGACCGCGGATCTCATAGAGACCTCGCTGTGCCGCCGAGTGGATATAGTCGATCGTCTTGCGGTCGTAGCCGTGCGACTCTTCGTGCTGCAAACGAACGAATTGAACGGGTTTGGCATCCATTGGGAACCTTCTCAGAGAGCGTGTGTTCAATATTCCTGGTTGGCGTCGGCATTCCAGTGATAGAGCGTGCGTGCCGACGCGATTCGCTTGAAGGACGCTGGATCGTGATCCAGCCCGCCCGCCGCCAGCAACACGCGCACTGCGTCGAGATCGGCATCGCTCATCGGTTCGTACTGCGCGTCCGCCCCCAGCGATTTCACTTCGCCGCGCACGTAGAGCACCGCTTCATAGAGCGAATCGCCCAGCGCGTCGCCCGCGTCGCCGCATATCACCATGCGGCCCGCCTGTGCCATGAAGGCCGAGAAGCTGCCCACGGAGCCGCCCACCACGATGTCGCCGCCCTTGAGCGAGATTCCGCAGCGCAGACCCGCGTCGCCGTCGATCACGAGCAGTCCGCCGTGCGCAGAAGCGCCCGCGCCGTTCGAGGCGAAGCCTCGCACATGCACCTTGCCGCTCATCATGTTCTCGGCGACGCCCGTGCCGGCGCTCCCCTCGATCACGATCGTCGCCTGCTGGTTCATCCCGCCGGCGTAGTAGCCCGCGTGGCCCTTGATCGTCACATGCAGGTCGGCATCTACGCCCACGGCGATGTTGTGTGCCCCATTCGGCGACGTGACGGCGATGCGCTGCCCCGCCAGCGCCGCGGTGTCGCCGTGCAGGTATTGGTTCAGGTCCCGGACCGTCTGCGTCTCGAGGTCGAAATTCAGGCTTTCCATACGTACATCTCCTCGGGAGCGGGTTCGAAGACCTTCGCATTGCGGATATCGGGCAGATGCGCGAGCGAGCGAAACTCAGAGGCAATCGCTACGTAGTCGTCGTTCTCCGCGACCACGGCCGGCTTGCACGCGAACGGATCGCGGATCAGCGCGAGCTCGGTCGTCGTGCCCATCAGGAACGTATAGAAGCCGTCCAGCTCCTCGAAGCCTTTTTGCAGCGCCTCGGGCAGCGCATCGCCCTCGCGCAAACGCCATTCGATGAAACGGCAAGCGGCTTCGGTGTCGTTGTCGGTATCGAAGCGGATGCCGAGCGGCTCGAGCTTGCGCCGCACGCCATATGGGTTCGAAAGCGATCCGTTGTGCACGAGGCAGAAGTCCTCTCCCGCCGTGAACGGATGCGCGCGGTCCGGCGTGACGGCCGATTCCGTGGCCATGCGCGTGTGGCCGACGAGGTGCGAGCCTTTGAGGTTCGCGAAGTCATAGCGCGCGGCCACTTCGGCCGGCGAGCCGATGTCCTTGTAGAGATCGATCGAGCGTCCAGTGGAAAGCAGATAGAGCTTCGGATAGTGCTCGCGCAACCACACCTTGACGCGCTCCGCATCGCCCTGGAGCGTGAGCACTGCATGATTGCCCTTCACGTCGAAGCGCGCGGTGACGTCCATGGCGTGGTTGAGTGCGTCGGCGAGTGCGGCCCAGGGAAATTGCGCGCCCTCGTCCGTGAAGCCCGCGTAGAGGCTCAGCTTGCGCTGGCTCGCATCCACCTCGCTGCCGAACACCGCAAGCCCCGCCGAATCGGGTCCGCGCTCGGTCATGCCGATCAGCATCGGCACCATCAGCTCGCCGAGCCGCTCGCGTAGCGCCGGCGTCTTCACCAGCAACCCTACGATTCCACACATTGTGTGTTCTCCTTAGAAAAATTCGAGGTAGCTCTTGAGTTCCCAGTCGGACACGTGCCGCATGTATTCGAGCCATTCCATGCGCTTGAGCTTGAGGAACTCACCGGCCAGGGGGCCGAGCGCTTCGCAGATCAGTGTGTCCGCCTCGAGCGCGTCGAGCGCCTGCTCGAGGTTTTGCGGCAACACCGCAATGCCGTGCGCGGCAAGTCGCTCGGACGACCACTCGTAAAGGTTTTCGTTTGCCGGCGCGCCCGGATCGAGTTGCCGGTCGATCCCGTCGAGCCCCGCGGCAATCACGGCGGCCGTTGCGAGGTACGGGTTGCAGGAGCCGTCCGGCAGACGCAGTTCGATGCGCTCGCCGGGCATGCGCACCATGGTCGAGCGGTTGTTGTCACCATAACTCACATAGGCTGGCGCCCACGTCGCGCCGGTGAGCGAGCGCCCCACCACGAGGCGCTTGTACGAGTTGACGGTCGGATTGCACAGCGCGGTGAGCGCGGGGGCGTGCGCAAGAATGCCGGCGGTGAACTGGTAGCCAAGCTTCGACAGGCCCATGCCCAGCGGGTCGCCGCCGTCGGCGAACAGATTGCGCTTGCCGTCGCCGATCGAGATGTGCATGTGCATGCCGTTGCCGGGCCGGTTCGCGAACGGCTTCGCCATGAACGAGCAGATCATGCCTAGCTCGTTGGCAATCTCCGATGCGGCCATCTTGAAGAACACGTAGTGGTCGCACGACGTCAGGCAGTCGGTGTACGTGTAGTTGATTTCGAACTGGCCGTTGGCGTCCTCGTGGTCGATCTGATAGACGTCGATGCCGACCGAGCGCAGTGCTTCGGTGAGCCGCTCGAGAAACACCCGCGTGCGCGATAGCCCCTTATAGTCGTAGCACGGCTTCGCCAGCGTGTCGCTGGGGTCGCACGGTTCGAGGGTTCCGCTAGCGGAGCGGCGCAGCAGCGAGAATTCCGGCTCGAGTCCTGTGAAAAGGGTCCAGTCGCGCTCGGTCAGGCGTGCTACCTGGCGCTTGAGCGTGACGCGTGAATCGAACGGCCACGCTTCGCCGTTCACGTGCCCCTCGCAGACGATGCGTGCGAGGCCCGGCTGCCAGGGAACGGGCGTGAGCGTCGCGAGATCGCCGACGGCCATGAAATCGGGGCCGTTCGGCTCGATGCCGACACCCCAGATCGCAAACCCTGCGAAGCCGGCTCCCGCCTCGAGCACCGTCTTCAAATGCGCGACCGGCACCGACTTGGCCTTTGCGACACCATGGATGTCGACGAACTGCGCCAAAACGTATTTCACGCCCTGCTGAGCAAGCCAGCCCTGCGCGTTTTCTGCCGAGTCGAAACGGGGCACGCTTCCGGGCTCGCTGAGCGGCAGCTTACTCGCGTCGTTCAGATTCATCGTCACTCCTTGCACCAACTCCGTTTGCGGTTGAAAGAGGCTGGGCACATCGTGCCTGGGCCGGTTCCGGGGACTTGCTGGCCATCGTTCAGGGCGCTCATGCGCACCCGCCATTGCGCACTCGTTGCACTTCTCGTTACGCGCTCCGTCTGGAACTTCTTTTCCTGCCATGCAACAATGCTTCATGGCGTGAAACAGCCGGCGCGCGCCACTGCGTGCCGGCCAGCTACGCGTCAAGCATTTCTACCGAGGCCGATCATGCACGCTGGGGACGACAACAAAACTGCGCTCGAGCGCTTTCTGGGCGCCACCATTCGCGACTTGCGCCAGCGCCACGACCTGACCATCGCCCAGGTCGCCGACCAGGCCGGCATCAGCCGCGGCATGCTCTCGAAGATCGAGAACGCGCAGACCTCAACGGGACTCGACGTCCTGCACCGCATCGCCCAGGCGCTCGGCGTCTCCCTTTCCGCGCTCTTTCGCAATTTCGACGTGCCGCAAGGCGACGCGCAACTCGTCAAGAAAGGCGCGGGCATGGAAGTCGTTCGCAAGGGCACCAAACGCGGCCATACCTACCATCTGCTCGCCTACGACCAGGGCCCGCGCAAAGCCTTCGAGCCCTTCCTCATCACCATGGAGGACGAAGCAGAACGCTTCCCGACCTTCGAACACCCCGGCACCGAATTCATCCACATGCTCAAGGGGGTGATCGAATACCGCCACGGCCAGCAAACCTACATCCTCCATCCCGGCGACACGCTTACTTTCCAGGCCGATATTCCTCACGGCCCCGAGCGCCTCATCAAGACGCCCATCCAGTTCCTGTCGATCTTCATCTATCCGCCGGGAACCGCCGACTGAGGCGCAAGCCTTGCAGCCTCGCCTGTGCTGCTTCTTATGCAACGTCCGTGCCATGTTTATCTTCATGAACTAAAAATTCCTGCAGATAAACATCTGGCACGCACGCCGGCCCTGTCCCGCTTACTTTCCCAATTCGCTTGCACCGGCGTTTGCCTGCTGACGGTGCGCGTTTTTCCTGTCTGCCGTGCGCTGCTGCACTGAATCGGGACGCGGGCTTACGCTCGGTTATCAGAAATACTTATGTACGCACGAGCATCGGTGCGAGCGCCTTAACGCGTCGAGCGCCGCCTCTCGTAAAAAATATTGCAGATCCGCTACATCAATGCGTCTTCGGGCAGTTGCGGCAGCGCGCGCGCGAGTGCCGGCCTGATGGAGGCGTCAAGTACGCGCCGCGTCAACGCAACGATCTCGTGCGCAAACGCGTCCCACTCGCCCTGTCGATGCAGCAGGAAGAAGTCGCGCCGCCCGAGCCGTCCGGCCGGCAGCGGCAACACGGCGATCTCAGGCAAATAATGGCGCGCTTGCCAGAGACACAACGGCGTGGAAATCGAGAAGCCGAGCCGGGCCGCGACGAGGCTCAGGAGCGGATCGGTCGCGTCGAATTCATAGCGGCGCGGACTGTTGATGCCGAGGTGCCGCGCATAGCGCTCGACCTGCTGTCCGATCACAGAGCGAGGGGTATAGCGGATCATCGGCATTTCGAGCGCAAGCGTGCGCCAGTCGATGTTCCCGCGCTCGGCAATCAAGGCGCGCGAGACGACCACGACGAACGCCTCCGAAAAGAGCGGCGCCTCGACGATGCGCGCGTCGTTGAGCGTCGTCTGCGTGCATACCGCGAGATCGAGCTCGCGATCGTGCAACTGCTTGCTCAAGCCGGGGGTCAAACCGGACCACAACGCAATCTGCCGTGCCGAGCCCGACACCGCGCGAATCAGCTCCGGGCCCACGGTCGCCGCGAACGAATCCACGCAGCCAAGCCGCACGGGCAAGCTGCCCGCGTTCGATGTGTCGCCGATGCGCGCGCTGACCATCTGCGCATGCTCGAGCAGCGGGCCCGCCAGTTCGAGCAGCGCGCGGCCCGCGACGTTCGGCCGGGGAGGCCGGCTTTCGCGATCGAACAGGACCACGCCCTGATCTCGCTCGAGCGCCGCGATGGCCTGGCTCACCGCGCTCTGGCTCACGCCGAGCTGCTTCGCCGCGCCGGTCATCGATCCGGTCTCGCACACCGCGAGAAAAGCCTGCAAGGCGTTGAGGTCGATTGGCGCCTGGGTACGTCTCATGAGGAGCTCCGCGGAAGTCTGCGCAAATGACGCTACCGCGTCGTCTTCCACATGGTGCCGCCCGGACGGCTCAACACACGGACGATGAGCAATTGCGTCGATGAACCATAAGTTTGCCTAATACAAAATAATGGCGGGCAGCAGGGACGCAGAATTTGCCCATCGTTCACCCACGAGGGCCCCATGAGCCACTTCGACTATGTCGTGATAGGCGCCGGCGTCATCGGCACGTCCGTCGCCCACCATCTCGCCGCGCTCGGCGCGAACAGCGTTCTCGTCCTCGATCAAGGGACGATCGGGGCGGGCACCACCTCGCAGTCTTCCGGGCTGCTGCGCACGCATTACTCGGTGCGCCAGAACGTCCAACTCGCCCGCGCTTCCTGGTGGGCCTTCAACAATTTCGCCGACTATCTCGGGGACGACGAAGCCTCCTGCGGCCTCGTCAAATGCGGCTACATGATCAGCGCGCCCGAGGGCCACAAGCTCGACCCGCTGGCAGCCTCGCTGCGCGCCCAGCAGGAAATGGGCATCGAGGTACAACTGCTCGACCGCCAGACGGCGCAGGCGCGCCTGCCGATCGCCACCTTCGACGACGCCGCGCTGATCGGCTTCGAGCCAGAAGCCGGCTTCGCCGACGCCTATCTCGTCGCGACCAGCTTCGCACGCTCTGCGCGCCGCCGCGGCGTAAAGATCATGGAAGGGGTGCGCGTGACCGGCCTCGTGCGCGAAGGCCGCCGCGTGGTGGGCGTGCAAACGTCGGCGGGACGCTTTGGTTGCGGCACGCTCGTCAGCACGCAAAACATCTGGACCCCTGAACTCTCCGAATGGATCGGCGTGCCGCTGCCGGTCAAGCCCGAGCGCCACACCGTGCTCGCGCTCGAATGCGAAGCCGCCCCCTACACGTTCGCCATGCCCGCATTCAAGGACCTCGGCTCGCCGGGGATGCTCTATTTCCGCAGCTACGGCGGCAGCCAGATGCTGGTCTCCGAAGGCGTGGTGGGCGAAACGCTCAATGCGCCCGAGACCGAGCAGGGCGAGATCTCCCTCGACTATGTGGCCGAAGTCGGCGCACAGGTGGCCGAACACTTTCCCGCCTACGAAACGGCGGGGCTCGCCTCGTCGTGGACCGGCGTGTACGACGTCACACCCGACTGGAACCCCGTGCTCGGCAACGTTGCCGATGTGGAAGGCCTCACGGTGGGCTTCGGCTTCTCGGGTCACGGCTTCAAGCTCTCGCCGGGCATCGGCAAGCTGCTCGCCCAGCACGCGCTCGGCCTGGCCACCGACGTCTCTCTCGAACCGTACGCACTCGAACGCTTTGCGAGCGGCGCGCTGCTGACCGGCAAGTACGGTCTCGGCGCGGTGTCGTAACACCAGCGCGCAATGTGCTTTCTCATGCAAACAGGAGAAAACAGATGACTGTCCGCATTCTCGTACCCGTCAAGCGCGTGGTCGACCCGAACGTGCGCGTGCGCGTGAGCAGCGCCGGCGCGATCGAAACGGCAGGGCTCAAGATGTCGCTCAATCCGTTCGACGAATGCGCGCTCGAGAAAGCGCTGCAACTGAAGGAAGCCGGGGTGGCCTCGCACGTCACGGTGCTGACCTGCGGCCTGCCCGCGCACCAGGACGTGCTGCGCACCGCGCTCGCCATGGGCGCCGACGACGCGGTGCTGATCGACACGGGGGCCGCCACGGCCACGCTCGATTCGCTCGCCGTTGCGCGGCTCGTGGCCGCACACATGAACGAGGTCGACTACGGTCTCGTGCTGTGCGGCAAGCAGGCCATCGACGGCGACGTGGGCGGCGTGGCCGCCATGCTCGCCGCACTGCTGGGCTGGCCGCAGGCGCTGAATGCGAGCGCGCTCGACGCCATCGACGGCGGCTGGCGCGCGAGCTGCGGCGACGATGCGGGCACCGCCACGTGGCAACTCGACGGCCCCGCCGTGATCAGCGCCGATCTGCGCCTGGCCGAGCCGCGCCGCGTGACACTGCCGAGCATCGTCAAGGCGAAGCAAAAGCCGCTCGCCACGCGAGAGGCGGACGCGCTCGGCGGCGTGTCGAGCGCCCGCAGCCACGTGCTGAAACTGAACGATCCGCCCGTACGCGAGCCTGGTGTGAAGGTGGACAGTGTCGACGCGCTGCTCGCCGCACTCGCCGATCGACGCGTATTTGAATCCGTGGGAGTTTGACTATGAGAACGCTGGTTCTGGCCGATGCCGACGTGGGATCGATTTCCGATGTCACGCTGCGCGTGATTGGCGCGGCGCTGCAACTGGGGCAACCCGTCGATCTGCTCGTATTCGATGCGTCGAGCGCAGCAGCGGCGGCGCATGTGAGTGGAGTCGAGCGCGTGCTGGTCGCATCCGCTGGCGCAGCCGATGCGCTCACACCGGAAACGATCGCGGCGCAATTGCACGCCCTCGCTGAAGGGTATTCGGCGGTGCTCGCGGCGCACCGCGCCTCCAGCCGCGCTGCATTGCCGCGCGCGGCGGCGCTCACCGAAGACGCCTTTATCGCCGACGTAATCGCCATTCGCGAGCGCACGCAGTTCGTGCGCGGCCTCTATGCGGGCAGCGTGATCGCGACGGTGACGAGCGCCACGGCGCGCACTTATGCCAGCGTGCGGACTTCGTCATTCGCACCGGTCGAGGCGGAAGGTGGCGCGGCGCAGGTCGTTGCGCTCGCACCCGGTGCGCCGTTCACAGCCACGCGGCTAATCGAGCGCCGCGCCGCCGGGCAGAGCGGCCAAGACCTCGGCAGCGCGCGCGTGGTGATCGCGGGTGGACGCGGCCTCGCTTCGCAGGAGAACATGGCGCGTCTCGGCAAGCTCGCCGACAAGCTCGGCGCGGCGCTCGGCGCCTCGCGCGCCGCCGTGGATGCCGGATATGCGCCGAACGCCGCGCAGGTCGGACAGACCGGCCGCAGCGTGGCACCCGACGTGTATGTGGCGTTCGGCATCTCGGGCGCGATCCAGCACCTCGCCGGCATGAAGGACTCGAAGTTCATCGTCGCCGTGAACAAGGACCCGGACGCGCCGATCTTCTCGGTGGCCGATGTGGGGCTTGTCGGCGACCTGTTCGACGTGGTCGGCGCGCTCGAATCTCACGTGCAGAGTGCGGGGACGAGCGCGTGAACGCACGCCTGCCTCGCTCTTTCTGCTAATGCAAGCGCCGCCGAAGTCTGCGCCGTGCGTTTCATCGACGGCACGCGTCTGCCGCCCGAGCCCTGCGCCAATGGCGCAGGCACGACGCGCACCCTCGCGCGCGGAACGGAGCAGCACGGTGCCGCGCCGTGGCGCGCGAGCATGGCGACCCTCGATGGCCCCGCGAGGTTACCGAGATCGCCAACTATTGGCTCGCTGGTTTGCTCGCCGCGGCGTCACTCGCCGCCTTCTGCTTCTTCGCTGCCTCGTGGTGTCCGACGGCACACCCAGCCGCGGCGCCTGCCGTGCCGTGCTTACCCGCGACGTGGCCCGCAACGCCACCCACGGCAGCGCCTTTCATGCAGCCAGCCGCCACCGCTGACGTCGGTGAAATCACTGGAAGTGACATAACGATCGCAAAAGTGAGAAGTGTTCTTTTCATGGTCTATTTTCGAAAGGGGCGGTCCGCTGCACAGGACGTCGTGCGGATCCGGTCCATTCGAGTAGCGCACCTGTCGTGCCTGCGGGGCAGTGTTATCGAACACGGTGATGACCGCCACAGGCGATCGTGCGACATAGTGCGGCCATCTACGGCCGCTCGACCAAAGACTGATTTGGCTACCGGGCAGCCTGGTTTCCCGTAATCGATGCGGACCGAAACTTGCGCGTCCGGGATTGTGTGATGATGCGGCGCGCGGCATGGAGGCAATCATGGAACGGGAGTTAAAGCTACGAATCGCCCCGGAGGACCTCGCCAAGCTTCGTGGCGCACCGCTGCTGGCGCGCGCTCAGGCCACTGCCGATCGACCGGAATTCCTGAACAGCACGTACTTCGACACGCCGGAACTGGCCCTCCACCGTTGCAAAGCCTCGCTGCGCGTACGCGCCGTCGGAAAGCGGCGAATCCAGACGTTGAAGCTCGAGGGCGCTGTGGAGGCCGGTGTGTTCGACAGGGCCGAATATGAAATGCCGATCAAAAGGGACACGCCCGATCTGGCGCTGCTCTATGACGCCATATCGGCCGATAGCGATTGCGGCAGGCTGATCCGTGATCAGGCCGTCGCCGCGCAACTCGCTCCTGTTTTCGTCACACGCATCCATCGCACTGCAATCGCGCTGCACCTGCCGTCGGAAGACGAACTCGAAATAGCGCTCGACGAGGGAACTGTCGACGCGCAAACGCGCTCGGTGCCGCTCGCCGCTGTCGAACTCGAACTGAAACAGGGCAAGCCGGAGGCGCTCCATGCGACGGCGCTCGAACTTCTGAAGACCGTACCGCTGAGCATCGACCATCGCAGCAAGGCCGATATCGGCTACGAATTGCTCGTGGCCGAGCACGCCGCGCCCGTGAAGGCCGAACCCGTGCGCTTGTCGAAAGACAATTCGATTGAGGACGTGTTCTGTACGATCGTCCATAACTGCCTCTCGCAGGTGCATGCCAACGAGCGCGGCGTCGTGTCCGGTCATGATCCGTCAAGCGTTCATCAGATGCGGGTCGGACTGCGACGTTTGCGCTCGGCGCTGGACCTGTTCGCCAAGGCGATTCCTCCCTATTCCGGGCTCGACGACGAACTGCGCTGGATCGCGGCGGAACTCGGCGCCGCGCGTGACTGGGAGGTCCTTGCCGGGGCCACACTCGATCGGGCGGGCGCGGACGGCAATGCAGACGAACTCATGCCGGTGCGGCAGGCGTGCACGCTGGTCGCCGTCGACAACCGGCAGCGTGCGGCGGCCGCGGTCGAGTCGGTTCGCTACACGCGTCTGGTGCTCGAACTCGCGCTGTGGCTGGCCTGCAAAAAATGGCGCGACGATATGACCGGCAAACAACGCGCAGCGCTTGACAGCCCCGCGAGGCAGTTCGCCGACAAGGTGCTGCGGCGCAGGCACAGCAGGCTGATCAAGCGTGGCAAGGGCCTCGCCGATCTCGACGATCACCGCCGGCACCGCGCGCGTATCGCGGCGAAGAAGGTTCGGTATGCGACAGAGTTCTTTGCGTCGTTGTTCCCGAAACGGGCCGTGCAGCACTACGTGAAAGCGCTGACTGCACTTCAGGACGATCTCGGCTGGCGTAACGATGCGGTGGTCGCCGATCAGCTTCTGCGGACCGTTTCGCGCAGGTCGAGGGACGCAGCGCCAGGCGCGGCTTATGCCCGAGGCTATCTCTCTTCACGCGTCGCTGCAGATCATCAAACGCTAAAGAAGCTATGGAATCGTTTCAGACGCCTCCCGCCACCGCATTGAGTCGGCGCGCGACAGGTGAAACGGCACCTGAGGTCCGATTCGGCATCGGGTCCGATGCGTTGCAAATGGCGCGCAGCGCAGCATCGTCCCACGGCTACCTGCGACTACCGCGCGTTGTCGCCGCCGAGAGCAGCGTACCGCCTGGCGAGCATCAGATCGGCCACCCAGCGGAAGGGACCGGCAAAGGTTGCGGCGCTCGCGCGTGAAATGGGCGTGCGCGAAAGTCCCCTTGATGCGGTGCGCTCCATTGCGCAACGTCCATCCTGAAGCAAGGCTCGCCTCATGGCCAGATCCGGATGCCCAGCAGCACAGCAACAAGAAGGCCGAGCGAAGCGCCAAGCAGCAGCACGCAGAGAAGCAGCCACCGGTTTGGGGTCGTAATAAGCACGTTCTCTATCGCCCCCGTGGCACGCGAGTGAACCAATTCATGCGCAACGCAACAAATCGTCGTGCAGTTCTCAGGGTGAACGTCGACAATGGCAGCGTGAGACACGGCGTGAGCAGGGACAGGCCGAAGACGGTCAGTGGATGATGCGTCGCATCACTTGAATGACTCGAATCGGCGATGGTATGGGAGGCAGCCTTAAGGCTGCCTTATGGTGTCGCGGTCCTGGTCCCGCAAAGGCTACTGCATGGCGTCGACGATCAGAATCGCAGGGATTCTGCGAAAATGATGCCGCACACGAGCAGAATCGTTGTCGGAAACAGGGCAACGAGGCGCAACATTCCGTCGGAAGACGCCCTGTTCCTGTTATCGGGCAAGTTCCGACTCGTGCACGCGTTCATATTTTGAGGACTGGTTCATGAAGAATCCCGCGCTCGCGCATCTGACATTCGCCGCCGCTGCAGTCAGCCTCACCAGTGCCGTCCACGCGACTGATGTCAATGTCGGCATCAATGTAGGCGCGCCTGTCGTGGTTGCCCCACCCGCTGCCGTGGTCGTCACGCCTGGATGGCACGACGACCGATATTGGGATGGACATCGCTACTGGAATCGCGATGACTGGGAAAAACATCACCATCACGACAAAGGATGGCACTGCCCTCCGGGACACGCCAAAAAAGGCGAGTGCTGATCGGCTTTGCGCGACCCCCGATCCCTACCGCAGACGCAGCCCGCAGAGCTGCTGCTGGCCTCGTTGCCATTCAACGGACTTGGAGCGACGCCCACTGACCCAGGCGCGGTCGATGGCCAACGTCCGCTTGCGGGCTAACTCACAGCCGAAGGGAAGGATATCGTTACCGAACTTCGCGCCGACCGTCATCGGCCAGAGCACAGACACTCGCAGCCAAGCCCCTGTGTGATCAACCGTACCGGCGTGACAGCGTGTCACTCTGGTGGCTTCGACGACTTCCTGGAAACTCACGTCGGCCAGGTCCTGCCCGGACGATAACCATCGGTAACTTCCTTCTTGTCCAGTCCGAGGGCGCTGGCGACCTCGTTCTTCGTGGCGAACCGGGCGGTAACGTGAAATTTGGTGGTGCTCTGGCGCATTCGCCCGATACCATAGGCGCCCTTCTCGTTTTCCTTGATGATGACGTCTGCGGGATGAGCCGCCTCCCCACGGAAGCCCGCCGACTCGAAATCGATATGCTGACGAGTTTTGATATTGGATTCGGCAGTTCGGTCGAGATCGTAGGCCACTAACCAGGCATTCCCGGAAATTGCCCGCCCTGGCCGATAGGACTGCTCAAGGTCAAACACCCACAGCGCTGACCCGTTATGCGACATAAGCTTTTCCTCCACCGCGGTGGCTGCGTGCTGCTTGGGAATCCAGCGAAACAAGCTCCACTTTTCTTTCGCCATGAAAGTCTCCACGAGTGTTGTCGGACTCAAAGCATCTGTCGCGAACGGGTTGCTTATTACAACAGTTCGCTAGCCGGTTTATTCCGTGCCTCGGAGATGGCAACAGGTTCAGCGGGCGATACCTGGATGGGGAGTTGTGGTCCTGAGAGCAGCCATTGCCACTGCGAATGCGTAAGCGGTTGGGCGGGCTGCAGTCGGGCCTTCGGTATTCCCTTCAAGGAAGAGAAAGGCGGCTATCTCCATACGGAGAGTCTGCCAGGCGCAAACACTTTCGCCTTGTGGCCGCTCTCCCAGGCCGCTCAGTCGTGCTTCGGCAGCAGCGAACATCGCGTCCGGAGCGGCTACTCCCCGAAGCGCGCGGCGATTGTCCCAAATGCATGCTGCCGCGATCCACAAGTGATTTTTAGTATACCCCCTTACCCTATTGGTGATAGACTTCGCCCGCAAACGGGAGAACAGGTATGAGCCATACGATTCGCGAAAAGCAGAAGCTGCTTAACCGCATTCGCCGGATTAAAGGGCAGGTTGAAGCGATTGAAAGGGCACTGGAAGAAGAACGCGGTTGCATGGCCGTGCTGCAACAGGTCACGAGCTGTCGTGGCGCCATGAACGGGCTGCTCGCCGTCGTGCTCGAGGACCACATTCGCACCCATCTCGTCGATGCAGAACCGGACGACGAGCATGGCAGCGGAACAGAGCAACTGATCGAAGTAGTCCACAGCTACTTCAAGTGAGACAAGCATGAGCAAGTTCGAGGATGCCGCCTTCGGGGCGGGACATGACCATATCTTCCTGGGCGCTGCCCACGAGGAAAACGAGCGCAGGACGTGGATGGTGATTGCGCTGTGCAGCGCGATGATGGTGACCGAGATCGTCGGCGGAAGTCTTTTTGGCTCGCTTGCGCTCGTTGCCGACGGCCTGCACATGTCGACACACGCCGGCGCGATGCTCATCGCTGCGCTCGCGTATACGTACGCGCGAAAGCATGCGAGCGACAGCCGCTTCGTATTCGGTACGGGGAAGCTGGGCGATCTCGCGGGCTTTACCAGCGCCATTGTGCTCGCCATGATCGCGCTGCTGATCGGGTACGAGGCGGTTTCGCGCTTTCTCTCGCCCGTGCCCATTCACTTCGGCCAGGCGATCCCCATCGCCGTTCTTGGCCTGCTGGTGAATCTTGCAAGCGTCTGGCTGCTCAGCGGCAACCATCACAGCCGCAGTCATGGACATGGGCACAGCCACGGCCACGGGCACGGACATGAAGACGAACACGGTCATGAGGAAGAGGCGCATCGCATCTTCGGTACTGCTGGAGTTTTCGCCGTGTCGATCTTCGAAGATGGCGTGCCACCCGTCTTCCGTATTACGCCTGAGACGGCTTCTTCGAACCTGACCGCCGACGCGGTATCAGTCACGACGGTCCGCCCCGACGGTTCGCGTCAGACCTTCGCGTTTGCCGACCGTGGGAGCTATCTGGAGTCGAAAGATGACATTCCCGAGCCGCATGCATTCAGGGCGATTGTCGGCTTGCCCGATGGCGAGCAGTCAATCGAATTCGAAGAGCACGATCACAGTCACGAAGACGCACATGCTGCCGCGAACCGCGACCACAACATCCGCTCGGCCTACATTCACGTCATCGCAGACGCGGCAGTTTCCGTGCTCGCGATCATCGGCCTCCTGCTCGCCCGTGCGTTCGGCTGGGTCTGGATGGATCCGCTCGCAGGCGTGATCGGCGCCCTGGTGATCGCTAACTGGTCGTGGGGCCTGATGCGCGATACGGGAGGCATTCTGCTCGACATGAATCTGGATAAGCGCATGGCCGAAAACGTTCGTCACATTATTGAAGACAACGGTGACGCCGTGCTCGATCTCCATGTCTGGCGGGTCGGTCCGGGCCACATGAGTGCGGTGGTGTCAGTCGTCACCAGTGAAGCACAACGCAGCCCCGGCTTTTATCACGCGGCGCTCAAGCGCTTTAAGGGGCTGTCCCATGTGACGGTCGAAGTGAACGCCCCTCGCGCCGCCACGTAAACCATGGCTGCCAAATCGCCCTGCATCGACCTGTGTGCGTTCGATGGCAAGACCGGGTTCTGCACGGGCTGCTATCGGACGCGTGAGGAAGCCCGCGGCTGGAAAAAGATGACGGACCACCGGCGCCATCAGATCCTCAATGAAAGGTCCCGGCGAGAGGCAAAGCTGGGACGTGAAGCGACGCGGGCGTCGGAGCAGGACTGAAGACCGCACACCCTATCGCGGTGTCATGATCCGCAACACAGGGTCGACCTGATGCGTTATAGATTTGCATGCAAGAAGTCCACGACCTCATGGTCGATCTGACGATGGACCTCCACGCGATCAATCCTGGGCGCGTCCTGACAGATCAGCGCCCCATTGGTTGCGACCGAGGCCGGGCAAGGATCGATGAAAACGAAGTGATTGCCTGGCACGATGTGAACCGCAGGCGGTGTAGGCAAGCTTGAGACGACAGCAAGAGAGTTGCTCGCAGAACCAAGGTAGCTGTCATCCTGCGGGCGATAGAGCATGGTCGGTACGCGCACAGCGGACAAGCCAGGTGCCCCAAACATCATGGCCAGTGGATCCATCAGCACCAGGGCCTTCAGGCGGTGATCAACGGGCGGTTGCCAAGCTATCAGTTCAGCAGGTACAGCTACTTTAACCTGAGTGCCGTGCGCACGATTGCTGGTTGCTGAACGCGGACATGACCCCGGATCATCGTGATTTGCGCAGTACGCACTGGCATAGGTAAAATCGGGTTTCGCTCCCGCCAGGATCAGTGCGGTGTAGCCACCCGCCGAGTATCCAATCATGCCAATCCGGTTGACATCGGCGCTTGCCGAAAACCGTGGATCTCCGAGCACTGCATTAAGCGCGACCTCTGCCTGCCGGGGACGGTCGATCAGAATCTGGGCTTGGGACGGCGCGCGGGGAAAGCCCGAAGCGTCCCCTACGTGCGTCGGCAAGACCGCGATAAATCCGGCGCGAGCCAGAGCGGTCGCCAATTCACGATGGCTTAACGGGCCTCCCCCTCGTCCGTGCGAAATCAATACAACCGGGAAGCGGCTATCCAGTGCAGGCGGAGCATTGAGTGTCGCCTCGACAGTGAATGGACCCGCTTGCCATGGCACCTCGCGCTCATGCGTAGGGTAAAAGACAACGGTGTCGAAAGGAGCAGCATCGCCCACCACCGTGAGACGGATTACCCCTGCGTTAAAAGTAGCCGGATCGGCCAGCGCGGAACACGTACATACGATTGCTAACACAACGGTCACTATCCAACGCATGTCGCTACTCCTGGACAGCCAGAATGAGAGGCGAGGATATCAGAACGCGCTACGTGCCTGGTCTTGACGCGGTGGAAGCTTCCCGACTGCTGGAAAACATCAGGACGCGTTCATTGCAATATATCTGCACCGGCCGGGCGAGGCCCGCCGCAGATCCCATGCAGAATTACATCTTTTCCTTCACCCCAGAACGGATCAGCCACACGTTGACAGGGTAGCTGGTTGCGAATCCTGCGAGCATCGTGAGCTGCATGGCGAACCAGAACTCAGCAGTCCCAACGTTCGCGACCATCCCGTAGGCCGGCTTGAACCACAGGAACTGGATGATGGCCATAAGTCCATACATGCCGACCTGCCACGCCGTAATCGACGCGATATCCGCTTTGACTGCCGCGACCACGCCTTCGGTTGCCGACAGCCCGCGCATGGGTTTGATCGTGAAATATTGAAACACGATGCCGAGCAGAAAGGCGACGAGGAAGTCCGGGATCCAGACCGCAAACGTCTTGTCGTCAAACACTGTGTGCCATCCGAACCAGACTGCCAATGCGGGAAAGGCAAATGCGGTCCATTCGACGATGATGTCGCCGAGTGCACAGCCGGCGCCGCAGTGACTCGTTCCTTTCATCACGGTCGCGGAGAACGGCTGGGCGTCGCTCCTGCGTCGAGCGTCGCCAACACTCCGTCCCCACGCGTAGTAGGCGGCAATCCATAGGACGCTGCCGAATAACGCCGTTAGGGGCCAGACGACATTCATGATCCACATCTTCTGGGGGTGTCGAACTTCGTCGACCACGATAGCAACAGCACAAATAGCGCCCAAAATGATCCAGGCGAGTGAAAGCGTGTCAAGCCAAGATGGGAAGGTTCCGTAAGTCATCGCTGTCTGTGCCGGCCGGTCGGATACGAAGTCGGCAGCAAGGCGCGTTCCGTGCCTGCGAACCAATGTGCCGTCTTGCGCCCGCACAGCGCACTCCCGACGTTTCTTCCACAGAGTCGCAGCAGAGCACATCGAGCAGCACCGGCCCACACTTGACGCGCGACCGCGGCTACCTTCAGGCAGGAGAAACGTGCATTTCCCCACGTCGGTCCAAAACTACGATGAGTTAGCACATTCCCATACGATTCGCGATCGCCGAGGCAGCACTCTTTCGTCCGGTCCGGATTCGTCGACAGCACGGGGGCTCGATTTCGTACGACGCGGACGTGAACCGGAAAAAGCGGGGAATGGTGTTGCCCTTCGGGTGCCGCCCGACATTTCGACCGCACAGCCCAACCGGTCGAGGAGCAGCGGACGGTCGAAGGCAAGCTATATCTCGCAAACGACGGCCGACATGACGAGCGGCATGACTTCCTTGACTGTCGCCGAGCTTCCCGTTTCAAGAAGGCGCTCACTAACCGCCTCTTTCCCTGCCAGGACGACAACACCATAGACCTGGTGGGACACAGTACCTCCACCGCTCTTCTGGGCGAACATCTCGTCGTTCGGGGAGAAGCCAAAGACAGCTCGCACCTTGAATCCGAGTGCTGTCAAGTCTTGATTCGGCCTCAGCCGGTACGCGTTGACCGAGTTGCTTGACACATTCATCGGTACCGGATCGATCTCCTTTTCCTCGACCAACTGTTCAATGAACTCGTGGGCGCCAAAATGGCAATCCAGCCTGCTACCAATTTCGTTTGCGTTAGTCACATTCGAGACGAGCGCTGAGCCGACCGCGGCACATCGAAGCAAATGAGAGATTTTCACGAGCAGCAATGCGAGCCTCCAGGAAACGGCGCTGCGGCGCAACGCCAGAAATGTGGAAGTGAATCCTGACTAGACGCGAGAGCCGGATCCCGTTGGCTTGACTCCCGTGCCGCGAAGTCTTGCGCGAACTACTCGCGCTCGATGGACTCGTCCCTGTCCTGCGCAGCCTCACAGTTAGGTTGGTGAGTCAGTCGCCGGCGTACGCGCGTCAATCGGAATTCCCTTGGCACTATTTCGAATGACCTGAGCGCCTCCACCGAGATCATCGCCGATCCGTTCGCCGGGACGGGCCGCTCAGCCGGGCGAAATACGGCATCGCCGCGTCGGATTGCTCGTTGCGACACAACACACACTCCCGACACCCTCGCGGAACGACGACGCCAACGTTGCTCGCCATAATGGCATCGACCGGGCTCAACCCATCGAATAAGGAGTGTATTTTCTGCCTGTTCGAGAATTTCGACCTGGACCCGTGCAACGTCTTCTGCAGCGTACTCTTTCGTCCTCATTGCCTGCTCCTGGAAACAAGCCGTTTACCTGAATCGCGTTCCCCGCGGCGTGAGTCCTGCCCTTCACCTAGCCACGGAAATCGCGGGTTGGTACAGGTTGTAGCCGTTCATCGCCGGGAACAGGAGGCTAATCCGGACCAGTATGAACGCGAAAGTCACGCACCCGATGCGGTCAGTGGACAGTGACATGACGGAAACTCTACGTTGCCAGGGGTGCACCGGTCCATTGCACAATGGTTTAGGTAAGCCTTCGTACCGGCGGCACGAAGCGCCATCTTATATGTAACCCAAAGTGGAATTGCGACTGCGCAGGGCTTACTTTAAATTCATTCGTAGACGGAGGCCTTGTTGTGGACTTGATCAAAGCGGCTGGCACGATCGACGCGAGAGACTACATGAAGGGCCTTTCGCCACGGTTTGCGCCCCTCCACCGCAGCATGGTTTCCCTACCTGCTTTGCGGGCTGAACATCCTCGGCCACCTCGTCACACGCATAACCCTGCGTTTCGTTGGCGACCTCGTGCCGAAAGGCGTGGAGTGTCTTCCCCTCCAGAGCATGGGGATTGGGTTCGAGCTCGCGCTCATCGGCGCACCGTTGATTGTGGCGGCCATGCTGAGCCGCGAGCTGAGTGAATAAGCCAGATTGTTTCTCACAGTCCGCGTGGGAAGCGAACGTTGTCCAGACAACATTATTGCAATATTTTTAATACCTGATTATGTGCGTTGATCTTGAACAGATAAGAAAACAGGCAGAATGGATGACAGGTGAAGTGGCCGAAACCCTTCGTCAAGTCGCCAACGAGATCGAGCTGCTTCGCAAGCACTTGGTCGAAGCCCATACCAGCAATGCGGACAGCGAACGGCTCAACTGGCTAAGTGAGCAGGCCCATGACGAGTATTACCGTCAGCTATGCCGCACCTACATAACACTGCCCCGCATCAAGACGCAGAAGAATGGTGTAACCGCAATGACTTTGAGGGAGGCTATCGACCTCGTTCGCAAATCTCGGGATTGCGATTTCTAGGAAAATTTTGTTCGGCCAGCCGCACTACCCTGTTGCGCTTTGCGTGCGGCAACCGACTCGTCGGCCACACTGTCTATGATCGGTTCCGACGCTGATCACAAGCCGCGACACTTCGCCTGCCGCACATGTTTCCGATACCGGGCACCCCCCTCAATCAATCGTTCCCCTGATGCGTCGCCGCCTATTCATCCTGTTTCTCTGTGCAGCTGTATGCATTCTGGTCGGGACCGGTGTTGCACTGTGGCGATACCTCGGCGTTGGTGGAGTGTCCAGTTACTCGAATCAGCCTGTTCTCTTCGAAGACGCCGACCTGCGTCTGCCGCCGGACCTCGCGGGTAATACCGGACGCATTCGTGTCGTGCATTTCTGGGACCCCGACTGCGTAAGCTGTAACGAGAATACCGGCGCCCACTTGAACTATCTCATCACGATGTTCAGGGATGCGGATATTGACTTCTACAGCGTGCGCAAGCCCGGTACCCACGGACAGTTACCGGCCTTTCTGCGAGGCAAAATCAAGCCATTACGGGGAATCGAAGGAATGGAGCGCATACCGGCCAGTCCCGCTATCGCGATTTGGGATGCGAATGGAAAGCTCGCCTACGCGGGACCCTACAGCACGGGCCTTGTCTGTAGTTCGAACAACAGTTTCGTGGAGCCGATTCTCAACAAGCTGGTCGAAGGGTTACATGTCGAGCCTGTTCCGATGGTCGCCGTCGGCTGCTATTGCCCCTGGTATACCGCCCGCGGCCGGCACGGATAGAGGTGTATCGTTGGTCATGCTAACGACACGCTGTGCGCCGCACGCAACCAGCGTCGCCACTGCCTCCGACTCATGGGATTTCAGCATGTCCGAGGCCATGAAGCGCCGTCCGTCCCAAAATGCTCCGTTACCACGTCGCCGCCGTCTGCTCGGTGCTACGCTCCTTCTCGAACGGCAAAAGAATCTCATCGAAGCTGCACGGTATCGATCTGTCATCGACGAAGCTACCGGGGACGCTCTATCTGCGCGATACCAACGGCAATCCGCGAACGCTTGAGGACTTCCTGGGCAATGTGGCCTTGCTTCTCTTCGGATACATGCGGCGTCCAGACGCGTGCCCAACGACTCTGGCTCGCGCTGCACAGATCAAACGGCTGCTCGGAGATCAGGGTAAGGGGCCGAAGACAGTCGTTATTTCGCTTGATCCCGCCGGCGATTCTGGAGGCCTACACCGCGGCCTTCGAGCCGACGGTTATCGGACTATACGGCGACGCGCAACAGACAGTTGAAACCGCCCGATCCTTCGGAGCGTACTACCGGAACGTCCCGTCCGGTAGCTCGTGTTCGATGGAACACCCGGTATTCGCTTACGCAATCGACACGAAGGGTGTGGTGCGCTTCGCGCTGCAATATGAGGAAAGTGCCGAGGACAGTAGCAAGCTCGCAGCGCACTACCCCCGGAAACCCCTCGCAATCGGCGCGAGATGGGATGCCGGTTGAGGCGGGCAGCCATCCACCGACATCGCGGCGCTCAATACGCTCACGATGATGATCGATGCAAAGAAGATCTTGCGTGCCCATCTGCCCTCGTTTGCCGCGGTGCGTCCCGCAACGCCGAGCCCGAACCAGTACAGCCCCGCCACCAGCGCCGCGAGCATATAGATCTTGCCAGCATACCCCAGGAAGCCGAGCGTCAGGGTGGCCGCCGTAAAGGCGACAATGTAGGCCAACATGTGGCGCTTCGCGGCCGCAAAGCCGCAGACAACCGGAAAAACTGGAATGGCAGCCGCGCGATAATCCTGGGCCCGGAAGATGGCGATCGCATACGAATGGGGCATCTGCCAGAGACTGAACATGACTAGCAATGTGACGGCGGCGGTGTCGAACCGGCTGGTCGCCGCACAATATCCGACGACTGGCGGCATCGCGCCGGCAATGCTGCCGACCAGCGTCCCATATACCGAATTGCGCTTCATGTAAAGGCTATACAGTCCAACATACACGGCGTAGCCGACGAGTATCAGCGCGAGGGGCAGGAGCGAACGCGAGCCAGCGTAAAGCACGCTTATGCCTGCGAGGCAGAGCACGACACCATACAGTAACGCGAACGGCACCGGTACACAGCCGGTTACCATGGGACGATTGCGTGTTCGCGCCATCAGGCCGTCGATATCCCGGTCGATCACATTGTTGATCACACACCCGGACGCGACGACCAGCATGACGCCGACGGCAACGAGGCCGCCCCGCAACCAGTCGACACTGCCGTGCGAACCCAGCAGAAAACCGCCCGTGACGGCGACGAGATTGCCGATCACAATGCCGGGCTTAGTCAGTTGCAGGTAAGGTCGATACATGGTGCAGGGTGTTCTTCGTCGGATGCGTGCGCTGGATCAGTGGATCATCATGTTGAAGTGCATGCTCCAGATGATCCAGACCGAGAGCGCCACGACAATGAACAGGATCACAAGCGTGAATACGAAGCTGATCAGGTTCCAGCCGCCCTCCGAGGACCGGCTCATGTGCAGGAAGTACACGAGGTGCGCCACGAGTTGCAGGACCGCGAATATCACCGCCACGAGAAGCGTCGTCGCACGCGGCAGCATCGGATGCATGACCAGCGCGAACGGGATGGCCGTCAGGACGATCGAGAGGATGAAGCCCGTGTTGTAGGACCTCGCGCTGCCGTGGGCTTGGCCGGCGCGGGTAGTCGCATCGCTTGCCATGGTCAGAATGCTCCAATCAGATAGACAATCGTGAACACGCAGATCCAGACAAGATCCAGGAAGTGCCAGAAAAGGCTCAGGCACGAGAGGCGTGTCACATTGGCCGGTGTCAGTCCTTTGATCGCCACCTGGTGCAGGACAACCGCCATCCACAGCAGGCCGGATGCGACATGCAGACCGTGCGTGCCGACGAGCGCGAAGAAGCCAGACAGGAACCCGCTGCGCTGCGGTCCGAAGCCGAACGAGATCAGATGATCAAACTCGTGTATTTCCATGCCGATAAAGACAGCGCCCAGAATGAAAGTCAGGCTCAGCCACCGGAGCACGTTGCCCTGATCGCGCCGGTGCACGGCAAGCATCGCGTAGCCACAGGTGATGCTGGAAAGCAGCAGCACGAACGTCTCAGCGAGCACGTATGGCAGCTCGAAGATGTCCCTCGGGCCGGGACCACCTGCAAATGCGCCGCTCAATACCGCGTACGACGCGAACAGCGAACCGAACAGGATGCAGTCCGACATCAGGTAGATCCATAGGCCCAGTACCTTGCGCGAGCCTATGTCGTGGCCATCCTGCGCATGCTCCTCCCCGGCCCCGATTGATTCAATTAGTGTTTGCGTAGACATGGTTCAGATCTCGCTTCATGGGAGGAACGTGTGCTTTCTCGATCCGTTCGATTTCGTCGGCCGGAACGTAGTAATCCGTATCGTCGTCGTAAGAGCGGACGATCACCATCGCGATCGTGGCAAAGAAGCTTGCACCCGCGAGCCACCAGATGTGCCAGATCAGCGCGAAGCACAGCAGCAGGATGAATACGCTCAGGATGAACGGCACACCGGTGCTGCGCGGCATATGAATCGGCTCGTATTTCCTCGCGGGCGGCGGCACTCCGCGCTTCTTCGCCTCGTAGAATGCGTCGACGGCATCCGCGCGCGGCACCACGGCAAAGTTGTAGAACGGCGGCGGCGATGACGTCGACCACTCTAACGTGCGCGCATTCCACGGGTCACCCGTGACGTCGAGGTTCTGCTTGCGGTCGCGGATACCGACAAGAATCTGCGCGATGAGGAAACCAATCCCCGCAAGGATGAAGACAGCCCCCACCCACGCGACCAGGAGATACGGCGTCCAGGCGGGGTTGTCGTAGTGATTCAGGCGCCGGGTCATGCCCATGAAGCCGAGCATGTAAAGCGGCATGAACGCGAGATAGAAGCCAATGACCCAGCACCAGAACGAGTATTTGCCGAGACGCTCGTTAAGCTTGAAACCGAAGGCCTTTGGGAACCAGTAGTTCAAGCCGGCGAAATAGCCGAACAACCCGCCGGCGATGAGCGTATTGTGGAAGTGGGCGACGAGAAACAGGCTGTTGTGAAGGAGGAAGTCGGCCCCCGGAATGGCGAGCAAAACGCCGGTCATGCCGCCGATCGTGAAAGTCACGAGGAACGCCAGCGTCCAGAGCATGGGCGTCGTGAACTCGACGCGCCCGCGGTATATCGTGAATAACCAAGTGAAGATCTTCACTCCGGTCGGAATGGCGATGATCATCGTCATAATACCGAAGAAGCTATTGACGTCCGCGCCCGAACCCATCGTGAAGAAGTGGTGCAGCCAGACGAGGAACGACAGGATACCGATCGCCAGCGTCGCGCCCACCATCGAGTTATAGCCGAACAGCTTCTTGCGCGCGAACGTCGATGTGACCTCGGAAAAGATCCCGAACGACGGGAGAACGAGGATATACACCTCAGGATGCCCCCACGCCCATATAAGGTTCACGTACATCGTCGGATTGCCGCCGAACTCATTCGTATAGAAATGGAAGCCCAGGTAGCGATCGAGTGCGAGCGCGGCCAGCGCAACGGTCAGGATCGGGAAGGCGGCAATGATGATCACGCTAGTGACGAACACCGTCCACGTGAAGATCGGCATCTTCATCAGCGTCATCCCAGGTGCTCGCATCCGGAGAATGGTCACGAAGAGGTTCACGCCCGTCAACAGCGTCCCCAGACCTGATGCCTGTAGCGACCATATGTAGTAGTCCACCCCCACTCCAGGGCTGAACTCTATGTCCGACAATGGTGGATAGGCGACCCAGCCTGTCTGCGCGAATTCGCCGACGCCGAGCGACAGCATGACGAGCACGACGCCCACGACGAACAGCCAGAAGCTGAAGGCGTTCAGGTAGGGATACGCCATGTCACGAGCCCCGATCTGAAGCGGCACGACGATGTTCATCAGGCCAACGACGAACGGCGTAGCCGCGAAGAAGATCATGATTACGCCGTGCGCCGTGAAGATCTGGTCGTAGTGATGCGGCGGGAGGTAGCCTTGGTGCCCGGGACCGGCGAGCGCAAGCTGTGTTCGCATCATGATGGCGTCGGCGAAGCCGCGGATCAGCATCACGATTGCCACAAAGATGTACATGATGCCAATGCGCTTGTGGTCGACCGTAGTAATCCAGTCGTTCCAGAGCACAGCCCATTTTTTGAACCATGTGATCGCGGCCAGAACCGCCACGGCGCCGACCACAATGCCCGCGAGGGTGACCGCGATGATCGGCTCGTGCAGTGGCACGTCCGCCCATGTCAATTTGCCGAACATGAATGGGTTACTCCTCTCTTTTCGACGAAGCGCTGACGTTGAGAGCTGTATGTGCCGCGGCGTCCGCTCCCGGAGCAACGAACTGGTCGATCACAGCCCTGAAAAGACCTGGCTGAACCCGCGAGAATTGCACAATGGCAGTACCCTGGCTGGGCTTCGCCACTTTCTGGAAGGTGGAGAAATCGAGCCGATTAGGTGAGGTCTGGACCTGCCTCACCCAGCGTTGGAAGTCATCCTCGCTGGTGGCGGTCGCAATGAACTTCATGTCGGAGAAGCCGGGTCCGTTGAAGTTGCCCGACATGCCGCGGAACTTCCCCTCCTCGTTTGCCATGAGGTGCAGCTGGGTTCGCATGCCCGCCATCGCGTAGATCTGGCCGCCGAGCTGGGGAATAAAGAACGTCCCCATCGTCGAGTTCGAGGTGATGCTAAACGCCACCTGGCGATGTGCAGGGAATACCAGTTGATTGATTGTGGCAATACCGAGGTCTGGATAGATGAAGATCCACTTCCAGTCAGTTGCGATGACTTCGACGTTGATGGGCTGGCCGGGCACATCGAGCGGCCGGTACGGATCCAGCTCGTGTGTCGATTTCCACACGATGGTTGCCAGCGTGACGATGATCAGGATCGGGATACCCCACACCACTGCTTCGATCCGTGTGGAATGCGCCCACTCGGGCATATACGTGGCGTTGTGATTCGACGCCCGGTACTGCCCCGCAAATACAAAGGTCAGCACGATGGCCGGCAAGACCACGATCAGCATCAACCCGACGCACAGGATGATGAGGTCGCGCTCCTGAAGGCCGACGCTGCCCTTCGTGTTAAACAGGACCCAGCTGCAGCCACCGAGGCCTGATAGCCCCGCGATTACGGCAGAGCGACAAAGAACTTTCCGGCATATTTCTCTCATAAAGGCACCTTGCTCTATGGCCGCCCTAAAAGCGGCAGGGAAAGGGGCGAAGGAAGACTGCACAACCCGGAGCGGAACTTCATTCGATGGGCCCCTCGATGTACCCGCTCGGCCTACCGAATCATCGAGACGCCTTGCTGCCGCGATTGCCTATCGAGTCGTCCTGATAGTCGCCTTTCAGAGATAAGGTTAAGCGCAAGGCGGCGCCCGACTCAAATGCACAATGGTGTAGGAAGGTCGACGCGTCGACGCGAGTGAATTTCGTTTCACCCCTCACCCAAAGTGTCATTGCGGCCACATTGGGCATGGCCTAAATTCGTTCACAGGCCGATGCTCCAAACGCAGGTCTTCCACGCGCCGACGCATGGCATCCCCTACGTCGGCACAGATTCTCCGTAAATGGCCGCTATGTGCATTGCACTGTGCTGTGCCGCTAAAGCCGTGGCAGCAGCATTGCCGCCCTTTAACAGAAACGCCTGCTCAATCCGTTGAACGTAGCTTGGCTCCATGGCGGCTGCGCGATAAGGACAGGTTTCCCGCCCAGAGGAGGATTTCTCGTGGATCGCAAGAAAACAGCCAATATGATCAACCCGATGGGCTACAAGGACGTTTTATCCGAACGTATTTCAAAGAACCTCGTCGAGCTAGCAAAAAACAGGAACCTGCTGTTCAACGCATCTGTCATCGCGGTATGCGTCTGGGCAGTGATTGAGACACCTTTGGAGCTTGGTGGCGCGCTTGATCGGACCGGGCTGCTTGCCTTGGTAGCGTCGAAGGTACTGCTCGGCTTCATTGGCACGGCCGCTATAGCCAACCTGCGCTTTACCCGTCAGGTTTTCACGTTCATCTGTGGAGTCGGCGTGTTCGCCATAGCACCAGCGTTACCTCTTGAGTATTCGCGCAGCGTTGCCATTGCGATCTTCTCGACGGTTGAGTGCATCGGCAAAGCGGCGTGCGTTGCATCGTTCGCCATCGCGTCGTCAGCAGGAGACAGTGTTGGCGTCCATCTGAGCGTAAGAAAACGCACGACCGACGACCAAACGTGAGCTTCCGGGCCGCATTGTATCGGCAGAATCAGCGCACCAGGCGGGCAGCGTCGATACTTGCGCGTCAGACGCATGGCGCGTACGTGCAAGCGCTCATACGAACGCCGCGCTGCATCCGTGCTCGACACTCCCGGATCGATGCCCGAATTCGTCGCTGGCCGATCGGAGAAGCGGGAGCCGGAGCGCACACGGCTTCCTGGTGCATGGTCAGGTCGCTCGAGTAGTCTTCCAGCGATATGCCGACCGCTTTACGCGACTTTTTGCAGCGCGGCCTTCGGCGCGCGGTCAGGATGAAGTCTTCGCGCCAGGCTTATCAGTTCGGCGAGCGAGTGGGCGTTCATCTTTCGCATGACTTGCCTGCGGTGCATCTTCACAGTGATCTCGGCGATGCCGATCTCGGCCCCCACCTGCTTGTTCAGAAGTCCGGTCACGACCAACGCCATGACCTCGCGCTCGCGCCCACTGAGTGAAGCGTGGCGATCCTTGATCGACTGCAGCTCGGCTTCCTCGTTCAACGCCACGCGGCTGCACTCGATGGCATGCCGGATGGCATCGAGCAGGACCTGGTCGTCAAAGGGCTTGGTGAAAAATTCAACCGCGCCAGCTTTCATGGCCTGCACGGTCATCGGCACGTCGCCGAAGGCGGTGATGAAGATGATCGGCGTGTCGGAACGCTCGGCGGCAATAAGATTCTGAAGGTCGAGGCCGCTGAGATCGGGAAGCATGACGTCTAGCACCAGACAGCTCGGGGCCCTGTCGCGCGGACGTTTGAGAAAGTCCTGTGCGCAGGTGTACGTCTCTGCCCTGAGACCGGCAAAGTGAATCATGGCTTCGAGTGCCTCACGCACCGAGACGTCGTCGTCGACGACGAAGACGACCGGCGTGGCTTGCGCCGGCGAAAGTTCCGATTCACGTTCAACTACATGAGATGGTGTCATTGAAAACTCCATTCGTAAGCGCCTGGACGAATCATTTGACGCGGAGCGTGGCCCGGATCGCCCCGAGCAGAGCGGTGTCGCTGAATGGTTTGAAGAGACATTCAACGGCGCCCTGTCCTGGCACGCGTGGGCGGAGGGATTCATCTTCATGCGCTGTAATGAAGACGATCGGAACGGTTTGCCGGCGCCGCACCAGTTCGCGCTGCAGGTCCCGGCCGGACATGCCGGGCATGCACATATCGACGATCAGGCAGTGCGCCTCGCCTACACAGCTGGAGGCCAGGAACGCCTCCGCCGAAGCAAAGGCCTGCGCTGCGAAGCCGAACTCGTGCAACAGGTCAGGCAGCGATTCGCGCACCGACTCGTCGTCGTCGACCACCACGATAAGCGAGCGTTCGACCATCACAGGTCGCTCACGAACTGCTCTGCGTCCGGGCGCACCGGCAAGCTCCTATCGACAGAACGGGCCGCGGGCGCCTCGAATTCGGCTCGAGACGGTAGCGAGAATGAAAACGTCGCGCCAAAGCGCTCATTCGAGCTGGCCCACAAGCGGCCACCGTGGCTCTCGATGATGCGTCGGCATACGGACAGCCCGATGCCCATCCCTTCCCTCTTGGTCGTGAAAAACGCGTCGAATAGCCTGCCCGCATGCTGCGGGTCGATGCCCACGCCGGAATCAGTGACAGCGAATCGCACGTGGTCGCCATCCTCGCGCTCTATCTTGACCAGCATCTGCCGTGGACGATCATCGATGCCATTCATCGCCTCGACGGCATTGAGAAGCAGGTTCAGCACCACCTGCTGGAGTTGGATCCGGTCGCCTGTGGCCGGCCGCAGGTTGTCGGCAGTTTCCAGTCGTAGCACGATCCGTTTGTTCCGAATCTCTGCGCGCAGCAGTTCGATGACGTCGTTCGCGGCTTCAACCAGATCGACGGCGTCCTTCGTCACCGCCTTCTTGCTGAACAGTGCGCGCAGACGCGTCATCATCTCCGAGGCGCGATGTCCATCCCGGATCGTGCGCTTTACGGTCCCGAGCGCACCTTCGACATTGGGCGGCTGGGCGCTCAGCATGCGCAAGCCAGTGCTGGCGTTGGTCATGATGCCGGCCAGCGGCTGGTTGATCTCGTGCGCAATCGAGGCGGTCAGCGCACCCAGGCTGTTGACCCGACTTGCGTGAGCTAATTCGACGCGCAGGCCGTAGAGCGCTTCTTCGGACTCCCGGCGCTCGGTGACATCATGTACCGCACCGATGTAGTCCAGCCAGCCCTGTGGGCTACGCGTCGCGTGAGCCTGTATGCGCACGTACCTGACCGAGCCGTCGGACCGGAGCAGGCGGTGCTCGAACTCCAGGTGCTGGCCGTCTTTCGCCCGCTCGATCATTTCGTGCAATAGATGAAGGTCGCCGGGGTGGACGCGCGTGGCGATCGTATCCATCGTGACTCTCACCCCTGGCTCGAAGCCGAAGATGCGATAAAGCTGTTCCGACCAGGTGAATGAACCAGTCTCTGGGCGCCAGCTAAAGCTTCCGCTCAAGGTGAGCTGCTCGACTTTGGCCATCAGCGCCGCGCTCTTGCGCAGTTGCTCCTCCGCCTTCCTGCGTGCCGTGATGTCACGTGTAACGCCCAGTTGCACGATTGCGCCGTCGCAATCGTGCATCGGCGCGGCATGGGTTTCGAGGTGCCGTCGCTCATAGTGTGGCGAGATGAAGTCGAACTCCAGGACGCCGTCCCGTCCCGAGCAAATGTTTCTGTTGAACTCGACATAGCGCGCGCGATGTTCAGGAGCCACGAAATCGAAGTAACACGCTCCGATCACACCTTCCGCACGCACCGATCTCAAAGCGCGGCGTGCAGCCGAGTTGGCGCACAATACCGTCCCGTCGTTTGCGAGGACCGTCACGCAGTCCGGCGTCGTGTCCACGATCGCACGGAAGCGCTCCTCGCTTCGCTTCAGTGCGAGTTCGCCCTGTGCACGCTCGATCGCAATACTCGCAAGGTGTGTAAGCCGTCCTGTTAGATCGGATTGAAACGGAGAGGGGGTTCCAGGCTCCGACCGGAATAACGCGAATGTTCCCAGCACTTCGTTTGTACGTGACAGGATCGGGGTCGCCCAGCACGCGCGCAGACCATGTGCGAGACTCAGGTCGCGCCATGCCGTGGGCCAGCGTGAATCAGACGCGATATCTGATACGACGACCTGCTCGCTGCGCGACGCTGCTAATCCGCAGGGTCCCAAGTCCAGGTGGACGCGGCCGCCACTCGAAGGATAGGTGTAGGTCAAAGCGAGGCCTGCCGCATTCACCTGCTGGAATGTCATGTCGCCGGGTTCGATCAGCGCAATACTGCAGAAGCAGTCGCTCACGATCTGCTCGACCAGCCGGCATAAGTCATCAAGAACCGTGGGCAAGGGCAGGCCCATGGCGATCATTTCGAGCAGGCGCTTCTCGCCCGCAAGCAGCGCCTCGGCTCGCTTCCGCTCGTCGATGTCCGTCTGCAGGAAGTACCAGAGAGCGATTCGCCCCTCCTTGTCCTGCAACGGAAAGCCTTGTACGCGAAACCATCGATAGACGCCGTCCGCGCGACGATGACGGGACTCAAAATCGTAAGGCTCGCCGGTTCTGAGTGACGCATAAAATCGGGCAACAGTCGCACGTCGATCATCCGGGTGGGTAAAGTCTCTGCTAGTCCACTGCTTCAGTTCTTCGAGCGTCGCCCCTGAATATTTGAGCGTATGGCGGTTGGCTTGAAACACGTCCCCGTCCGGCGTAAAGAGAATGACGCGCGTAGGCAGTCCGTCCACGATGAGCCGAAAGCGCTCCTCGTGTGCCTTCAGGGCCGCTTCGGCCTGCTTACGGTCCTCGATATCCGTGTTGATCCCGCACCACTTCGCGACTTTGCCGGCAGCGTCGACGACCGGACTGACACGGCATAGAAACCAGCGATACGTGCCATCGAAGCGACGCATTCGCGCTTCCAACTCGCCCTGCACGCCGGAAGCAACGACCGCTCGCCAGGCTTCAAGCAGCGCGGGCCGGTCCTCGGGATGGACCGCAGACTGCCAGCCCTCGCCGCACGCGTGCTCGACGGAGAGACCCGTATAGTCCGACCAGGGGCGATTGACGAATTCAATGCGACCGTCCGGCAGTGCGGTCCAGACCAGGCCCGGGAGCGCATCCACCGTACTTCTGAGTTCATATTCCATCGCGGTCCTTCCCTTCAGGCGCGCTACCAGCGCGAGCTTTTCCAATCTGCGCCCGTATTGGCGCGCGCTGCACTTCTGGCCATTCCCGGAAGAGATGCGCACGTCGAAGGCTCACGAAAACTTAAGTATTCCCTTCAAAATAGATCGCTCCGACGGGACCATTGTTAGTCTGAAAGTGCCCGGAAGTCGTGAGGAGACGGTGATATAGGCGGGGAATTTTAGTGAGGAATGGCTTTCGGCGATCGGAGCCTTTGGTGGCGCACCTCGAATCCAATCCGTGTCGATGTGCCCTCCGTCACGACGCTCAGTGTTCCGGCCTGCCTTTAATAATATCGATGGAGCCTTTACGGTAGTTGTCCAGACTTGCTATACCGTTCCTGACCAGGCGGATGCTCGTGCGGACGGTATTCAGCAAAGCTATAATTCTGATAACCGACCGGCTGGTGGAGAGACCCGATGGACGACCTCCGAGTGGGGAACTGGGTGGTCACCCCCAGCCTCAACAGCATCTCTTCCATGGGCCGGACCGTTCGCGTCGAGCCGAAAGTAATGGAAGTGCTGGTGTGTTTGGCCCAGCACCCGGGAGACACGGTTTCCAAAGAGCAGCTCTTTCAAGCTGTGTGGCCCAAGACCGTGGTGACCGAGGATGTATTGAAGCGCTGCATCGCTGAGTTGCGCCGCGCCTTTGTCGACGATGCCCGCGATCCGCGCGTCATCGAGACAATTTCGAAACGAGGCTATCGACTGCTTGCACCGGTAACTGCAGGCAGCGCCACGCCTGCGCCCACTGAGAGTGTGGTAAGCGATTCCATCGTGGTCCTGCCGTTCGTCAACATGAGCGCAGATCCGGAGCAAGAATACTTTGCCGACGGGATCACTGAAGAAATCATCGACGCGCTCGCCCAGATCCAGGAGCTTCACGTCGTGGCACGAAGCTCCGCCTTCTCGTTCAAGGGTAAGCACATCGACTTGCGGATTGTGGGCGAGCAACTGAACGTGCGCACCGTTCTCGAGGGAAGTGTGCGCAGAGCGGATAATCGCCTGCGTATCACGGCGCAACTTGTGTCTGCGGTGGACGGATATCATCTCTGGTCGGAGCGCTATGACCGTGAGATGAACGATGTTTTCGCTATTCAGGAAGAGATTGCCCAAGCGATAGTGAAGCGGTTGAAGATCACGTTCCCGTGGAATACGAGAAACCTGACTAATCCTGGAACCCCGAATCTCGAGGCATACGAGTCCTACCTGAAGGGTCACGCTCTGCTCTACAAGAGGGGTCCCGCTATTTCACGTGCCCTCGCCTGTTACCAGCGGTCAGTGGATCTCGATCCAGGCTATGCATTGGCGTGGGCCGATCTTGCCGATTGCTACTCGATGCTTTGCTTCTACGGGTTTGCGGCTCCTCAGGCTTTCATGCCCAAGGCCATAGAGGCCGCTCGGCACGCGGTGGCATTAGATCCTTCGCTCGCCGAAGCACACTGCACCTTGGCTCTCGCCTACCTGCTCTGGGCCTGGAACACAGCGGAGGCCGAGCGTGAGTTTCTTTGCGCGCTACAACTGAATCCGAAGTACATCTCGGCACTCGGCTGGTACGGGAGTGCTTATCTCCAGTTCTCGGAAGGGCGGCTGGCGGAGGGAATGGAGCAAGCGAAGCTAGCGCTGGCAGCGGACCCCCTATCAGCCTACGCACACGCCTTATACGCACTGACCTGTATTGTGGCGGGCAAAACCGGGGAAGGCGTGGAGGTCAGCCGGCGCGCCGTCCATCTCGATCCCGAGAGCTTCCTTGCTAACTGGGTGCTGCAAATGGCACTGCTGTTGAACGGCCAGTTCGAAGAGTCTATCGCGGCGGGAGAATCGGCATTGGCCATGTCCGGCCGGCACCCCTGGTCCATGGCCTGGCTTGCCGTGGCACTCGCAAGTTGGGGCAAAGCCACTGACGCCGATGCGATTTTCGCCGAAATGCAGGCCCGAGCCCGTCGTGAATATGTTACGCCAACGGCGCTCGCTATCACGGCTTGTGCGGTGGCGAGGGAGGATGAGGTGATTCGCTACGCCCGCGAAGCGTGCGAAATTCGCGACACTAATTTATTTTACTTTTCCAGATATTTTCCTTTGTCACACCGGTTGTATCGTTATCCGCAGTTTTGCGAAATCATTGCACAGATGGGGCGCAGCGATTGGTTGCGCGATCACCCGCCGCTAACGGTTACGCAGGAGCCACGTGCGCAGGAATGAATCGCGCTCGGTGGCTGATGCTGAGTCACTGAGGCGTCGTGGTTTACCGGAAATCGCAGTTTGTTGACTCACTCCGCCTCATGACCTTCAGTCATTTCCGCGAAACACTTCGTACAACAGATGACTGTAATATTCGAGCAATAGTTCACGCGCTTCTGGGCGTCCTCTTTCAATTCGCCGCATTCATCGCAGCGAGTCAAGGCACGGAACTGCAACGGTCGTGAGCGCCACCGTTCGATTGCGTTCATGTCAGCAGCCTTCACGTTGATCTCGTGTGCCGGCAGCGATGATGTTCATCGCCATCTTCGGTAGTTCTGTCGACGTCGGATCTTCTCGGCGTAGCTCAAGCAAATCCCTTGCGTACATGCTCATCATGGTCCTCTCGTTAGATATGAGGCTATGGTCAACAGTCCGGTCTTGCCGGATTACGACAGTATGGCCTACGGGCGTTTTGGTTCCGCTTCTGCAGCATCACCATTGCGACGCGTCCATACCATCTACTTCAAAGAGATGGTTACGACGGGAGCATTATTGGTGTGGATGTGCCCGAAAGTCGTGAGAGGACAGTAATGTCGAAGTGAAATTTTGGTGAGGACGGTGCTATGCAGTCAGTGAACAACGGGACATGACAGCACTCTAGGCTGCAATCGGTGTAGCGGTCCACTGCACAATGGCTTACCTACATCTATGTGTCGATGGGAAGTAGCGCCGTGTCACATGTAACCCAAAGTGCATTTGCGTCTACGCTTGGCTTACTCTAGATTGGCTTTCAGGCGGAAGGCTTGTTGTGGATTTCAGGAAGCGGCCGACTTGGCCAACCCGAGAGACTAATGATCTTTAAAGCCATTGACGCGGCGGCGTAGAGTGTCTCCCCGCTTAGTGGCTTGGGTCTCCTCGGCCAGCTTGTCATGCACATAGGCCTACTTGGTGCCGTAAGGGGTAACGTTTCCGTTACTTCTGGACATACGGATTGGGTTCGAGGTCGTGCTCATCGGCACAGCGCTTATTGTGACCACGCAGCTGAGCATTGATATAAATTAGGATGCCGAATGTATCTTTATCTGACTCAAAAGGACGAGGCCCGTGGCATACGGCACCCGATCCAGTACCCATAGAAATGCATCGTTGGTAGCGCTAATCGGTACGCTTACTGGCCGCGATCTAACCCTCGTTGGTACCGCGTCCTGATTGCCGGAGCAATCAGTGGTCTGCTTCACCAATTGGTGATCTCCAGTCCCCGCTTGCCGCCTCAGCCGAAGCCGGCCGCGCAGTCTTGATACGGATTTCAACTATGTCAGACTCTCCTCTCACGACACGCCGCGGCTTCCTGCGCACGGCAGCGGTGCTCGTGCCCGCCAGCGCACTGGCGGGCTGCGAGGGCGGCAAGCAGCCGTCGAGCGAAACCGCCGCGGCGGGCAGCGCCGCCTCTGCGCCCAACGTCAAGCCAGAAGCCCATCAGGCCGTCGCCTACAAGCCGCGCTTTTTCGACGCGCGCGAGTGGGCCTTTGTCGAAGCCGCCACCGACCGTCTGATTCCCGCCGACGCCGAAGGCCCCGGCGCGCTGGAAGCCGGCGTGCCCGAATTCATCGACCGGCAGATGGACACGCCTTACGCGCACGGCGCACTCTGGTACATGCAGGGGCCGTTCCAGCAAGGCGTGCCCGAACTCGGCTACCAGCTGAAGCTCGTGCCGCGCGACATCTACCGGCTCGGCATCAAGGCCGTGAACGCGTACTGCACGAAGGCCTACGGCAAGGACTTCGACGCGCTCGACGCGAGCACGCGCGACAGCGTGCTCGGCGCGCTCGAGGCGGGCAAGGTCGAACTGGACGGCGTGCCGGCCTCCGTGTTCTTCGGGCAGTTGCTGCAGAACACGCGCGAAGGCTACTTCTGCGACCCGATCCACGGCGGCAACCGCAACATGGCTGCGTGGAAGATGATCGGCTTTCCCGGCGCACGCGCCGACTTCATGGATTTCGTGAACCAGAACGGCAAGCCCTATCCGTACGGCCCGGTCTCGATCAACGGGGAGCGTACCTGAATGGCGATCAAAAAACCTCACGTCGATGCCGTCGTGGTCGGCTTCGGCTGGACCGGCGCGATCCTCTCGAAGGAACTGACCGAAGCGGGTCTGAAGGTGGTGGCGCTCGAGCGCGGCGAGTATCGCGACACCTACCCGGACGGTGCGTACCCCAACACCATCGACGAGCTCACGTACAACATCCGCAAGAAGCTCTTTCTCGATCTTTCGAAGACCACGGTTTCGATCCGCCACGGCGTGAACGACACGGCCCTGCCCTACCGCCAGCTCGCCGCGTTTCTGCCCGGCGAAGGCGTGGGCGGCGCGGGCCTGCACTGGTCGGGCGTGCATTTCCGCATCACGCCCGAAGAGCTGCGCCTG